>NZ_JAWOWP010000006.1:50390-228913 GCF_033340555.1 Vibrio sp. 1069
GAATTGGTAGACGCACCAGATTTAGGTTCTGGCGCCGCAAGGTGTGAGAGTTCAAGTCTCTCCTTCCGCACCATTATCGGAAAACCCAGCATGACTTTGCTGGGTTTTTTCTTTTTTTGGTTCTGGACTCGGGAAATCATTAGATTTGCCGAATTAAAAAAGCGAGCTCATGGCTCGCTTTTTTTCTATCTGTGATTTGAGTAGCTTACTACATACCTAACGCGTATTTCAGTACTTGAGCCTTAATTGGCCCTGAGTTTTCAGCAAGCTTCAATGCAGAATTACGTACGAACTTCAATGGCCCTAGATCGTTGCTAAAACCTTTATAGAAAAAGTCCATGCCCGTCTGCATGAGTAAGTTGTCAGGTCGACGTGCGCGTTCGTATTTCGCGAGTAAGGTATCTTCCAGCTTTTCTTGTTGTTCTGTTACCGAAAGGAGAACGTCTACATCTTTGAAGCCTAAGTTTACCCCTTGCCCTGCAAGCGGGTTGATCGTATGGGCAGAGTCACCCACTAATACGCAATTTTTGCTTGAGTAGCTTTGCGCATGACGACGAGTGAGTGGGAATGAGCCAAACTGTAAAACTTCAATATCGCCTAATTCTGCAGGGAAATGACGTAAGATTTCTTCCCTTAGTTGAGGTTTACCCATCGCACACAGTTGTTTAATACGTTTAGGCGAGTCATACCAAACCAAAGAACCTTGGCCTACTATTTGACCATCGTCGTTACTCAAAGAGCACAGAGGTAAAAATGAACGTGGGCCTGAAGGTGTAAATTGTTGCCAAGTAATATCTTGCTGAGGCAATTCTGTTTTCACGTTAATCAACATGCAGTGTTGTCGGTAATCCCACGCAGTTACACCAATTCCAGACAATTGACGAACTTTAGAGTTTGCACCATCAGCACCAATCACCCAGTTAGCTTCAAACTGCGCCCCACTTTCTAGTGTCACAAGATTTACATCTGCAAACTCAATGGCTTTTAATCGCTCAGGACACATCACGGTTAGATTTTCATACTTAGAGAAGACTTGCCAAAGACCTAATTGGATTAGGCGATTTTCAACGATGTAACCTAGCTGATCCAATGACAATTCATCAGAGTGAAAACGAGTACGGCACTCTGGGTGCTCCCAAGTTTCTAACCGCCGATAAGGACAAACTCGCATGCTCTTGATCTCTGACCATGCTCCGAGTGAATCAAGTAACTCCACCGACTGGTGCGAGATTGCAGATACACGAATATCCATCGCCTGAGCGGCATCAAAAACTTTAGGTTTTGTACCTTCAACCAAGACAACGCTTCTGCCCTGCTTGGCAAACCCAACAGCGACGGCTGCCCCGACCATACCGCCACCGATCACGGCGATGTCATACTTGTTCATTTTTCACTCTTCATCGTGCTGATTAATTGGCGTTTTTTATTGTACTTTCCATGGCTATTTTTACAAAATTGTTTAACAAAAAACCTTGTTCTGCATAGGGCGAAAAACTAGATTTCATCAGGCTTTGCAGAGAATTAGCTAGATCACTAGTCAGGTGCTTTTTAAAGCAGTACAATACGCCGCTTACCGCCGTGATGGCGGCTATAATTTGAGCAATAGCTCTCCGATTTAAGTACAACTGAACGAGCGAAAGTGAGATGAGTAAGAAACTGCTAATTAAAACCTGGGGCTGCCAGATGAACGAATACGATTCATCAAAAATGGCCGACCTGCTTAATGCTGCAAACGGCTACGAGCTGACGGAAGAGCCAGAGGAAGCAGACGTACTTCTACTTAACACCTGTTCGATCCGTGAAAAAGCGCAAGAGAAAGTTTTCCACCAGTTAGGCCGCTGGAAAACACTAAAAGATAAAAAACCTGGCGTAGTTATCGGTGTAGGTGGTTGTGTAGCAACGCAAGAAGGTGACCATATTCGTGAGCGTGCACCATACGTTGACGTTATTTTTGGCCCACAAACTTTGCACCGCCTACCTGAGATGATCAAACAATCTCAGTCCGATGATGCACCAGTTATGGACATTTCGTTCCCAGAGATCGAAAAGTTCGACCGCCTACCTGAACCTCGCGCTGAAGGTGCGACAGCATTCGTTTCTATTATGGAAGGCTGCTCTAAGTACTGTACTTACTGTGTCGTACCGTACACTCGTGGTGAAGAAGTAAGCCGTCCAATGGATGACGTACTGTTCGAAATCGCCCAACTTGCTGAACAAGGCGTACGTGAAGTAAACCTTCTGGGTCAAAACGTAAACGCGTACCGTGGTCCTATGCACGATGGTGAGATCTGTTCATTTGCAGAACTGCTTCGTTTGGTTGCGTCTATCGATGGTATCGACCGTATTCGTTTCACGACGAGCCACCCGTTAGAATTCACAGACGACATCATCGCAGTATACGAAGATACGCCAGAACTTGTGAGCTTCCTGCACTTACCTGTGCAAAGTGGTAGTGACCGTATCCTAACGATGATGAAACGCCCTCACACCGCTATCGAATACAAATCGATCATCCGTAAACTGCGTAAAGCTCGTCCTGATATTCAAATCAGTTCAGACTTTATTGTTGGTTTCCCTGGTGAGACAGACAAAGACTTCCAAGACACCATGAAGCTAATCAAAGATGTAGACTTTGACATGAGCTTCAGCTTTATTTTCTCTCCACGTCCAGGTACGCCAGCAGCGGATTACCCTTGTGATGTGTCAGAACAAGTGAAGAAAGAGCGCCTTTACGAACTACAGCAAACTATCAATGCTCAAGCGATGCGTTACTCTCGCTTAATGCTTGGCACAGAACAACGTGTTCTAGTTGAAGGTCCTTCGAAGAAAAACCTAATGGAACTACGCGCTCGTACAGAAAACAACCGTGTAGTAAACTTTGAAGGTAGTGCAGACCTAATTGGTCAGTTCGTTGATGTGAAGATCGTAGACGTATTTGCAAACTCACTGCGTGGTGAGCTAGTACGTACTGAAAAAGACATGGATCTTCGTAGTGTGATTTCCCCAACGCAGATGATGGCGAAAACACGTCGCGAAGATGAGCTGGGTGTAGCTACTTTTACGCCGTAAGCTCGTATAAATAGCCATAGAGAGCCTGGTCGTTATCAGGCTCTCACTAAGTGGCAAAAAATGAGAGGCAACATTGAGCAATAAAATCGTAACTCTAGAAATTAACCTAGAACCTTCAGACAACCGCCGACTAGCTAGCCTGTGCGGTCCATTCGATGACAACATCAAGCATTTAGAACGTCGTCTAGGCGTTGAAATTAACCACCGTAGTGACCACTTTACGATTGTCGGTAAACCTCATACCGCATCAGCTGCGCTGGATATCCTGAAAACTCTATATGTTGATACCGCACCTGTACGAGGTGAGATCCCAGATATTGAGCCTGAGCAAATCCATCTAGCGATCAAAGAGTCTGGTGTTCTTGAGCAGAATACTGAGTCTAATATCGAGCATGGTAAAGAAGTCTTCGTCAAAACCAAGAAAGGTGTGATCAAACCACGTACGCCAAACCAAGCGCAGTACTTGGTTAACATGGTCACGCATGATATTTCTTTTGGTATTGGCCCGGCTGGTACAGGTAAAACCTACCTTGCTGTAGCAGCAGCTGTTGACGCACTAGAGCGCCAAGAGATCCGCCGTATTCTACTTACTCGTCCAGCGGTTGAAGCTGGTGAGAAATTGGGCTTCCTACCTGGTGATTTAAGCCAGAAAGTCGACCCATACCTACGTCCGCTATACGACGCCCTATTTGAAATGCTGGGCTTTGAGCGCGTAGAGAAGCTGATTGAACGTAACGTGATTGAGGTTGCCCCTCTTGCTTACATGCGTGGTCGTACTCTAAACGACGCCTTTATCATTCTTGATGAGAGTCAGAACACCACAGTTGAACAGATGAAGATGTTCCTAACGCGTATTGGTTTTAACTCTCGCGCGGTTATCACTGGTGATGTCACGCAGATTGACTTACCTCGTGGTGCGAAATCGGGTCTTCGTCATGCTATTGAAGTACTAAGCGAAGTTGACGACATCAGCTTTAACTTCTTCTTAGCCGACGACGTTGTACGTCACCCTGTGGTTGCTCGTATCGTTAACGCGTACGAGAAGTGGGAAGCACAAGACCAGAAAGAGCGTAAAGAGTTCGAGAAACGCCGTCGTGAAGAACGCGATGCGAAGTTACTAGAAGCAGCAAAAGCCGAACTGAATGCACAAGTTGCTTCAACTAAGGAATAATCATGGCGATTGAACTTGATCTGCAACTGGCAGTCGAAAATGAAGAAGGTCTGCCTTCGCAGCAAGATTTCCAATTGTGGCTAGATAAGACAATTCCTCTCTTCCAGCCACAAGCCGAAGTCACCATTCGTATTGTTGATGAACAAGAAAGTCATACGCTCAATCATGAGTATCGCGGCAAAGATAAACCAACTAATGTGTTGTCGTTTCCATTTGAAGCACCTCCTGGTATGGAAATAGATTTACTTGGTGATTTGATTATTTGCCGCCAAGTTGTTGAAAAAGAGGCGGTTGAACAGAGCAAGCCTCTGCTAGCACATTGGGCGCATATGGTTGTACATGGCAGCTTGCATCTGCTAGGTTATGATCATATAGAGGATGACGAAGCCGAAGAGATGGAGTCCCTCGAAACCGAAATCATGCAAGGTATGGGTTATGAAGATCCTTACATTGCTGAAAAAGAGTAGCTATTGGCCACTCGACAGGGAAAGGCGAACCACCTAAATGACTCTCGTGTTCGCCTCTCTATGTGTGCTATCACACTTCTGATAGCGTTACTTAATTGAGAAACAATGAACGAAGATAATTCTCCCTCTTCTAACGAAGATAAGAAAGAAAAGGCAGAAGGTCCGAGTAGAAAGTCCTTCTTTGAACGTCTAGGTCAACTATTTCAGGGCGAACCAAAAGATCGCCAAGAGCTTGTGGATGTTATCCGCGACTCTGAAGTTAACGACCTGATTGACCATGACACTCGCGATATGCTCGAAGGTGTTATGGAAATCTCCGAAATGCGTGTGCGTGACATTATGATCCCGCGTTCGCAAATGGTTACAGTTGAGCGTACTCACGACCTTGATACCTTGGTTGCTTTGATTACCGATGCTCAACACTCTCGCTACCCTGTGATCAGCGAAGATAAAGACCATGTGGAAGGCATACTTCTAGCGAAGGACTTACTTAAATACTTAGGCTCAGGCAGTAATCCATTTGATATCGAAGAAGTCATTCGACCAGCGGTTGTGGTACCGGAAAGTAAACGCGTTGATCGACTGCTGAAAGAATTCCGTGAAGAACGTTATCATATGGCCATTGTTGTCGATGAATTCGGTGGTGTTTCTGGTCTTGTGACCATTGAAGATATCCTTGAGGAAATCGTCGGGGATATTGAAGATGAATTCGATGAAAGTGAAGAGACGGACATTCGTAAGCTGAGCAAGCATACGTTTGCTGTCAGAGCGCTGACAACCATCGAAGAGTTTAATGAGACATTCGGAACCAACTTCAGCGATGAGGAAGTTGATACCGTTGGTGGTATGGTCATGACTGCCTTTGGTCACTTACCTTCTCGTGGTGAACTGGTTGAAATTGAAGGCTACAACTTCAAAGTCACCGCTGCCGATAACCGTCGTGTCATTCAACTCCAAGTGACGATCCCAGACGAAGAAACCCTGGTTGAAGCCACTCAAGAGTAACGCGATACCCATTGGGAATCTCAGAAAATTACAATGATGAATGAACTCTTTCATCGCCTTAAGCGGCCCTTAGTGGCCGCTTTTGTTGGCGCCTCTACTACACTCGCTTTCGCTCCTTACCAGCTGTGGCCTATTGCCATTCTTAGCCCTGCAATTCTACTGATTCTTCTTGCTAACCAAACTCCGAAACGCGCACTATGGATTGGTTATGCTTGGGGGTTAGGTCAATTTGCAACTGGCGTTAGCTGGGTTTACGTCAGTATCTCCGGTTTTGGCGGTATGCCGCTCATTGCCAATTTATTTTTAATGGGCTTACTTGTTGCCTACTTGGCTGTTTATTCAGGCTTATTTGCTTGGCTCAACAACAAGCTGTTTCCTCAATTTACGCTCACAAAAGCACTTCTCGCTGCACCTGCTTTATGGCTGATCAGTGATTGGTTGCGTGGTTGGGTGATGACCGGCTTCCCTTGGTTATGGCTAGGCTATAGCCAGATAGATGCTCCACTCGCAAGCTTTGCACCAATTGGCGGCGTAGAACTGCTTACTCTATTTATCCTTATCAGCGCAGGGGCGTTAGCCTATGCATGGATTCATAAGCAGTGGCTGATGGTGATTATCCCTGCGGTACTACTCAGTACTGGCTTTGGGATTCGCAACTACGATTGGGTAACACCCCGACCAGAAGACACGACTAAGCTCGCACTAATTCAAGGTAACGTAGACCAAAACCTAAAGTGGCTACCAAGTCAACGCTGGCCAACCATCATGAAGTACGCTGACTTAACTCGTGAAAACTGGGATGCTGACATTATCGTTTGGCCAGAAGCAGCAATTCCCGCTTTTGAAATTGAAGTGCCTTCATTTTTGAGCAATATCGACAGCGCTGCAAAAATGAATAACAGCGCAATCATCACCGGTGTCGTCAACCAAGCTGAAGATCGACAGTTCTACAACAGTATTCTGTCCCTCGGCATCACACCATACGGTGACTACAGCTTCGATTTAAGCGAACGTTACCATAAGCATCACCTACTACCGTTTGGTGAGTTTGTACCATTTGAAGATATTTTGCGCCCATTAGCGCCATTCTTTAACCTACCGATGTCATCGTTTAGCCGTGGGGCTTTTGTGCAGCCAAACATCGTTGCGAATGGCATGCACATGGCACCAGCGCTTTGCTATGAGATCATCTTTAATGAGCAAGTGCGTCAAAATGTGACTGACGAAACAGACTTCATTCTAACGCTTTCAAACGATGCATGGTTTGGTCACTCTATCGGCCCTCTTCAGCATATGGAGATCGCCCGTATGCGTGCCTTAGAGTTAGGTAAACCGCTCATCCGCTCGACTAACAACGGATTAACAGCGGTAACCGATCACAAAGGTAAAATCGTTGAGCAAGTACCGCAGTTTGAAACTGCAGTACTGCGCGCAGAGCTCACCCCAACCGATGGGAAAACGCCATATCGAATCGTTGGTACTTGGCCATTGTATATTTGGGTAGGGTTAAGTTTAGCTCTGGCTTTCGGTTTAAGAAGAAAACAGAGCTGATAACAGCTTGAAAGTAGAAAAGACAAAAAAGAGGCGACTAAGCCTCTTTTTTATTCATAGCATTATACTGTCGTTACGCGCCATTTATGGCTTTAATGACTGACGAGTAAAGCCTTTGTGACCACATTTAATACACGGAATGATTACAGTTGGGTGGTTATACGTTGTCTTGTGACCACACTCATCACAGACTAAAGTGCCTAAGCCTATCACCTCTCCTGCTTCATATAGCCCTTGATGCTCTAAGTCATCGAACAACTCAACCCACTCAACTTTAGTTCGGTCAGTAATCTCTAACAGCCCTTGCCATATCGAGTCCGCAATCGTTAAGTAAAACGGGCCGCTTTTGCTATCCTCGTAACTCTCTGAAAACTCTTTTAAGTCTGCTTTAAGGTACGCTTTGATTAAAGCCAATTCATCTTTGGTCAAGTCATTAGCAGCATCCACCACTTTGCCCGACGTCTCAATCGCTTTGTTAACTTCTTCCGGACTGTGCTTCAAGGTTTCAATCACATCCTCGAGCATTTCCTCATAACCTGTTTTACGTTTAGGCATAACTGACCTCCATCTTTCTCCTACCTGCGTCACTTAAGGGCGCATGGGTACAGATTGGCTATTGTTGTGATCCCTAGCTTTAGGTATTCTATGACGATCTATTTAAGTCTGTTCTAACCGAACTCACAAATTCCAAGATAACGGATACCATCGATGCAAGAACAATACAACCCACAAGATATTGAACAAAAAGTTCAAAAGCACTGGGATGACAACAAAACCTTTGTTGTAAGTGAAGACCCAAATAAAGAAAAATTCTACTGTCTGTCCATGTTCCCATACCCAAGTGGTCGACTGCACATGGGTCACGTGCGCAACTACACTATCGGTGATGTAGTATCTCGTTTCCAACGCCTACAAGGCAAAAACGTGATGCAACCAATCGGTTGGGACGCATTCGGTCTACCTGCAGAAAACGCAGCAGTAAAAAACAAAACTGCGCCAGCACCTTGGACTTACGAAAACATCGAATACATGAAGAACCAACTTAAGCTTCTAGGCTTTGGTTACGATTGGAACCGTGAATTCGCAACATGTACACCGGAGTACTACCGCTGGGAACAAGAGTTCTTCACTAAACTTTACGAGAAAGGTTTAGTTTACAAAAAGACTTCTTCTGTTAACTGGTGTCCTAACGACCAAACTGTTCTTGCAAACGAGCAGGTTGAAGACGGTTGTTGCTGGCGTTGTGATACGCCTGTAGAGCAAAAAGAAATCCCTCAATGGTTCATCAAAATCACTGAGTACGCTCAAGAGCTACTAGACGACTTAGACAAGCTTGAAGGTTGGCCTGAAATGGTGAAAACCATGCAGCGCAACTGGATTGGTCGTTCTGAAGGTGTTGAACTGAAGTTTGAAGTTAAGGGTCAACAAAACCTAGAAGTTTACACAACACGTCCAGATACGCTAATGGGTGTGACTTACGTGGGTATCGCAGCCGGCCACCCTCTTGCAGCTCTTGCAGCAGAGAACAATCCAGAGCTTGCAGCGTTTATCGACGAATGTAAGAACAACAAGGTTGCAGAAGCTGAGCTAGCGACAATGGAGAAGAAAGGTATGGCAACTGGCCTTACTGCTATTCATCCATTGAACGGCCGCGAAGTACCAGTATACGTAGCAAACTTCGTACTGATGGACTACGGTACAGGCGCGGTAATGGCTGTACCTGCGCACGACCAACGTGACTACGAGTTCGCAACGAAGTACGGTCTAGACATCGTGCCTGTTATCAAGCCTGCTGATGGCAGCGAGCTAGACATCTCTGAAGCAGCATACACAGAGAAAGGCGTACTGTTCGATTCAGGTGAATTCGACGGCCTCGAATTCCAAGCGGCGTTCGATGCAATTGCAGCGAAGCTAGAAGCAGAAGGCAAAGGCACTAAGACTGTAAACTTCCGTCTACGCGACTGGGGTGTATCTCGTCAACGTTACTGGGGCGCACCAATCCCAATGGTAACGACTGAAGACGGTGAAGTTCACCCAGTACCTGCTGACCAACTACCAGTGATTCTTCCAGAAGACGTGGTAATGGACGGCGTAACCAGCCCAATCAAAGCAGACAAAGAGTGGGCGAAGACAACCTTTAACGGCGAACCTGCTCTACGTGAGACAGATACGTTCGATACGTTCATGGAATCTTCTTGGTACTACGCGCGTTACTGTTCACCACAAGCGGACGACATCCTAGACCCAGAAAAAGCAAACTACTGGCTACCAGTAGATCAATACATCGGTGGTATCGAGCACGCTTGTATGCACCTACTGTACTCACGCTTCTTCCACAAACTACTGCGCGATGCGGGTTACGTAACTTCTGACGAACCGTTCAAGCAACTACTGTGTCAAGGCATGGTACTGGCTGATGCGTTCTACTTCGAGAACGAGAAAGGCGGCAAAGAGTGGGTAGCTCCAACAGACGTAGCCGTTGAACGTGATGGTAAAGGCCGCATTACTTCTGCTAAAGACACTGAAGGTCGTGATGTAACGCACTCAGGCATGATCAAGATGTCTAAGTCTAAGAACAACGGTATCGACCCTCAAGAAATGGTAGACAAGTACGGCGCTGACACAGTACGTCTATTCATGATGTTCGCGTCTCCAGCGGACATGACACTTGAATGGCAAGAGTCTGGCGTAGAAGGTGCGAACCGCTTCCTAAAACGTGTTTGGAAACTAGTGAAAGAGCACACAGCGAAAGGTGCAGCAGAAGCAGTAGATACCTCAGCGCTTTCTGGTGATCAAAAAGCACTTCGCCGCGACGTTCACAAGACTATCGCGAAAGTGACGGACGATATCGCTCGTCGTCAAACATTCAACACCGCGATCGCAGCGATCATGGAGCTGATGAACAAACTAGCGAAAGCGCCTCAAGAATCTGCGCAAGATCGTGCAATCCTTGACGAAGCACTGAGAGCTATTGTTGTCATGCTTTACCCTATCACTCCGCATATCTCATACGAGCTATGGGCAGCACTAGGTGAAACAGACATTGATAACGCGGCATGGCCGACGTTTGACGAAAAAGCGCTAGTTGAAGACGAAAAAACTATCGTTGTTCAAGTTAACGGTAAGCTACGTGCGAAGCTAACAGTCCCAGCTGATATCTCTAAAGACGATATCGAACAGCTTGGTCTAAACGACGAAAACGTGGTTAAGTTCACTGATGGCCTGACTATTCGTAAAGTTATTTACGTTCCAGGTAAACTGCTGAACATCGTTGCAAACTAATCGCAGCTGTCAATTTGTCTCTGTTTAGCGAACTTATTTGTTAACCAAGAGTCATTAAACAGGGTAGTTTTCTACCCTGTTTATTTACCTCAAACCATTCACATGAGTGGTTTAAGGTAAATAACCCCTTCAATTTAGGATGAATACAATCAATGCGCTTTTTCTCTTTGATTAAACTACCAGTGGTATTGGTATTAGCGGGGCTTCTTTCTGCCTGTGGTTTTCACCTTCGCGGCGAGTATTCCGTACCGGAAGAGCTGCACACTATGTCTTTCTCCAGCTACGATGAATACAGTGAATTAACTCGCTATGTTCGCTCTCAACTCGAACTGAACAAAGTTGAACTTGTTCAACCATCATCGACGGTACCCAACCTTCATTTGACGGAAGCGACAATCGATGAGCGTACACTATCGCTTTATCAAAATAGCCGTGCAGCAGAAAAAGAGCTGACATACGTAGTAAAATACCGTGTGACAATTCCTGGCTATGGTTCTAAAAACTTTACGACAACAGTAAACCGCAACTACCTAGACAACCCGTTGACCGCACTTGCAAAATCTGTTGAGCGTGACGTAATTGAAGACGAGATGCGCTTGCAAGCTGCAAAACAGATGATGCGCCAGTTGGGCCGTATTCGTGCCGAATATGAAGCAGGACAAATCTCTGAGCCAGCGAACAAAAACTCTTAGTCACTATGCGAATTTATGCCGATAAGCTAACGGATCATTTAACTAAACAAGTTAAACAGGTTTACTTAATCTTTGGTAATGAGCCGTTACTGATTCAAGAAAGCCGCCAAGCAATCCAAAAGGCAGCGTTTCAGCAAGGTTTTGAGGAAAAACACCGTTTTGCGGTGGATGCTAGCATCGACTGGAACCAAGTTTACGACTGTTTCCAAGCGATGAGCCTGTTTTCAAACCGTCAATTGATTGAGCTTGAAATTCCTGAAAGTGGCGTAACAACCGCCGTCAGCAAAGAGCTGCAAACACTGTGTGATATGCTTCATGATGACATCATGCTCGTCATTGTTGGTAGCAAACTGACCAAAGCCCAAGAAAATGCGAAATGGTTCAAAGCATTAAGCTCAAAAGGCGATTGGGTAAGCTGCTTGTCGCCAGACCTTCAACGCCTACCTATGTTCATTCAGACACGTTGCCGCACGTTGGGACTAAAACCCGATCAGCAATCACTGCAAATGTTGGCTCAATGGCATGAAGGTAACCTATTTGCATTGACACAAAGCTTAGAGAAATTGGCCCTACTCTATCCGGATGGTGAGCTGACCATCATACGTTTAGAGGAAGCCCTAAGTCGCCATAATCACTTCACTACCTTTAACTGGATCGACGCCTTACTGGCAGGTAAAGCAAACCGTGCACAACGTATTCTTCGCCAACTTGAGGCGGAAGGGGTTGAGACCGTGATCTTGATTCGAAGTGTACAAAAAGAGTTGAGCCAACTTTTAAATATGCATCAAGACTTAACTCAAATGGGAATGAACCAGGTATTTGAGAAATATCGAGTTTGGCAAAACAAGCGTCCACTCTATAACGCAGCACTGACCCGCTTATCAGCGAGTCGTATTTGTGCATTGCTCTCCTTGTTGGCTCAAGCCGAGATAAAAGCCAAAACTCAGTATGACGAGTCTGTATGGCCAACTATTCATCAGTTGAGCTTAGAAACCTGCTCTCCTGATATTAAGCTGGCAATTTAAAAATCAAAGCGTGATATAGTGCGCGACCTGTTTTGCAAGCAAGAATGTAAAACACTTTAGAGATAAGAGACAAACCGAGGAAAACCGAGTGCTTCGCGAAGAACTGAAAGACTTTTTAGCTGATAAAGCCGACGACATGAAAGCGGAAGACATTATCGTCCTAAATGTGGAAGATAAATCAAGCGTGACAGATTACATGATCATCTGTACTGGTACATCCAAACGCCACGTTTCATCCATCGCTGACCATGTTGCAACAGAAGTGAAAAAAGCCGGTCTTGAGCCACTAGGAATGGAAGGTGAAAACGAAGGTGAATGGGTAGTCCTAGATATGGGCGACGCCATGCTTCACGTGATGCAAGAAGAGCACCGCGAACTCTACCAGCTAGAAAAACTCTGGGGTTAATCTTTTGAAAATTCAACTAATTGCTGTTGGCACAAAAATGCCAAAATGGGTTGAGGAAGGCTTTCAAGAATATCGTCGCCGTTTCCCGCATGATATGCCGTTGGAGTTGATTGAAATCTCTGCTGGTAAGCGTGGTAAGAATGCCGATATCGCTCGCATCCTGCAAAAAGAAGGAGAAGCGATGCTCGCGGCGGTACCAAAAGGCAACCGTATCGTCACGTTAGATATCCCAGGTAAAAAATGGGACACTCCTCAACTCGCTGAGCAGTTAGAAGCTTGGAAATTAGATGGCCGTGATGTATCAATATTAATCGGCGGTCCTGAAGGACTCGCTCCTGCATGCAAAGCTGCAGCAGACCAAAGCTGGTCATTGTCTGCCTTAACGCTACCCCACCCTCTAGTGCGTATCGTAATGGCAGAAAGCTTGTACCGAGCGTGGAGCATCACCGCTAACCACCCTTATCATCGCGAATAATCGTTGTTTAACTTTAGAGCCAAGCGTTAATGATTCGTAAACGACGCAGTCAAATCCGAGATTATCAAGCCGAAGCGCGTCTGTTTGCCAGCCGCGCTATTGTTGCTTTTATCGGCATTGTTGTCTTGATGGGAGCTCTGGTTGCCAACATGTACAACATTCAGGTGAACCAGTTTCAAGACTATCAAACCCGCTCGAACGATAACCGCATCAAAGTAGTGCCTATCGCGCCTAACCGAGGTCTAATTTATGACCGAAATGGCGTTTTACTGGCAGAGAACCGTCCCGTCTTTAACTTAGAACTGACCCCAGAAAAAATTAAAGACATTGATGCAACCATCCAAGAATTACAGACTATTCTGGAAATTACACCAGACCAGATTGAACGTTTCCACCACGAGCGTAAACGGACTCGTCGATTTAAATCGGTCCCACTGCTTACCCAACTGAACGAAAAACAAGTAGCGGTATTCTCCGTCAATCAGTACCGCTTTCCAGGTGTGGAAATAAGTGCGACCTTAAAGCGCTACTACCCTTTCAGCGAAGTCTTAACCCACGTGATTGGGTATGTTTCTCGAATCAATGATCGCGACATGCAGCGCCTGATCCGAGAAGAAAAAGACGCAAACTATCAAGCCACTCGCGACATTGGTAAGCTGGGTATTGAAAAATACTACGAAGACCTCTTACACGGTACAGCCGGATATCAAGAAGTCGAGGTAAACAGCCGCGGCCGAGTAATTCGTACCTTAAAGTACGTTCCACCTGTACCCGGAAAAGACATCGTTTTAAACCTTGATATCAACTTGCAGTTGTACGTACACCAATTATTGGACGGCCGCCGAGGCAGTGCTGTAGTAATCGATCCTAGAGACAACGGCGTACTGGCTATGGTTTCGAGCCCTAGCTACGATCCTAACTCGTTCGTGCACGGAATCTCAGGTAAAGACTATCGCGCCCTTTTGAACGATAAAAACCGTCCTTTGGTCAACCGCACTACACTTGGCATTTACCCTCCTGCGTCTACCATCAAACCATTTATGGCGGTAGCCGCGCTGCAAGAAGGTGTCGTCACACCTAACACCACACGAAATGACCCTGGTTATTGGCGCATACCAAACTCCAACACACGCCCGTTTCGTGACTGGTTGCGTTGGGGGCACGGGCGCGTCGATATCATTAAGTCGATCGAAGAGTCTGTTGATACCTTCTACTATCAAATCGCTTATGACATGGGTATTGACCGTATTTCGAATTGGATGATGATGTTCGGTTTTGGTGATTACACTGGCATTGATATCTACGAAGAAAGTAAGGCGAATATGCCGACTCGTGACTGGAAAATGTCTCGCCATAAAACCCCATGGTATAAAGGTGATACGATCCCTGTGGGTATCGGCCAAGGATATTGGACAGCAACACCAATGCAAATCGCCAAAGCAACCTCCGTATTAGTAAACGAGGGAGAAGTGATCGCACCTCACTTGCTCAAAGCGACGATAGAAAATGGTAACGACTTCGAAGAGCAGCAAACGACAGAATACGTGACTTACCCACCAATCAAGAATGTGCCTAAAAAGTACTGGGATATGGCGAAAGAAGGCATGCGTCGGGTAAACCATGGCACGCGCGGAACAGCTCGTCGCTCATTCTACAAAATGAATTATGAAACAGCGGGTAAATCAGGTACTGCACAGGTCTTCGGTCTGGGTGAAAACGAAGAGTACAACGCCGATGAGATCGCCGAGCACTTACGTGACCATGCGTTATTTACTGGCTTTGCACCATTTGATGATCCTAAAGTGGTCGTCACTGTAGTACTAGAAAATGCCGGTGGTGGTTCTAGTAACGGTGCCCCAGTAGTAAGGAAAATTTTTGACCGAGTCGTTCTTGGTCCAGAAGAAATTGAGCCTGAAAACAATGCGAAGAAAGAGGTAAAACAGTAATGAAGATGGATCCCTCTACAGGTAAAAATCGCGCCCTGTTTGAACGCTTCCATATCGACTTACCACTCCTACTTGGCATACTGGCCCTGATGGGGTTTGGCCTGGTGATCATGTACAGCGCCAGTGGCCAAAGTTTACTGATGATGGATCGCCAAGCCATGCGAATGGTGCTTTCACTCGTTGTGATGCTCGTCCTTGCACAGCTTTCTCCACGAACTTACGAAAGCTTGGCACCTTTGATGTTCGTTGGTGGCGTTATACTGCTTTTCGGCGTGCTGTTTTTCGGTGAAGCATCGAAAGGCGCGCAGCGTTGGCTTAACCTCGGTTTTGTGCGCTTTCAACCGTCAGAGCTATTGAAGCTCGCGGTGCCATTAATGGTAGCTCGCTATGTTGGTAGACAGCCCCTCCCACCAACGCTAAGAACACTCATTGTTGCACTGATTATGGTCTGCTTACCAACCATTCTCATTGCAAAACAGCCTGACTTAGGTACCTCAATCCTGATCGCGGCTTCCGGTATTTTTGTTATCTTCCTCGCAGGCATTAGCTGGAAAATAATTGCTGGTGCTGCGATTGCATTAGGTGGTTTCATTCCAATTCTGTGGTTTTTCTTGATGCGAGAGTATCAAAAAGTGCGAGTTCGTACTCTATTTAACCCGGAGTCTGATCCGCTAGGAGCGGGCTACCACATTATTCAGAGTAAAATTGCGATTGGCTCCGGCGGTATTTCCGGCAAAGGTTGGTTGCAAGGTACGCAGTCACAACTAGAATTTCTTCCTGAACGACACACTGACTTTATCTTTGCAGTAATTGCTGAAGAATGGGGTATGATTGGCTTCCTTTGCCTTTTAGCCATCTATCTATTTATTATTGGACGAGGTTTATATCTCGCCAGCCAAGCGCAAACCGCATTTGGACGAATGATGGCAGGCAGTATTGTACTCAGCTTCTTCGTGTATATTTTTGTAAATATTGGCATGGTAAGTGGCATCCTACCTGTTGTAGGTGTACCGTTGCCACTCATCAGTTATGGCGGCACATCAATGGTAACCTTGATGGCTGGTTTTGGTATTCTGATGTCGATTCATACGCACCGAAAAGCATTCTCTAAGGCGACCTAGACATGCAAAAACGCGCTTTATATTCCTTGGTTTTCTCTGCTCTTATTTTGGCAGGCTGTTCATCAACTAGCCAAAAAGAACAAGAAGGCCGTTACGAACTCGAATCCGATGTTGCACCGGATACACCGCTTTCAGTCGAACACATCGAGGATGCGCATCCTAAATATGAACCGTACAGCCTAGGTGGGAACAAAGATTACCACTTGCGTGGCAAAGACTACAAAATAGTTCGCAATGCGAAAGGCTTTAAAGAAAAAGGCCGCGCATCTTGGTATGGGAAAAAATTCCAAGGTCATTTGACTTCTAATGGCGAAATCTATGACATGTACTCAATGACGGCAGCGCATAAAACGCTACCGTTACCAAGTTACGTAAAAGTTACCAATACTGACAACGGCAAAACCACCGTAGTACGAGTTAATGACCGAGGTCCTTTTCACGATGGTCGTATCATTGATTTAAGCTATGCCGCCGCGCACAAGTTAGATGTCATAAAAACAGGCACCGCGAACGTGGAAATTGAAGTGATCAGTATCAATCAGCCCACGGACAAAAAGTCATTAGAAGCGCACCCTAGGTACGTTATTCAAGTGGCATCATCAAAAAATGAAGAACGCGCGCGAACTTTAGGTACCGAGCTTGGTCAAAAATTGGATACAGAAACTTTCCTAGAGAGTGCGAAAGAGTCTTATCGCTTGTTGTTAGGGCCATTTACTGACTATTCCCTGACGCAAGCCACATTAGATAAAGTAAAGTTGCTCGGCTATTCGTCTGCATTTATTAAAAAACACAACACTGCCAAATGACCTCGTGTCATGAATTTCTCTTTGATCCCCCTCTTACATAACTAGGGATTCTGATAAGATGTCTGCAGTTAACCCAAAAATTTGAATTACCATGAATAAAAATAAGTTTGTGAAATCTATTCTCGTTTCTTCGGTTGCCCTTTCTGCAACTTTCGCTCAATCTGCTCTTGCATCACCTATCGTTGTTCCAGATGCCCCTCAAATCGCGGCGAAGGGCTACGTGCTGATGGATTACCATTCAGGTAAAGTACTGGCAGAGAAAGAGATGAACACAAAATTGTCTCCAGCTAGTCTGACTAAGATGATGACCAGCTATGTAATCGGCCAAGAGCTAGCGCGTGGTAATATCTCAGAAGATGATGATGTCACCATCAGTAAAAATGCGTGGGCGAAAAACTTCCCTGATTCATCAAAGATGTTCATTGAAGTAGGCACAACAGTTAAAGTACGTGACCTGAACCGAGGTATCATCGTCCAGTCAGGTAACGATGCCTGTGTTGCGATGGCAGAACATATTGCAGGTTCAGAAGATGCGTTTGTTGACCTAATGAACGCTTGGGCCAACACATTGGGTATGACTAACTCGCACTTTGCCAACGTTCATGGCTTAGATAACGCAGAATTGTACTCAACACCATACGACATGGCACTGCTAGGTAAAGCACTTATCCGTGACGTACCAAATGAGTACCGAGTGTACTCAGAGAAGAAATTTACTTACAACGGCATCACCCAATACAACCGTAACGGTCTACTTTGGGATAAGAGCATGAACGTTGACGGCATCAAAACGGGTCACACAAGTAATGCGGGTTACAGCCTAGTAAGTTCAGCAACTGAAGGTCAAATGCGCTTGGTTGCGGTCGTTATGGGTACTAAAGATGCCAATGCTCGTAAGTCAGAAAGCAAAAAGCTGCTAAGCTACGGCTTCCGTTTCTTCGAAACAGTGGCACCGCACAAAGCAGGTGAAACGTTCGTAGAAGAAAAAGTGTGGATGGGTAACAAAGACACCGTAGCACTGGGTCTTGACCAAGATACTTACGTAACACTACCGCGTGGTGAAGCGAAAAACTTAAAAGCAAGCTTCGTCCTTGAAAAAGAGCTAGAAGCCCCAATTAATAAAGGTGATGTAGTTGGCAAGCTATACTATCAGATCGATGGTGAAGATATTGCCGAGTACCCACTAATGGTACTAGAAACCGTAGAGCAAGGTAGTCTATTTAGCCGCATGTGGGATTACATCGTATTGTTATTCAAGAGCTTCTTCTAAAAAGAACGTTAGAGTAGCAAACTTATTCGCAAAGCCGCCTGAATGGGCGGCTTTTTAAGTTTGAGCTCCTCGTCTTGAGTTCCCCCTAATTTGACTGTACTATTTCGCACCGCAACGAATATCTACTGGAGTTATCGATATGCTAACCATCAACTCTGATGCAAAATTAAAAGACCTGCTTGAGTTCCCTTGTTCATTTACTTACAAGGTAATGGGTCATGCAAAGCCTGAACTTCCAGAGCTTGTTCTTGAAGTTATTCAGCGCCATGCTCCAGGTGACTACAGCCCGACCGTTAAACCAAGTGCTAAGGGCAACTACCACTCTGTGTCAATCAACATTACTGCAACCTCTATCGAGCAGGTTGAGACACTGTACAAAGAGTTAGGTGAAATTGACATCGTACGCATGGTTCTATAATTTTTTGATAGATTAAATTTTTTTTGAAAGCAGCCTTGGCTGCTTTCTTTTTATTTATCAAAGAGATAACGAGGCTTTACATCGCTTTCAGTTAAAAATCTGTTACGCAGCGGTAGAGCATCAGGGTTATCCGGTTTATAATCCAAAAACTTTATATATTAGCAACAGGAATTCCCATGCAACACCAACTTGTTGTAAAACGACTTGGCCGCCAAGACTATGAGCCTGTATGGAAGGCGATGCATGAGTTCACCGACCAACGCACAGAAGAAACCCGTGATGAAGTCTGGTTGGTAGAACATAACCCAGTATTTACGCAAGGACAGGCAGGTAAAGCTGAGCACTTGATTAACACTGGCGATATTCCTGTTGTACAAAGTGATCGCGGAGGTCAGGTTACGTATCATGGCCCTGGTCAGTTGGTCGCCTACTTCTTGATCAACCTACGCCGCAAAAAATTAGGTGTACGAGATCTCGTTACCACAATCGAGAACCTCGTGATCAACACGCTAAAAGCATACAATATTGACTCAGCCGCGCGACCTGACGCACCAGGTGTCTACGTTGCCGGTAAGAAAATATGCTCTCTCGGTTTACGCATTCGTAAAGGATGCTCGTTTCATGGTTTAGCCTTGAACGTAAATATGGATTTAACACCGTTTCTGCGTATTAACCCTTGTGGTTATGAAGGTATGGAAATGGTTCAGGTCAGCCAATTTGGCGGCCCAGACAATGTAGAAGCCGTAGAAAAACAATTAATAGAAGAACTCGTTACTTTGCTCGATTATGAGCAAGTAGAATTCAGCACAGAAGCACCTTCTCAAGGTAATAAAGCATGAGCAAACCAATCCAGATGGAAAAAGGCGTTAAATATCGTGACGCCGATAAAATGGCATTGATTCCCGTAAAGAACATGCCTACAGAGCAGAAAGAAGTGCTACGTAAGCCTGATTGGATGAAGATCAAGCTACCAGCCGACAGCCAACGAATTCAAGACATCAAAGCGGCGATGCGTAAGAATAAACTTCACTCCGTATGTGAAGAAGCATCTTGCCCGAACCTAGCGGAATGTTTTAACCACGGTACAGCAACCTTCATGATCTTAGGTGCTATTTGTACTCGTCGTTGTCCTTTCTGTGACGTTGCTCATGGCCGCCCATTACCACCGGAAGCAGAAGAGCCTCAAAAACTGGCGAAAACCATTGCCGATATGAAGCTGAAATACGTAGTAATCACTTCTGTTGACCGTGACGATCTGCGTGACGGCGGTGCACAACACTTTGCCGATTGTAACCGCGAGATCCGTGCGTTAAACCCGCATATTAAGATTGAAACACTGGTTCCTGACTTCCGTGGTCGCATGGATGTAGCGCTTGATCTAATGAAAGACAATCCGCCAGATGTCTTCAACCACAACTTAGAAACCGCGCCACGTCTTTACCGTAAAGCTCGCCCAGGTGCGAACTACAAATGGTCACTTGAGCTTCTTAAGAAGTTCAAAGAGCAGCATCCCGATGTACCGACCAAGTCTGGTTTGATGATGGGTCTTGGTGAAACCAAAGAAGAAATCATCGAAGTACTGAAAGATCTACGCGCACACGGCGTAACGATGCTGACTCTAGGCCAGTATTTAGCGCCAAGCCGTCACCACTTGCCAGTAGAACGTTACGTTCCACCATCAGAGTTTGACGAGCTAAAAGAAGTTGCACTAGAACTTGGCTTCACGCATGCAGCGTGTGGTCCATTTGTTCGCTCTTCTTACCATGCCGATATGCAAGCTCAAGGTATCGAGATTAAATAAGCTCTCGCTTGTTTTGAAAAGCTTGTTTTGAAAAGAAAGGTTGGCTCAGTGCCAACCTTTTTTGTATCTGACAAATGATGATAAAAAGCCATTCTACCACTGTCATTCTGAACAGCGAGGAACGAGCGTGATTCAGAATCAGTTTTCAGAGTACTGATGATTTTTAGAGAAACTCTGAGTAAAAGAGTGCGCCTCAACAAGATTCCTGATCTCGCCTAGGCTCATCGGAATGACGTGGTTTGGATATATTGAAAAGGGACAGTGTTGGTAGCCATCCCCTTATCACACTCTCTCGCTATATCTCATTCCAAACGCCAGACAAACAAAAAGGCCCTCAAATGAGGACCTTTCATCAATCAAATAATCAAACCGAATCGCAGAAATAGAACGAGTTCGCCTGAGTTATTTTCAAAAAATGTTAGGCGTAAACTGGTAGACGCTTACAAATTTCTAGCACTTTCTGTTTAGTCGCTTCGATAACTTCTTCGTTGCCGATGTTATCTAGAACGTCACACATCCAGTTTGCTAGCTCTTTTGCATCTTCTTCAGTGAAGCCACGGCGAGTGATCGCTGGCGTACCTACACGGATACCAGACGTTACGAATGGGCTGCGTGGGTCATTTGGTACTGAGTTCTTGTTTACAGTGATGTTTGCAGCACCTAGTGCCGCGTCTGCGTCTTTACCAGTGATATCTTTGTCGATTAGGTCAACAAGGAACAAGTGGTTTTCTGTACCGTTAGATACGATTTTGTAGCCACGCTCTTGGAACTGACCAACCATTGCTTTTGCGTTTTTCACTACGCGAGCTTGATAAGCTTTGAACTCTGGCTCCATCGCTTCTTTGAACGCTACTGCTTTACCAGCGATAACGTGCATTAGAGGGCCACCTTGACCACCAGGGAACACTGCTGAGTTCAATTTCTTGTACATATCTTCGCCAGCATTTGACAAGATAAGACCACCGCGAGGACCTGCTAGTGTTTTGTGCGTCGTTGTTGTTACCACGTGAGCATGCGGTACTGGTGTTGGGTATTCACCGGCGGCGATAAGACCAGCTACGTGCGCCATATCAACAAATAAGTAAGCACCTGCTTTGTCAGCGATTTCACGCATGCGTTTCCAATCAACGATTTGCGAGTAAGCAGAGAAACCACCGATGATCATCTTAGGTTTGTGTTCAAGTGCTAGCTGTTCCATCTCGTCGTAGTTGATTTGACCAGCTTCATCGATACCGTAAGGGATAACGTTGTAGTGCTTACCCGAGAAGTTTACTGGTGAACCGTGAGTTAGGTGACCACCGTGTGCTAGGCTCATGCCTAAAACTGTATCGCCAGGGTTAAGAAGCGCCATGTAAACTGCGCTGTTTGCTTGAGAACCTGAGTGAGGCTGTACGTTAGCGTACTCACAACCAAATAGTTGGCATGCACGCTCAATTGCTAGTGCTTCAGCTTTATCTACGTACTCACAACCGCCGTAGTAACGCTTACCTGGGTAGCCTTCAGCGTATTTGTTCGTTAGCTGAGAACCTTGCGCTTCCATTACACGTGGGCTTGTGTAGTTTTCAGAAGCGATAAGTTCAATGTGTTCTTCCTGGCGAAGAGTTTCTTCCTGGATAGCTGCGAACAGTTCCGCATCGTAATCTGCGATGTTCATATCACGCTTAAGCATCTGTATCTCCTGACTCAGATTAGTACTGAAAGTTGCAAAAAAACTGTTGAATGACCCGACGCAAACGTTTTCGTCACCCTAATGGCGCGCATTCTACATAATTTGATTTAGGTCATAAAGAGAAATTTACAATTTTTCTCATGCAGTTTTTTCATGATGACAAGCAATGTTTATCATGCCAGCATTGCAATCGCATAACGACAATCTATTGCCTGTCAAATTTGTGCTTTACACCCTGTAAAACAGCAATTACATAGGTTTACCGTAAATTTTACCCTCTAGCTACCGAAAAGATCATCTTTTTACTACTATGCACGCCTTATTTATCACTAATGACTGCAACATTGATGGAAAAACACTCATTAAAAGAAGACTGGATAGCGATTCTCACGGGTACCTTTTTAGTAGCTCAAGGCGTTTTCTTTCTCCAATCCGCGAACCTTCTAACGGGAGGCACGACTGGATTGGCTCTGCTTATTAGCCAATTTACACCTTTTACCTTTGGTGTGCTGTACTTTTTAGCAAACAGTCCTTTTTACTTACTAGCATGGAAACGCTTCGGCCGTCATTTCGCCATTAATAGTGCCATTTCTGGCGCGTTGGTTTCTATCTTTGCCGATCATCTTTATTTGCTAATCTCGCTCGAATCGGTAAATGAAGTTTATTGCGCCGTCGCAGGCGGGCTTTTAATGGGGCTCGGTATGCTGATCCTATTCCGACATCGCTCCAGCTTGGGTGGCTTTAACGTGCTGTGTTTGTTTATCCAAGACAAATTTGGCATTTCAGTTGGCAAAAGCCAAATGGCAATCGATGCATGTATCCTGTTTGCTTCATTCTTCTTTGTCACACCAGAAGTGATTGGCCTTTCAATTTTGGGGGCGTTTGCACTCAATCTCGTGTTAGCGATGAACCACAAACCGCACCGCTATTCCGTGACCTACGGTTCATAAATTTTTGATAATGATTGAAGCGCGATTTATAAGATTTCGCGCTCCAATCGCTATATAATACTTCGCGATTTCCAAATAGATCGGTACGGTATGCGCGACTTTCTGCAACAAGCTAAACAGACTCACAGTTGTATTGCGATTGGAGAGCTGATCTATAACCCGAAGACACAGACCCTTCATCAAGATGCTATCGCGATTGATCTTGAACCTCGCACCATTGAATTATTAGAACTGCTGTTAACAAGCGTTGGCCACCCACTCTCTGCTGACACCATTATTGAAACCATTTGGCAGAGCAAGTTCATCTCTAAGAATGTGCTCACGAACCGCATTAGCACCTTACGTGCCCTGCTACAGCAGTACTTACCCGAATACGATGCCGCTAAGCTCTTGGTCACTTACCCCCGCAAAGGCTACTTTCTTAACCCTGCCAATATTCGTTTAGTGCCACCAGCGAAAAACCATCGGCGCGTTATCTCAACCCAGGTGGCGAGTAATAAGAACTTCAAGCTGATTTTTGCTTACAGCTTATGTGCCATACTTGCGGTATGTAGCATGACACTCGCAAGCTTGTTATGGCAACGCCAAGAAATCTCAACACAACAAACACGTCATCAACTACTGATTCCCAAAGTCGAGCTACTACTCAACCGTGTCGATTCAATCGGCTCCCAGGCGCGAAAATACCGCATACTGGTCAAAGCCATCTTGCTGCAACAACAGGTCGAATATCCATACACCGACATCGCCAACCAAGATGCTCCTAGTTACTTTCTTGATCCTATCGGTCATACGCCATATTTCCCTGGCGCACGAAACATGCAGACCAGCGACTACGAGCTCAATATCGAGTTAAAAGACGGCACAAAACAGGGCATCTTGAAAGCGCAGATGAACCTTATTTATCCTGCGACGGGCAAGCTGGCGTTTCGCAATGAGTACACACTGCGTTTATCTGCCTTACAATCGGATATTTTCCAAATGCACTCGGATGTCGCGCAATACTTCAATCTGCCTGCACCTTCGGCAAGTTCGTGGCAGCTTTCGGATATTCACAAAAAAATGTTATTCGAGAATGCCTTTTCTAGCCAACCTCTCCGACAATCTGATGAATTTGCGGCTATAACAACGGCAAGACATCTCGCCTTATACGAGCACGAACATCAAAAGCTGGAAGCGTATTTAACTCAAGTACAATCGTCGTTTGATGTTTTGCCAGATGAGCTGAGCCTCTGGTTAGGTCTATTGCATTTCAAATTAGGTAACTTAGACAGGGCAAAAGCTCTGTTAACGACACCAGATGGCGACTCACGTATCCAAAACGCACTGATTTATACCTTTGTGTCTCACATTGCTTATAAGCAGAACAAACTTGAACAGTTCCGTCTCAACTACATGGAATCACTGGTGGCGCTGCTGCGCGTTTTACCTTCCGAAACCTTGTTTGAGCGTCTTTCTCAATCTGAATCAAAAGAGACTTGCCTCCAACCGTGGAAAACGTTGCATGTTAGTGTGACCGATCAAGAAATCATAAGCCGATGGAAAGCGCTCATTAACGAGTATTGCACTAACGTAGCCAACGAAATAACCCCAAACAAAACAAAGACCTAAATATAAAATTAAGCTTTCATTAACCCCTGTTAGCTTTTGTTTTTTGCCCTTTTTCTCTCACTGAACTTAGCATGCTCGCATTCAAGCAACGGCCCAACATGAAACGGCCTTATCAATCAGGAATGTAAACCATGCTAAACAAAATGACGCTTATCGCAGCAGCAACTCTGGCTCTTTACGGCTGTGGCGGAGGTTCGTCTTCTGGCAGTGCGAATCCAAACAAAATGCCTCAAGAAAGTTTCGACGTCTCGATTCACAACTCAATCTTCGCTCCTGTACCAAACACACAATTGAGCTATTCGTTTAGCTTGGATGGCCAACCAGAGGGCGACATGAAACTGAGCTTCCAAGCGATGGGTCGCGAGCAAATATTGGCAGCATTGGCACAAATCCCAAACAGCGAGGCAATGGTCCAGTTGGTTAATGACTTGGTGAACTACGGCGCCGAACAGTTCTACTATTCAGACGAGCAGTACAACGACGACGAAGAGAGCAATACGCTTTACTTTGCAGGATCAGATGGTGCACTCCATGAAATCACTGACGCTTATTTCATTGGTCATCAGTTTATTGCCATGCTTATGCACAGCGGTCCGATTTTCCGCCTAAACGGTGACGACGTAAAAGAGAAAAGCCCGAATATTGACATCGGTGAAGAAACTATGTCTCTGCAAACCACTCTTACAGGCTACGCAGTTCACAACCTTCTAGACCGTTTTGAAGAGCATGAGTGGGTACAAAACCTTCCTATGACAGCATCTTGCCAAGTGGTTTGGCAACAGCAAATCCGAGAGACTGGCGTGCGTAAAGCGTTCTCGATCTCAGGCAAGAAAATTGAAGCGGCATACCTGATGGAAGAGAACATCTACAACCTAAACTGTGATGACATGGACTCAATGGAGTTCGCCACTTCGGCAGAACGTTGGTTTAATCCGAGCTTAGGTCTGATAGAACAAATTGAACTGCTGAAAGTACAACAATTACAAATCAACGAAGAGAAAGTGCAGCTAACAGCGATTGAAACAAAATAAGCCTGTACTCCACAAGTATCTCGCATCTCAATAAAAAAGGCTTTGGGGAGCACACCAAAGCCTTCATCTCGAACATCAATCTTAGGGGTGATGACACCCGAGTTTATTCTTCTATCAATAAAATACGAGTTTCGTAAGGTCGTAACACTTGATGGTTTGACGCGACTGCGCTCGCTGAGTTTTGATAGTTAGATAGCAAGTTTTTCGCCTTACTCATATCAAAACGTTCTGGCAGAACGCATTCCACCTCTTCAGCGTAGTAGTTATTGATACACAGCAGCGTTTGCTTATCGTTCTGACGAGCGTAAGCGAAAATACGTTTGTGCTCTGGCAGCAGGTCCTCGTAACGGCCATCGGTGATGACTGGAACCTGTTTACGCAGTTCAATCAGACGCTTGTAAAAGTAGAACACCGAGTTCAAATCGGCAACCGCAGCTTCAGCATTGATTTCAGAGTAATTCTGCGCCACTTCAAGCCACGGCGTTCCCTCAGTAAAGCCCGCGTGTTTTGCACTGTTCCATTGCATTGGTGTACGTGAATTATCACGCGACTTCTGTGCCAAGATCGCCATCATATCGTCATGAGATACACCATCACGGTTGACCATAATGTCGTACATGTTAGTACTTTCAACATCACGATATTGGCTGATTTCGGTATAACCCGGGTTGGTCATGCCGATCTCTTCCCCCTGGTAAACATAAGGTGTGCCTTGCATCATGTGCACTGATGCCGCAAGCATCTTGGCAGATTCAACACGGTATTGCTCGTCGTTACCTAATCGGCTCACAACGCGTGGCTGGTCGTGGTTACACCAGAACAGCGCCCCCCACCCTTTGCCATTTAAGCCCGTTTGCCAATGATTGAAGATCTGTTTTAACTGAATGAAATCAAACGGCGCTTTGGTCCATTTTTCACCATTTGGATAATCGACTTTCAGATGATGGAAGTTGAACACCATGGATAGCTCTTTGCCGTCTAGCGAAGAATATTGCTGGCAGTGCTCTAGCGTAGTGGAAGACATTTCACCCACCGTCACGCTGCCGTATTTTTGAAACACAGATTCGCTAATCTCTTGAAGGTATTCGTGCACACGTGGACCATCCGTGTAGAAACGACGACCATCACCAATATCGTCACTTGGAAAATCTTGCTGCTTGGAAATCAGGTTGATAACGTCGAGACGGAAACCATCGACACCTTTGTCTGCCCAGAAGCTGATGACTTCTTTCACTTCTTCACGCACTACTGGGTTTTCCCAGTTTAAGTCCGCTTGCTCTTTAGCAAAAAGGTGCAAATAGTACTGGCCTGTTTTTTCATCCAGCGCCCAAGCGTTGCCACCAAACTTTGATTGCCAGTTGTTTGGTTCAGCACCATCTACCGGATCTTTCCAGATGTAGTAATCACGGTATGGGCTGTTTTTATCACCCAGTGCGGATTGGAACCACTTGTGTTCTGTCGACGTGTGGTTTACTACAATGTCCATGATGATACGAATACCCAACTGATGCGCTTCTGCTAGCAAAGTATCGAAATCTTCCATAGTGCCGAACTCAGGGTTAATCGAGTAATAATCGGAGATGTCATAACCGTTGTCGATCATTGGCGATTGGTAAACCGGCGTCAGCCAAATCGCATCCACACCAAGGTGCTTAAGATAATCCAGCTTAGAAATGATCCCTTTGATGTCGCCCGTGCCTTTACTGCCACTGTCACAAAAGCTTTTTGGGTAAATTTGATAGATGGTTGCGGTTTTCCACCAGCTCTCATCATGCTTGGTCATAGCCATTTCTAACACTCACTTACCAGTAATCGGAAACTTAAAATTTGAAAAGAAAAATAGGAGGAGGCAGCCAAGTCACTGCCTCAAATAGAATTACGCGTTTGCAGGCTCAAGCTCACCTTTGGCTTGTGCACGCTTATAAAGAATTAACGTTAATGCAGCAGGTACCAGCATTGCGACTAACATAGCCAAAGCAAAAATGCCCCAGAACTGCGGTTGGATAGACAAGATGCCCGGCAAACCGCCCACACCGATACCGTTCGCCATTACGCCCGCACTACCACAAATAGCAGCAGCACACGCACTACCGATCATCGCGCTCAGCATTGGGAACTTGTATTTCAAGTTGATGCCGTACATCGCCGGCTCAGTCACGCCAAGGTAAGCAGAGATAGCCGCAGGCACTGAGATATCACGCTCGCCATGTTTTTTACTGATGATAATGATGCCGACGACCGCAGACGCTTGAGCAATGTTTGAAAGTGCAATCAGAGGCCAAATTGGCGTACCGCCTAGCTCTTGCATCAGTTGAAGGTCTACCGCGTTGGTGGTGTGGTGAATACCAGTAATGACCAATGGCGCGTATAGGAAGCCGAAGATGGTTGAGCCAATCATTGCGAAGTCACCCGTCATGGCTGCTTTTGCTGCGAAAGCAACGCCGTCACCCAACATACGACCGAATGGACCAATGATAGAGTGCGCAAGAATCACAGACACAATGATTGAGACAAACGGCACGACTACTAGGTAAAGGTAAGACGGAATGATGCGTTTTAAGTTGGTTTCAATAAACGCCAGAGCCATACCAGCAAGCATTGCTGGAATCACTTGCGCCTGATAGCCCACTTTCTCGATGGCGAATAAGCCAAAGTCCCACACTTCAGGTACTTGCTTACCAATTAGGTAAGCGTTCATTAACTGCGGCGAAACCAGCGTGACACCCAATGTGATACCCAAAATCGGAGTACCGCCGAGTTTTTTCACTGTCGACCAACACACGCCAACTGGTAGGAAGAAGAAGATTGCTTCACCAATTAGCCATAGGAAAGAGTGTACCGTTGCCCAAAACTGGCTGATTTCCGTTAGCGTTTGACCATCAAACATCTTGATGTCGCCAATCACGTTACGGAAGCCAAGAATCAGACCACCGGTAATGATCGCAGGTAGCAGTGGTACAAAGATTTCTGCAAGGTGGGAAATACCACGCTCAACGATATTCATGTTTTGACGAGCAGCGTTCTTCGCTTCGTCTTTGCTGGCTTCACTTTTACCCGTCAGTCCGATCAGTACCTTGTAAACTTCATCCACTTCAGTACCGATAACCACTTGGAACTGGCCTGCGTTGGTAAAACAGCCCTTCACCATCGGTAATGCTTCTAACTGTTTCGTATCTGCTTTGTCCGTATCATTTAGAACAAAACGCAAGCGAGTTAAACAGTGACTTACACTGGCAATATTGTCCGGCCCCCCGACCAGCTCAATAAGACGCTCCACGTCTTTACGCGCAATCTTACTCATAACTTTGTCCACCCTGTATTGGATACATTCGATTCATCATTTTGTTTTTATAAATGGGAACATTCCCATTTCTTAATTTTAATATTGCCATTCGAAGACAAAAAACAAAATGGGAACAGTCCCATTAATTGAGAATGATCACAGTATAATTTTAGAGCAGATCGTTTTAGTGTGGATTAACAAACGATAGGCTGTTGAGTAAAGTGAACCACTTCCTCATCGCCATTTAATTGATTGATCAGCATGTTAGCGGACTTCTCACCTGCAAGGGTATAACCTGGATCGACACTAAATACTTTAGGGAAAAGGAAAGAGAGCAATTCATTACCACCAACACCTGTCACAACCACGTCTTCACGGCCTAACTCTTGAAGACGCTTAATCACGCCCAACGCGATAGTGTCACTGGCGCACACGATGGCCTGAGTATCAGATTGAAGGACTTTGTCTACCAACTGATAAGCACTTTCATGGCTCAACTTACCCGTTTGGAAACAAGGTGCAATTTGCTTGCGTTGACACCAAGCTTTATAAGCATTTAGACGAGCTAAGCCAGTGGTTTTGTCTTCAGGATCAACACCAATATAAGCAATGCGAGATAAAGATTGCTGCTCAAGGTGAGACAAAGCCATGTCTATCACACCTTGGTTATCGTAGTTGATCGAGGAAACCATTTGCGTGTCCATCGCGATCACGACGATACGATTCCCCCACGCCGCCAATGCTCGCTCATCACATCCAGTAAAACCAAACACGATCACCCCATCGACGTTGCGACGTCTAAGCACATCCAAATGCTCATTGGTTTTATCGCGATCGAATTGGCTCTCCATGATCACCGCATCATAACCAGCGGAATACAAAGCATTGAGCATGGTACCAACGGCGCGATTTTCTGATGGTGAATCTAAACGGGAGATGATAACCCCAATAACCTTTTGACTGCCACCACGCATCGACTGCGCCGACTTTGATGGGACGTAGCCTGATTCACGAATGATTTGCTCTACCTTCTCACGCGTTTGCGGTTTCACTTTTGGATCGTTAGTAAGCACACGGCTTACTGTCGATTTGCCCACGCCTGCCAATTTTGCGATATCAAGAATGGTGAGTTTTTTGCTCATAAGTGTTCAGACTAAAAGAAGGAATCAAACAAAAGGGAAGCAGTGGCTTCCCTTAACTCAGTCAGTAATGAAGATTACTTGTTTAAGTACGCAGGCACATCTGCAATGCTATCTAATACTACCGTTGCAATGGCTTCGCCCTGTTCTGTTACTGGCTTACCAGTGCGAACCAAAATCTTAGTGCCAACGCCTGCCGCTTCTGCTGCCATCATGTCTTCAGCTTTATCGCCGATCATCACAGATTTCTCCATGTCGATCTTCAAGAAGTCACGCGCAGAAATGAACATGCCTGGTTTTGGCTTACGGCACTCACAATCTTGCTTGTACTCGCCAATGCCATGTTCTGGATGATGTGGACAGTAATAGATACCATCGAACTCAACACCATTATCAGCAAAGTTCCAATCCATCCATTGAGTCAGAGACAAGAAACGGTCTTCACTGAATTTACCGCGTGCGATGCCCGATTGATTCGTCACTAACACTAGAAGGTAGCCTTTATCTTTTAGCGCTTTCGTCGCTTCAAATACACCATCAATGTACTCAAAATCATGTTCGTCATGAACGTAGCCGTGGTCAACGTTTATCACGCCATCACGATCGATAAAAACAGCAGGTTTTGCCAAAACGTATTTCTCTATTAACTCGGTTTAATCAGATTATTACATACCTTATAAACTTCAACACTATCTAATTCATTCTAGGCCTCGACAAAACGGTTGATTTGTTGGGCAAGAATCGGTAAATCTGAGGGTGCCCTGCCGTCTACCTCCTGCTTTCTATCTATACATCTCCGTTTCGAAACAGAACATCCATACATTTAGACGTCTAGACGTAAAAATATCTATTGACTTCATTCTGCTTAACCCATAGCATCAACTGAAAATTGAGATAAAGCTCAACATTAAGTTCTGTCAAAGGCCGTTTTTGACAGCGAAGTTCCCCGTATCTTTGGGCAGGTTGAAACATGATAGAAATAAAAAACGTCAATAAAGTGTTCTACCAAGGCAGTAAGGAAATCCTTGCCCTGAAAGACATTAACCTACACATCGACAAAGGCACCATCTTTGGTGTTATCGGTTCATCTGGTGCTGGTAAAAGTACGCTGATCCGCTGCGTAAACATGTTAGAAGCGCCGACCTCTGGTTCCATCATCGTTGATGGTGTAGATCTAACCAAACTCAGCAAAAAGCAACTAGTCGAAACACGCCGTAACATTGGCATGATCTTCCAGCACTTTAACCTGCTTTCGTCTCGTACTGTGTTTGATAATGTGGCATTGCCCCTAGAACTGGCAGGTAAAGACAAATCGCAAATCACAACAAAAGTAACTGAGTTGCTAAAGCTTGTAGGCTTAGCCGACAAACACGAGAGCTACCCATCTAACTTAAGTGGCGGCCAAAAACAGCGTGTGGCAATTGCTCGTGCATTGGCATCCGATCCTAGCGTGCTGCTTTGTGATGAGGCCACTAGCGCACTAGACCCAGCAACAACTCAATCTATCCTTGAGTTATTGAAAGAGATCAACCGCAAACTCAACATCACGATTTTACTTATCACTCACGAAATGGAAGTCGTAAAAAGCATCTGTCACGAAGTAGCAATCATCGGTGGTGGTGAGCTGGTGGAAAAAGGCACCGTTGGCGATATTTTTGCGCACCCTAAGACAGAGCTAGCGCACCAATTCATTCGCTCAACGCTGGATCTTTCCATTCCTGAAGATTACCAAGCACGTCTGCAAGCAGAACGTGTTGATGGCAGCTATCCGTTGGTTCGCTTAGAGTTTACTGGCGCAACCGTCGATGCACCGTTAATGTCGCAAATTTCTCGTAAATACAATATTGATGTGAGTATTTTGAGTTCCGACCTTGATTACGCTGGTGGCGTGAAATTCGGCATGATGGTCGCAGAGCTATTTGGTAACGAAGAAGATGACAACGCAGCTCTTGAATACCTGCGTAAGCACAACGTAAAAGTAGAGGTACTTGGTTATGTCCTTTAATACGATTTCTGAATGGCTGAGTTTAAACAGCAAACTACTTTTAGGTGCAACGTGGGAAACGCTTTACATGGTTGCGGTTGCCGGATTAGTCGGCTTTGCTGTGGGTATTCCATTAGGCGTAATCCTCCATATTACTAAGAAAGGCGGCCTACTTGAAAACACCAAACTAAATAGCGGCTTAGGCGCTATCGTTAACATTGGTCGTTCAGTGCCATTCCTCGTACTGATGGTTGCGATTATTCCAGTGACAAAAATGCTGGTTGGAACCTTTATCGGTACAACCGCAGCAATCGTCCCACTGACTATTGGCGCCATTCCTTTTGTCGCTCGTCTTATTGAAGGTGCTTTATTAGAAGTACCGACAGGCTTGGTGGAAGCAGCGCAGTCAATGGGGGCGACACCAACACAGATCATCACAAAAGTTCTACTACCTGAAGCAATGCCGACTATTGTTAACTCAGTAACGATTACCTTGGTCACTCTCGTTAGCTACTCAGCTATGGCGGGTACGGTAGGCGGCGGCGGCCTAGGTGACGTAGCCATTCGTTACGGTTTCCACCGCTACGATGTAACTATCATGGCCGTGACTGTCGTGATGTTGATTGTTCTAGTACAGATTATTCAGTCTATCGGCGACGCAGTGGTGCGCCGTGTAGACCACAGATAAGCATCAAAAATACAAATTATAAGGAGATAAAGATGAAATTTAGCCTTAAAGGTCTTTTGACTGTAGCAACGGCCGCCTCTGCTCTTGCTCTAGCGGGTTGCGGCGACAAAGAAGTAGACGTAAACAAAGTAAAAGTTGGCGTTATTGCTGGTGCTGAAGCACAAGTAGCCGAAGTTGCCGCTAAAGTAGCAAAAGAGAAATACAACCTAGACGTTGAGCTAGTAACATTTACCGATTACGTAACACCAAACGCCGCTCTGGATGATGGTTCAGTAGACGCGAATGCGTTCCAGCACAAACCATACCTAGACCAACAAGTGAAAGACCGCGGCTACAAACTGGCTATCGCGGGTAACTCATTCGTTTACCCTATTGCTGGTTACTCAAAGCAAGTAAAATCAATTGATGAAATTCAAGATGGCGCACGCATCGCAGTACCAAACGACCCAACTAACCTAGGTCGCTCACTACTGCTTCTTGAGCAACAAGGTTTAATTACGCTACGTGATGGCGTTGGTCTACTCGCTACAGTACGTGACATCGTAGGCAACCCTAAAAATATCGAAATCATTGAACTAGAAGCCCCACAGCTTCCACGTTCATTGGATGACGTAACGCTATCTATCATCAACACCACTTACGCAAGCTCTATCGACCTATCGCCAGAGCGTGACGGCGTGTTCGTTGAAGATAAAGACTCACCATACGTAAACCTAATTGTCGCTCGCGAAGAAAATGTTAATGCGCAAAACGTACAAAACTTCGTAAAAGCTTACCAAACGGAAGAAGTTTACGAAGCGGCAAAAGAGCTGTTCAAAGGCGGTGTTGTGAAAGGTTGGTAATCCCACTTTTCAAAACATGACTGAAAACAACGTTCTAAACATAAACGTTCTAAACACAAAAGGGCTGATGTGAAAACATCAGCCCTTTCTATTTGTCTATCTACCCATTTAAGTAGCTTCAATTCGCTACTTAAGATGGTCCCAAGAGATATTCGACACGATTCGGCAGTCATCACACTTAAAATGAAATATGTCATGTAGTGGCTCATCGAGTAGCCACTCGCCATCGCATTTTGGACACTTGCGCGCTTTCTCGCTCTCCAGCGACTGACCACCGACACGATACTGGTAATAGTACGTAGGGATCTTCGTGATGTATTCGATACGGCCACGTAAGTCCCAACCTCGGCGAAACAGCACACTATCCACATCGCAAATTTCGTGCAGCGCCGCATGTTCCGCTCGGCAACCCCCTGCCATTTGGATTTCATCACACGCTTGCCACTCAGTCTGCCACTTAATGACGGCTTTATGGTCTCCATTAAGTGTTGGCTCATTACGATACAAAGGAATTGGCAACAGGGTTTCACCACTTCGCAAAGGCGAACACGTATGAACATAAGTCGTGTACAACACTTGCCAGCTAGGTGTCTCTTTTTCGGCTGCTTGTTCTGAATTCAAATCACGCCCCAGCATACGCATTTTCGGAGCAAGCAAAGACGCATCCGACAAACGGTTCATGCACACTTTGACGAAATCTGAGTGATAACGTGGATGCAAGCTGTCTTGTTCTGGGCAAACAACACGAACGAAAAATTCACCTTCTCCCATCACTATCGGAAATTCACGACCTAATACTTGGCCGTTGTAACGCAGAGCATCCATCAAGCCATTAATGGCTTTGTCTACCGCGCTGACGGTGGTGTTATCAAAACACTCAAACTGCAACTCAACAACATACATACTTAGACGGCAGCCTCTAACTTATTCAAGAACTCAACCAATGAATCTGCCAATACATCACGTTTAGAGGTACCCAAACGCTCTAGAATCACATTGCCAGTGAGGTTACAAATAGAAATCACATCCATTTCCTCATCTGTCGCTGCGATAAATACTGTTGGTTTAAGTTTCAAGCGGCGCTGCGTCACCAAATGACCAAGAATATTTTCTTGTAGACGCACGAAATCGTCATCGCTCCAGACTTGCAGCAGCGTCAACGAATTACCTTGCCAAGTTGCCTCCATATCGGCGCAGTATTGAGAACCATAAAAGGCTTTAACATCATCTTGCAGTGACAACTCAATCGCATTTTCCACATTGGTGAAATCGGCCATTTCATCACGTGCGACCGCTTTCCAAAGCACCTTTCCATCACGCTTCTCTTCGACACAAGGAGAAACAAGCTCTGCAAGCTCTTCACTGCTTGGCAACTCATTATATTTAGCTTGCCAAGCTTGTTGGTAGCGCAGGCTGAACTCTTGTAGCGCCTGAGTAACGTTTTGGGTCATGAAGGTCTCCTCATTCCTTATTTATCAGATAGCCGTGTTTGCCGGATGGCAATTGACCAGCGGATTCAGTAAAATTCTCGCCATTCTAATCGAAAACGACCACAAAGTATGAGCAAATATTCTGACGCTAAAGAGCTTGCTGGCCTAACACTAGGTAAAAAGACCGAGTATGCGAACCAGTATGACCCAAGCTTGCTGCAACCAGTCCCTCGCAGCCTGAACCGAGATGACCTTCAGTTAGGCGATACTCTGCCTTTCATGGGGCACGACATTTGGACGCTGTATGAACTGTCTTGGTTAAATAGTAAAGGTTTACCACAAGTGGCCGTTGGCGAAGTATACATTCCAGCCACCAGCGCAAACTTGATTGAATCGAAGTCTTTCAAACTGTACTTAAACAGCTATAACCAAACCCGCTTTGCAAGCTGGGAAGAAGTGACTGAGCGTTTAACACAAGACCTGTCTGAATGCGCAGGTGAAAAGGTGCTGGTTGAGGTGAATCCAGTGACCCACTATACCAATCAACCTATCGTAACAATGGACGGTGAATGTATTGATGACCAAGACATTAACATCACCAGTTACGATTTCGATGCCGATTTGCTTGAAGGTGCGGCAGGTGAAATACAAGTTGAAGAGGTGCTACATAGCCACCTATTGAAATCAAACTGTTTGATCACTAACCAACCCGACTGGGGCAGTGTAGAAATTCGCTACCAAGGCGCAAAAATAGATCGTGAGAAGCTGTTACGTTACTTAGTGTCTTTCCGCGAGCACAATGAGTTCCACGAACAGTGTGTAGAGCGTATTTTTACGGATCTAATGAAATACTGCCAACCAAGCAAACTGACCGTATTTGCCCGCTATACGCGCCGTGGAGGCTTGGATATCAACCCTTACCGCTCAACGGAACAAGATAAGCCAGCTCACAATCACCGTATGGCTCGTCAGTAAGCGCATAGGCAACAGAAATAAGTTCGGCAATCTAAAGGGTTGCCGGACGTTTTTATTGTCCGAGCATGTTACTATATCAAATGGCTTCAACCCGCATTTAAACGGCTAATTGAGGCTTTTCGCCGTTATCGCCATATCTAAAAACAGTTCGAGGGAACGAAAGGATGTTTTGGGACAGTTCGCGTCTATTCAAATTGATTGGCTTTCTTTGCTTGCTGTTTGTACAGCCACTTCATGCAACCATTTTATCGTCCGCGTTACTCAACGAAGCACAACAATTGGCGGAAATAGAGCCATCACAAGCAAAACAAGCGGCAACCAACTATTTGTCACAGCGTGAGCTAACAGAACGCAAAGAAAGTGACAGCCCTTCAGCCATGTCTCGCGACGAAACAGATCGTAGCGTTCGCACACCAAGCAGCACCATCGAAGCGCACAAGATTATCGCTCAGGCAGATTACGCCATGGGTAATGTTCGTTCGGCTATCGAGCACCTAAATAAAGCGGAACGCTTAGCGCAAGAATATCAATTGCCGTACATGGACTTAGATCTACAGCTGATGCGCAACCAAATGATTTGGATGTACGACGAAAACTACTCAAAAGCGGAAGACACGCTTAACCAAATTGAACAACAGCTCGATGAAGCCGATGCCGTATTACAACGCACCGACAGCGTTCGCTACCGACTAGTGATGCAAAGAGCACTCCTCGCTTCACATAGTGGCGATGTCATTAAAGCGGAAAACTTGTACTCTGAAGCAAAGACCATGCTTGACGATAGCCGCTCTGAGTTAGCCTTGATCGACTACTACACTGCCGTCGGCGAGTTTTACCTCAATAGCAAGAAATACAATTTGGCTTTGTCAGAACTCCTATACGGTTATTGGCAATCTATTGAAAGTAACAGTGGTGCAAGATTAGCAAAAGTGAATCGCCTTTTGGCTAGGCTCTTCCAGGAGCGACGAGTGTACGACAAAGCGATCGAATACTTATCTCAAGCCGCAGATTTTTATGACTCTTACCCTAGCTCTCCGATCCTAGCGGACGTCCTAGAGCAAATGGGCGACATCTACTTTTATCAGGGTAAGTTTAACCTTGCGTTAGTGCATTACTTCAACGTGCTTGACCATGAAAGTACCAGTAAGAACATCAATAGAATCATTAAAATTCGCTTAAGCTTGGCGGCTACCTACCTACAACTCTATAACTACGCGCTAGCAGAGCAGTACTTAGACCGCTCTAAAGAGCTTTTAGAATACACCAATATTCCTAAGCTTGAAGCAAAGGCTGCCCTGCTTCAGTCAGGTCTGGCTTATCATCAAAATGACAGTAAAGACGTCATTACTAATGCTAAGCTGGCGTTAGCGCTTGCTGAAAAGTCACCTGAAAATAACAACTTCATTAAGCAGCAGTCATACCGTTTACTTGGGTTGGGTTACGAGCAGGCAGGCGAATACAAACTTTCTCTGCAAGCTTATAAAAAATACACCAACCTCGTTCGTCTAGAACAAAAGCAGCTTAACCAAATCAGTGAGGATGCGTTCCGTCAGCAAAAAGAATTTGCCGAACAAACCATCCATTACATCGGTCAATCAGAACGCTTAGAGCAAGTGGAAAGAGAGCATCGTAAATTCCAGAAAATCTCATTTGCATTGTTTATTACTGTCTTGGTCATGTTTTTGTTCATTATGCGCCGTGGTGTCATTATGCAGCGCCAAGCAAGTGAAATCGAAAAACTGCGTAACGACCTCTTCACCCACTCTCGCTCTCGTTTACGTAACTTGCGTATGCTGAATGTTAAGCTTTCTCGCTCATTGAAAAAGTCGAGCGAAACTTTCGAGCAATGGCAAATGGGTGAATTGATCCACGAACCACTTAATGATCGCCTACGCTTTGTTATGATCGATTTGCCATTCTTACGAAGCATGTACGTCCATAACGGCTATAAGGCAGGTCTAGAACTAGAACGGGCATTTGGCGACTTCCTTGCGGAAAAAATAGAAAAACCGTCGCGTCTTTACCATTTCTCAGATGCGAACTTACTCTACATAGAACCGAACGCTGACCGTGATGCTTCTGCCGAAGTCATGTTCGAAAAATTCCAGACTTGGGTGGATGAGTTCGCTCAGCAGCACAACGTCAATCGTATTATTCGTATGGGCATCAGTGATTATCCGTTCTTACCCCGAGCCTACACTGCAATTAACGATGAGGAATTACTCGATCTGTTGTTGCTTGCGACTCACATCGCACGAGAAGTCAGCTTGAAGGATAAGCAAAGCCACTGGGTGTTCTTAAAAGCCATCGATAATGCGCCTGCTGCTAGCTTTGCAACAGGTAACATAAGAACTGCCTGTCAACATGCCATTAGCCAAGGCCTGATCAAGATCCATTCGTCCTACAAGAATGAGGACGACATCAAGAAAATATTAAAAAATGGATAATTAAACGCCTGTTGAACGTAATAACTAATGACGCTATAAAGTTTTTTGTTATTATCAGATAATTGTCAGTAGTACATGGACTTAACCGTAGTCACTTCATGGGAATCTTGGAATCCGATATTCAGTCGCAGCTGCATCAGCTGAGTTGTCAACTTGACCAACTCAGACTGACTCATCGTGATACTTCACTCAAATTCAAACGTGAACAACAAGTTCTTAAACGCGTTGTGGCATCATTGTCTTCAGCTTGCCAGGGTTCGAACACTCAGGTATCCAACTACCTATTTGAAATCCAACAAGAGCTGCAACATCAAAAAGATATCAGCACTCTTATCCCGCGTTTAGCGGTATTAGAGAGGATGCTCAAACAGCAGTCGAAGACGATGGATAAACAGAACGGTTACCTTGACGAACAAATCAAGCACAGTGGTGAAACACTGCAACGTGTCACTGGCTTACCTGCGCAGTTAAAACGTGAACTACGGAACCTGATGAGTTTCTCTGAAGTTCACGCCAGCAATAAAGCTGATCAAGCCACTAAGCTACTGAGTATTTACGAACGCGCTCTGAAAATCATTACGTCTAATTCACGTCTACATCTTAGTGAATTTGAAAACAATCCTGACAGATCTCAACTTGAATGCTTGGCCAGCGACCTTCAACATACTATTACAGAGCTGGATTTCGAGGGAGAATCAGGCGATAGATTGCTGGATATTCGCGCTAAGTTGCTCCTTGGCGTGAGTGCCGAGTCTCTCATTGAGCTTACGCTCTCAACGCTGAAATTGGTTGTCGAAGCAACAAAGTTCGAGCGCGAGGCGTCTAGCCAATTCCTTGATCAGCTGAACACTTCTCTCGCAAGTAACCTAAAAACCGTTCATCAGAACGTCGACCAGCATCATACCTACTTTGAACACCGCCAAGAGCTCAACACAGAAATGAACAGCTTGGTTGAATTAAGCCAAAAGTCACTTAATCAAGCTCAAGATATCGCGGTTGTGAAAAAAGAAATCACGCCTCTTCTCGAAAAAATGGCGTCGCTGACAGAGCGACTGAAAATGACGGAAGAGCGAGAGCAAGCGCTGCAAGAGCGGTTAAGTTACAGTAAGAACCAACTCGAAGCGGTATTTGAAACTACGCAAGATTATCGTCGACGCTTAGATGACCAAGCTCAGCGTATGTTGCTCGACCCGCTGACTAAAGTTTATAACCGCACTGCATTTAACGATCGACTAGAGCTAGAGTATCGCCGTTGGATTCGCTCTCAGCAAAACCTTCGTGTTGTGCTATTTGATGTAGACAACTTCAAAGCGGTGAATGATAGCTATGGTTATACGGCTGGCGATAAAGCGCTGAAGATCATCGCTCGTACTATTAACAAGCGCGTATCAGAAACGGAAACAGTGGCTCGCTTTGGTGGCGAGGAGTTTATTCTACTCGTCCCGGAACAATCTGAAGAATACACACTGGATCTGATTAAGCATATCCAGCGTGATATTAGCCAATTACCCTTTAAGTTCCGTGAGCAAAATATCATGATTACCTTAGCTGCTGTATCGACGTCTTTCAAAGAGTCCGATACGCCAGAGTATGTGCTCGATCGTCTTGGCAAGATGCTTGCGGACGCTAAAAAACGTGGAACAAACCAGCTTAACTGGAGCTAAGATTCGTACAAAAAGCGAGCAAACAAACCAAATTTGGTGCAATCTACGCTTTATAACCACCCATTTTCAACGAGTTATCACATTTCTTCCCTTTTAGTCTGCTAAGCTGTAAAAAACCAAGTCACTTCAAGATGATGTATTTATAAAAGGCAAATGTATCATCTTGAGGTTGCTTGGGAGTTGATAACCATAAAACCAAATCGGCCAACTACCTTTCATCAAACCATACGTATAACACCAAAAAGGTAAGTTGGTACTTTCCCTCAAATTAATGCAACACAAGGAGGCGTTATGATTACCCATATAAGCCCCGCTGGTAGCATGGACTTGCTATCTCAACTAGAAGTAGAGCGCTTAAAGAACACAGCCTCGAGTGAACTTTATCAGCTGTACCGTAATTGCACATTAGCGGTGTTGAACTCCGGTAGCCATACCGATAACTCGAAAGAACTGCTCGATAAATACCAATCGTTTGATGTCAACGTCGTGCGTCGTGAGCGTGGTATTAAGCTTGAGCTGACTAATCCGCCAGAGCACGCTTTTGTTGACGGCGAAATAATTAAAGGTATCCAAGAGCATCTGTTCTCCGTATTGCGTGATATCGTTTACGTAAACATGCATTTGGCAGACGCCCAGCGGCTCAACCTTACTAACCCAATTCACATTACGAACCTCGTGTTCGGCATTCTTCGTAATGCCAGAGCATTAACTCCAGGTATCGCACCGAATCTTGTCGTATGTTGGGGTGGTCACTCTATCAATGGAGTGGAGTATCAGTACACACGTGAAGTGGGTAACGAACTGGGCCTGCGTGAACTTAACATCTGCACAGGTTGCGGCCCTGGTGCAATGGAAGGGCCGATGAAAGGTGCAGCAATTGGGCACGCAAAGCAACGTTATACTCAGCAACGTTATCTTGGTTTAACCGAACCCTCGATTATTGCGGCCGAGCCACCAAACCCAATAGTAAATGAGCTGGTCATCATGCCCGACATCGAAAAGCGCTTGGAAGCTTTCGTCCGTATGGCTCATGGTATCGTTATTTTCCCAGGTGGCCCGGGCACAGCGGAAGAGCTACTGTACATTCTTGGCATCATGATGCACCCGGATAACGCCGATCAGCCAATGCCTATCGTATTAACAGGACCAAAAGAGAGTGAAGAGTACTTCCGCTCTATTGATGAGTTCATTCGCGACACACTTGGTGAGGAAGGGCAAAAGCACTACGAGATCATCATTGACGACCCGGCAGAAGTCGCTCGTATTATGAAACGCTCCATGGACTCGGTACGCCTTCACCGAAAAGAGAAAGGCGATGCGTACAGCTTTAACTGGTCATTGAAAATTGAGCCAAACTTCCAACTGCCATTTGAACCTACTCATGAGTCGATGGAACAATTGGATTTAAGCCTAGATCAAGAACCGCAAGTTTTAGCGGCCAACTTGCGTCAAGCCTTCTCTGGCATAGTGGCAGGTAACGTAAAGGCTGAAGGTATTCGAGAAATAGAACGTAGAGGGCCTTTCACCATTCATGGCGACGCAGTCCTCATGAAAAAACTCGATAAGTTGCTAAAAGACTTTGTCGAACAGCACCGAATGAAATTACCTGGCGGTTCAGACTACGAACCGTGTTATCGAATCGCTCACCCGGAAATTGGTGGTCGATAGTCAGGCTAGCATTCGTTACACTAGGGGCATTACGCCCCTTTTTTATTGCTAAGTCATTATGTCTATTCATCTTGTTATCATTGATGCCCTAAACCTGATCCGCCGAGTGCACTCAGCACAACCAGATCCAACCGACATAGCAAGAACCATAACCACAACGCAAAGAACCCTCACTCGCATTCTGTCAGAGGCCAACCCGACACACATCATCGCAGTTTTTGATCACCACGAACAAGACAGAGGTTGGCGCGCTGAAATTCTCCCTGACTATAAGCAAAACCGAAAACCAATGCCTCTGCCACTACTGCAAGGGTTAGATGCGATTCAACAAGCGTGGTGGGAGCAAGGTATTGATTCATTGCTGTCTGAAGGCGATGAAGCAGATGATTTGGTTGCTACACTCGCAACGAAAGTGGCCAGCCATGGTGAAAAAGTCACCATCGTTTCGACTGACAAAGGTTACTGCCAGCTACTTTCCCCTACCCTACAAATCCGTGATTATTTCCAACATCGTTGGTTAGATGAACCATTTATCGAAAAAGAGTTCGGCGTAAAACCAAGTCAACTAGCGGATTACTGGGGATTGACAGGGATAAGCTCTAGCCAGGTTCCGGGCGTACCTGGAATTGGCCCGAAAGCAGCGAAAGAGATTCTCACTCAGTTTGAGAGTATTGAAGCTGCCTACGCTAGTGAAGATCTCGTACCGAAATACCGTAAAAAATTGGATGAGCACATTGAGTCTGCTCGTTTATGTAAACGCGTCGCCGCTTTAAAGTGCGATATAGAACTAGGCTTTAACTTGCAAGATATTCGCTTTTTAGGGCCAAACAAAGCGGAGTAGTGTCCGATGGTAGTTTCACACCATGAAATCCGGCAGATATTAAAAAAGCGCCATTTGAAGGCGCTTTTTCTATTCTAATCACTATTCCCAAAAGACTCGGGGAATAAAGTTAGTAAGGTGAAATATTCGACAGACATTGGATATGAATCGTGATCTCTTCACGATCATGATACAAATGTTTAGCTTGTAGCTTGAACTTTACCTTATTATCAATGAGGAACTGCTTCAGATTTTCAAGATCTTGCAGCACTTCGTCATAACGCCCTTTCATTGGCAGCTTAAGGTTAAAGATAGCCTCTTTTGCCCAACCTTTTAACAGCCACTGTCCCATCAGGTGAGCAACACGAGCAGGCTTTTCCACCATGTCACAAACAATCCATGTTACGTTCTTGCGGTCTGGTTCGAACTTAAAACCATCCACCATATGGTGTTTGATCTGGCCAGTTTCCATCAAACTGTCTGCCATCATGCCGTTATCAACGCAGTGAACGAACATTGAGCGCTTCACTAATTGGTACGTCCAACCGCCTGGACATGCACCTAAATCCACACCCCACATACCTGGTGCCAAACGCTCATCCCACTCTTCACGTGGAATAAAGACATGAAATGCTTCTTCCAGTTTAAGTGTTGAACGACTTGGGGCGTCTGCTGGGAATTTAAGGCGAGGGATACCCATGAAGAACTGTGAGTTGTTGTCAGTGTAAGAGTAACCAACGTAACAGTGGCCAGGCTCAACAAAGCAAATGTGCAGTACTGGTTTTTTCGCGTTATCTTTGTTCAGCATTAAGCCTTTGCCGCGCAACGCTTGACGCATTGGGACGGTAAACTTACGGCAGAATTTCAGTAGCTCTTTCGCTTCATTTGTATCTGGCGTTTCAATTCTCAAATCACCACAACGAGGGAATGCTTCGATGTCTGCTAGTTCATTCAAAATTGGACTAATTCGGTCATCACTTGGCAACGATTGAAACTCAGCTGCTACCGCAAACATTTGTCGAGCAAAAATTAAAGACTTAAAGTCTAAACCTCTCGCAAGTTTGTCGGCATCTCCATCTTGGTAACACTCGAAGACAACATAACCTGAGTTTCTCTTCACACGAGGGAAGCCATACACTTCCAACTGTGTCGCTTTGTCCTGAATTTCACCAGCACACTCTTTCTCAAAGCCAGAACGGCAATAGAGCATTAGTTGTTTCACTTGGAGACCTCTTTGATATTGAACGCAGCAAAAAAGAACAGACACCAACCAATCATGAACAGTAATCCTCCCACAGGAGTAATTGGCCCAAACCACTTAATGCCCGTCAGCGCCAGCGCGTAAAGACTGCCGCTAAAACAAAAGATGCCGATAATAAAGCAAATCGCCGCAATGAAAAAATATTTTTGTGCTTTTTGTCCCAAATTGAGCAGAAGCAGAATGGCACAAAACACAATCGCCAACGTGTGAATAAATTGATACAGAACTCCGGTCTCAAATACACCGAGCAAATAAGGGGCCAGTGTCGCTTTTAGCCCATGAGCAGCAAATGCTCCAAGAGCGACCGAAAGCAGCCCAGACAGACCAGAGAATGAGAGTAACCACTTACTTTTCACTGTACACCTCTTTTATAAACGCCGCTAACTGCTCTATCGCGAGTGCAATGTTACCCACTTCAGTATGACCTGAGCTCTTGCGCGGTTTGAAGCTGTGGTCACCATCAGGTAAAAAGCTCACCGTTACTTGTGACGAAAGGACGAAATCATCGAATTCCTCACGCTTACCAAAGGTGTCTCGTTCCCCTTGCAGAATCAGCGTAGGTTTCTCAATGGTTGCTAAGTGCTCGCCTTTGTATTTCTCTGGCTTTCCTGGCGGGTGAAATGGAAACCCTAAACAGGCAATGCCCGACACCAGCTCATTTTCAGCCAACAAGCTCGACATACGACCGCCCATTGACTTACCACCAATAACCACGGGAGAAGAAGTAAAGTGAGCGATCACTTCGCTGTATGCTTCGAGCAACTTTGGCGCGCGATCGGGCGGACGCTTTTTGCCATCTTCCGAACGTTTCACCATGTAAGGGAAATTAAAACGCACTACACGAATACCTTGCTCCACTAATCCTTTGGCGACCGCTGTCATGAAATCATGCTCCATCCCCGCACCTGCGCCGTGAGCAAAAATAAACAGCGGTCCGTTTTCAGGTCCCTCAGCTATCCAGTGATTCATCCAATACTTCCTCTTGTTCTTTTCTCGCGGTTGCTAACATCCAGTCTCTAAACGTTGCGATTCGGCCCATATCTGCCTGCTGTTCATGACACACCACATAGAATGCATTCTTAGATATCAACACCTCGTCGAATGGTGCAATGAGTCGTCCGGCTTCCATTTCAGGTTTGGCGAGTACGTTGTTACCGAGCGCGACCCCCTGACCGTGCGCAGCAGCCTGTAGCACCATCGTTGAGTGACTAAAAATAGGACCGTGGTTTACGTTGATGCCTTCAATGTTGTAATGACGAGCAAACTGCTTCCAGTCTTTACGCGAAGTATCGTGTAACAAAGTATGTAATTTGAGGTCACTTAAAGATTCTAATGGTTTGTTACCCAAAAGTAATGAAGGTGAACAAAGTGGGATCAAAAACTCTTGGTACAATTTATCTGCTCGCAAACCTGGCCAGTTCCCACGGCCATAGTAGATCGCCACATCAACATCATCAGTCAGTGAGCCTTCATCCATATCTACGGCTTTAATACGTACATCGATATCGGGCTCTTGAGCATTAAAATCGGCCAAACGAGGTACAAGCCATTGGATAGCAAAACTCGGCGGTAGGCTAATCGTCAATGCCCCTTTTTCGCTACGTTCCAACACCTTATCTGTCGCTTCCGCAATCGAGGTGAAAATATCTTTGATATCGAGAAAGTAACTTTGGCCTTCTTCTGTTAACAACAAAGAACGATTACGTCGACGGAAGAGCTTCAATGATAAGAACTCTTCAAGCGCTTTAATCTGGTGACTGACCGCGGCTTGAGTAACAAATAACTCTTCTGCTGCTCGTGTAAAACTGAGATGACGAGCAGCCGCTTCGAAGACTCGAAGCGAATTTAATGGAGGCAATCTGCGAGACATATGGGACCTCTAATAGGATTAGTTTTTTTAATCTGAAACATTATAAAATGTCCGTTGTCGAACAGCCAGATAAATTCTATATTTCACCCCGAAACACGGGCCTGAACGGCTTGATTTCTTTGGAAATCAATTGGCTTCGTTGTTGCGATGTTGTGTTTGCAAACTCGTATTTCGAGTTAGGTAGATTTCTACCATAATGTTTTGTCCACACTCCCTGTGACAAAACATATACTTCCTGTATTTATTTTTGACCTGTCTGTCAAATTTGTTACACCGCCTAAATTAGGCGGTGTTTTTTTATCTATCAAAAATCTCATCCGCATATCTGGCAGCAATATCACTTTATTACTCTTCTTTCGGATTAATTATCGTTATATCAACACAAAGTGTATGGCTTTGCGATGAGCCTCAACATTATGCTAAGTAATGGTTGTCTGTAACGCGATCAAAAACAAAAAAGGCGCAAATTGATGTCTCAATTTGCGCCTTTTAACGTATTTTATCAGTCAGCTATGGACGGTAAACTTTTACGTTGCTGAAGCCTTGCTCTTGCAAGTAAAGCGCTTGCAGACGGCTCATCACACCGCGGTCACAGTAAAGTAGGTATGTCATAGACTGGTCTAAGTCACCAAACTGTGTACCCAGCTTGTAGAAAGGGATATGTTTCACATCCACACCTTCGATTTCAAGTGGGTTATCGTCTTCCTCTTCAGGACTACGAATATCTAGCACAACCGCGTGCTCTTCTACCGCTTGAACTTGCTCTACTTCTGGTGCGGCTTGCTCAGACTCTTTCGCGATATCACGAATGTCCATCATGCGAGCTTCTTGAACCACTTGCTCAAGGATACTAAAGTCGAATTTCTCTTCTTCAGCTTCTAGCTTGCCTTTCACCGCTTTCACGGTTGGCTTCTTAGAGATAACACCACAGTATTCTGGCATTGTCTTTGCGAAATCTTCTGTGCCGATTTCACGTGCTAGATTGATGATGTCTTCTTTATCCCAGTTGATAAGTGGACGCAGAATCAGCGTGTCAGTTACGTTATCGATGTGGCGTAGATTGGTTAGCGTTTGGCTCGATACTTGACCTAGTGCTTCACCTGTTACCAATGCTTCGATCTTCATCTTCTGAGCGATCATGCCTGCTGCACGCATAAACATACGCTTCAAGATCACGCCCATTTGGCCGTCATCGACTTTCTCTAGGATTTCCGCAACCACAGGCTCGAAATCAACTGAGATAAAACGTACTTTTGCTGAAGAACCGTATTTGTTCCATAGGTAGTGAGAAACCTGCTTAACGCCGATTTCGTGTGCTGGACCACCTAAGTTAAAGAAGCAGTAATGTACTTTTGAACCACGCTTGATATGAAGATAGCTTGAAACACCAGAATCGAAACCACCCGAGATCAGGCTTAACACGTCTTCTTGCGTACCCAGAGGGAAACCACCTAGGCCTTTATGACGAGACAATACTTGGTTTAGCTTGTCGTTCGAGACTTCTACCTTGATCGTCACGTCTGGGTTTCGTAGCTTAACACTAGCGCTTTCAATCGCTTGATTTAAACCACCGCCTACATAACGCTCTAGTTCAATGGAGGTAAAGTCATGCTTGCCACGACGCTTCGCACGTACAACAAAGGTTTTATTTTCGAGTGCAGCACGGTTGAGTTCTAGCACTTGCTCGAAGATATCGTGCAAGTCTTTAAATTCAGTTTGCTTCACTTCCAGTACGTGGTGAATGCCTGGTGTATGAGTCAAAACCTCAAGAACTTCAGCGTGGAATTCGTTACTCTCAGAGGTCACTTCAATGTGATCACGACGGTTAAATACCGCGACAGACTCCGTGCGGCTCTTAATGATGTTACGAATGTTGCACTCTAAAATCTTTGTGAAGCGCTTACGCACAGATTCACTTTTTACAAAAATTTCTGGATGGGGCTTTACAATAAATTTCATAGTCTAATTCGCAGGTTAGTTTCGCAATCAACAAAGAGTGACACTCAACTTCAATACTTCATACGCAGTAAAACCGCGTTTCAGTCACAAAAAGTAGTCTGAGCTCACTTTTAAGGCGCAAGATTATACACCCAAGCGGATTGGAAAAACAAAAAAAGCGAGCAATCTGCTCGCTTTCTTATCTCTTTACTGACTTAAAACTAAAGCCTAGTTATTGAATTACTGGCACTTCTTCACTGTAGAGAGGCTCGCCTTGCATAATGCTGATTTCAACCCGTCGGTTAAGCGCACGATTTTCATCAGAATCATTCGGTAACAAGGGCTCCGTATCCGCCATACCCCGCACTCTCAAACGTTGATGAGAGAAGCCTCTCACTTTCTCCATCTCTTGCGCGACTGATACTGCACGCTGAGAAGAGAGATCCCAGTTAGAACGATAAAGTTCCGAGTCTAGCGGTCGATTGTCTGTATGGCCAGATACTCGAACAATGCCTGGCACGTCTTTTACTAGCTCTGCAATCTGACGAACTAAAGGACGAAACTTAGGCTGCAAGAAGGCCGAACCTTCTGGGAATGCACCTTTTTCACGCATACGTATAACAATCTGCTGACCGAGGTTTTCAACTTCAATGGCGCCTTGTTCAATCTCTCGCTCTAAGGCTTTCTTGATGCTTTCCATCAAGGTTTCCATCTCTTGCGACATCTCTTTAGATTGCTGTTGCTGCATGTCCGCTTCGGCAGATTCATTGTTTTGAGTTGACGTTTCTGGCGATTGCCCACCCGTTAACTTGCCTTCATCACGTTTTGTGCCACCAGCTCGATCAGACTCCCCTTCATGAAATTCGAGCGTCTGCTGAGTGATGTCCATGGTTTGCTGCATGATGACATCAATCGGAGTTGGTTCCGGCCGACCCGGTCGAAACTCTTGGGCAATAATGCTAGTACCTTTAGGAATGTCTTTCACTTCAAGCTGATTTTGCACACCGAAGGCAAATTTCATTGATCCTGCAATTTGTTTGAACTTCAGTACATCCATCTCAGAAAACGAGAGCAGAAGAACAAAGAAACACATCAGTAGCGACATCAAATCTGCGAATGTCCCCATCCATAACGGGAGGCCAGGTGGCGGACAATCGCATTTGTTATCTTCATCATCCATCACGACTCTCCAAGTTACTCGTCAATCTCAAGGGCACGTTTACCTTCATTGAGGTAGTTCTTCAAGTAACTATCGATCACTCGCGGGTTTTGGCCATCTTGAATCGCTAATACGCCATCCATGATCAAACGGCGATTTAGCGTTTCTTGGTCACGGCGAAGAGAAAGCTTATCCGCAATAGGGAAAAACACCATATTGGACAGGATCGCGCCATACAATGTGGTCAAGAGTGCAACGGCCATTGCTGGTCCAATCGCTTTAGGGTCATCCATGTTTGAAAGCATCGCAACAAGACCAACCAAGGTGCCAATCATTCCCATTGCAGGAGCAACGTCGCCAAAGGCGCGAAATACACCAGTACCTTGCGTATGTCGTTCATCCGTAAGCGCGATGTCTTTTTTGAGTGCCGCTCTCACAACGTCGGCATCATGGCCATCAACCAGTAGATCAATGCCTTTCTGCATGAATGTGTTGTTTATTTCCATCTCTTCAAGAGCAAGAAAACCACCTTTACGCGCCGCATCGGCCATTTCCACAATTTTTGCGATCAGGTCTTCGGGTTCATCCGCTTTAAACATGAAAGCTTTGCCTGCAATCTTTGTCGCACCAAAAAACTGTCCCATTGTGAACTTCATCAACACGACGAATATTGAGCCACCAACGACAATAAGGATCGACGTGACATCGACAAACATGCCGATGCTGCCACCAAGCACCATCGCCATAATGACGAATGCAAAACCACCAATCAAACCTAATAGGGTTGCTAAATCCACAAAGCACTCCTCACGCTATACTCAAATACTGCCATTGGGCGGATTATTACCTGTATCGACAACTCGCGCAGAATTTTTAGAAAAATCTTAGCTAATGGATCACAAATTACACCTAACAACCTCAACCAAAATATGGGGTTTCACCGCTTAGACTCGTTGAACGCTAATTTTGTGACAATTATATAAGGTTAAATTTGACCAAGTTACTAGGCTAAGGTAACTTTCGTGCATCTTACCCGAGGCTTGATTAAGGCAGAAAAAAGATGGCGGTCAAGAAACCAGAAAACATGACCTTTGAAGCAACCATTGAAGAGCTTGATAGCTTGGTTGATCAATTAGAAAATGGCGATCTTGCTCTAGATGATGCCCTGCGTAAGTTTGAACGAGGCATTGCCTTAGCTCGTGCAGGCCAAACTAAATTAAGCGACGCCGAACAGCGCGTGAGCATTCTTCTTAATGAAGATGATGAAGCACCACTGAGTGACTTCAAACCAGATTCAGAATAACAATCAGTAGTGAGCAATGTGATGCAACAGACATTGACGTCTTTTCAACAAAGAAACAATCAGCAATTGAATTTGTGGCTCGATCAGCTTCCATATCAAGAGCAGCCATTGATTCAAGCAATGAAATACGGCCTTTTGCTAGGTGGAAAACGCGTTCGCCCTTTTCTTGTTTACATCACAGGTCAAATGCTCGGCTGTAAACCTGAAGACTTAGACACCCCCGCCGCTGCTATCGAATGTATACATGCCTACTCACTCATTCATGATGATCTGCCAGCCATGGACGATGATGAACTGCGTCGAGGTCAACCAACTTGTCATATTAAGTTTGATGAAGCAACCGCAATACTGACAGGTGACGCACTACAAACTCTTGCCTTCACTATTATTGCTGATGGTCAATTAAGCCCGGCGGCTGAAGCTCAACGCATCAGCATGATCAAAGCCTTAGCGCATTCCTCTGGTGCCAGCGGCATGTGTGTAGGGCAAGCCTTAGATTTAGGCGCGGAAAATCGCCAAGTTTCTCTTGAAGAAATGGAAGAGATACACCGTAAAAAAACCGGAGCTCTGATTGATTGTGCGGTAAAATTAGGTGCATTAGCTGCTGGTGAGAAAGGTATCGAGGTTCTACCTCACTTGGAGCGCTACTCAAAAGCAATTGGTTTGGCGTTTCAGGTTCAAGACGATATTCTTGATATCATCAGTGACACAGAAACACTGGGTAAGCCTCAAGGTTCCGACCAAGGTCTGAATAAGAGCACTTATCCTTCCCTGCTGGGTTTAGAGGGAGCCATAGAGAAAGCTCACACTCTGTTACAGGAAGCACTTCAAGCATTGGAAGCTATCCCATACAATACTCAGTTACTCGAAGAGTTCGCCCGATATGTCATCGAGCGCAAAAATTAACACTATAAGCGCGCATTTATATGACTCTTGATATTTCAAAGTACCCAACACTGGCGTTAGCAAATACACCGGAAGAATTACGTCTTCTTCCGAAAGAAACATTACCAAATCTGTGTGATGAACTGCGAACGTATCTGCTAAATTCAGTGAGCCAATCTAGCGGACACTTAGCGTCTGGCTTAGGCACCGTAGAGCTAACTGTCGCTCTGCATTATGTTTACAACACCCCTATCGACAAATTGATTTGGGATGTTGGTCATCAGGCTTACCCGCACAAAATCCTCACCGGACGTCGCGATAAAATGCCAACAATTCGCCAAAAGGATGGTCTACACCCTTTCCCTTGGCGTGAAGAAAGTGAATATGACACGTTGTCTGTCGGTCACTCTTCGACATCTATCAGTGCAGGTCTTGGCTTGGCCATCAGCGCACAAAAAGAAGGCAAAGGCCGTAAAATTGTCAGTGTGATTGGCGATGGCGCAATTACAGCAGGCATGGCATTCGAAGCCATGAACCACGCTGGCGACGTTCATCCTGATATGTTGGTGATTTTGAACGACAACGAAATGTCTATTTCAGAAAACGTCGGCGCCCTGAATAACCACCTTGCAAAAGTACTTTCTGGTAGCTTGTACACTTCTATCCGTGAAGGCGGTAAAAAAGTGTTGTCTGGTGTTCCACCTATTAAAGAGTTGGTTCGCCGTACGGAAGAACACCTAAAAGGCATGGTGGTGCCTGGTACTCTGTTCGAAGAGTTCGGCTTTAATTACATTGGCCCGGTTGATGGGCACGACGTCAATGAACTCGTCAAAACGCTGAAAAATATGCGTGAGCTCAAAGGTCCTCAATTCCTACACATCATGACCAAGAAAGGCAAAGGTTATGAGCCTGCCGAGAAAGATCCTATCGGCTACCATGCAGTGCCGAAGTTCGCACCGGCAAACAATAGCTTACCGAAGAGCAGTGGCGGTAAGCCAACTTACTCAAAGATCTTCGGTGACTTTTTATGTGACATGGCGGCCCAAGATCCTAAGCTAATGGCAATTACGCCAGCAATGCGCGAAGGATCAGGTATGGTGCGTTTCTCAAAAGAGTACCCAGACCAATACTTTGATGTGGCGATTGCTGAGCAGCACGCAGTGACACTGGCAACAGGCATGGCAATTGCGGGCGATCATCCAATCGTTGCTATCTATTCGACTTTCTTGCAACGTGGTTATGACCAATTGATCCACGACATCGCGATCATGGACTTACCAGTGATGTTTGCGATCGACCGCGCAGGTCTCGTTGGCGCAGATGGTCAAACTCACCAAGGTGCGTTCGATTTGAGCTTTATGCGCTGTATTCCGAACATGGTGATCATGGCGCCAAGCGACGAAAACGAGTGCCGACAAATGCTTTACACTGGCCATAAGCATTCTGGCCCGAGTGCGGTTCGATACCCTCGTGGTAGCGGCATGGGCGTAGAAATCGAAACTGAGTTTACGGCGTTAGAAATCGGTAAAGGGCGCATGGTTCGCCAAGGTGAAAAAGTTGCTATTCTGAACTTTGGTACTTTCTTGGGCAACGCGCTAGAAGCGGCAGAATACCTTAACGCCACTGTTGCTGATATGCGCTTTGTGAAGCCGCTCGATGAGGCATTGATTCGTCAACTAGCCGCAGATCATGACGTGCTCGTGACGTTAGAAGAAAATGTTATTGCGGGTGGTGCTGGCGCTGGTGTCGTTGAGTTCATGATGAAAGATAAAATCATTAAACCTGTGTTGAACCTAGGTTTACCAGATGAGTTTATTCATCAGGGAACACAAGATGAACTGCATGAAGAGCTTGGTCTCGATGCAAAAGGAATTGAAAAATCCATCTTGGATTATTTAGCAAAATAGAATGTAAAAAGGGATGTTCATAGCATCCCTTTTTTTACGTTCAGTGTTTAGTTCATCCAGCCCGCATATTTTGCGACTAGAAACAGGGCAACACCGGCCATAACTCCCGCCACGATATCATCAACCATAATACCCAGCCCACCGTGAACTCGCTTATCTAGCCACCCAATTGGCCAAGGTTTTACCATATCGAAAAAACGAAATAAGATGAAGCCAGTGATCAACCACTTCCATTCAGTGAGTGGAATATTCAGTGCAGGTACAATGCTCATCGTAATCCAAAAGCCTGCAAACTCATCCCATACGATTGAACCATGATCATGAACTTTCATGTCTGCAGAGGTCACTTGGCATATTTGAATGCCGATCACACACGAAATCAGAACAACAATGACATACGCCGTAAATGGTAATTGTGCCAACAACAAAAAGAAAGGCACGGCCGCCAGTGTGCCCATTGTTCCAGGGATAAACGGGGATAATCCACTGCCAAAACCCGTCGCCAATAGATGCCACGGGTTCTTTAATGAAATCAGAGAAAGAGGGTTGGTCATATCCTTAAACCTATACTGCTAGTTTGGTTTCAATCGTCATGCCTGTGAGTTGCTCAATAGTAACAGGCTCTTGGCTAGAGCTTAGCTTAGATCATTTAAAGTGGTCGAAGCCACTTAAGTCCCAATCAAGTAGTTGATTGTTATCATGCAGCTCGAAGGTTCCATTTGGTCGGATTTGACCAATACATGTGACCTTACAGCCAGTATGAGATAAAGCGCTTTGTAACGAGCCTCGATTTTGCTCCGGCACGGTAAAACACAACTCGTATTCTTCGCCACTTGCTAAAGCATACTGCTGCGCGCTGATCTTATCATCTAAAAACTGAACTAATTCTGAAGAGATCGGTAGCTGAGAGACATCAATACTAACCCCAACCTGAGATCGCTGTAAAATGTGCTTAATATCAGAGATTAAACCATCTGAAATATCTATCGCCGACGAGGCTAAGCCAACAAGAGCTTGTCCAGCAAGCACACGCGGAGAACTAAGGTAATGAGCTCGCTCTAGTGCTTCCGCGCCGGCTCTGCTGCGCAGAGAGTCATCTAGAATCACATCCAAGCCAGCTTTTGCATCGCCAAGGTTTCCCGTTACATATACCCAATCCCCAGGCTTGGCTCCGGATCGCGTGAGCGCTTTGTCTTCAGGTACAAAACCTTGCACCGTGAGTGTCAGACACAGTGGCCCTTTGGTGGTATCACCGCCTATTAACTGAATACCATAGTAATCAGCCAGTTCGAAAAATGCATCACAGAAAGGAGCAAGCCATTTTTCATCTGGCTCAGGCATCGTTAATGCAAAGCTCACCCACGCAGGCGTTGCGCCCATCGCTGCCAAATCACTGATGTTAGAAGCCAATGCTTTGTGTGCGACCCATGCTGGGTTCGCGTCGGCTAAGAAATGCGTTCCAGCTACCAATGTATCCGTGCTAATCGCAATCTGAACATTAGCTGGCGCTTTGACCAAAGCACAATCATCACCAGCGGCTAGATGGACATCTTTACGTTGGCTCTGACGACCGACGAAGTACTTGTCTATCAGATTAAATTCACCAGACATAATTCACTTACTTTTTGATGTAAAAGCTTTTGATACAAAAAAGGTCAGCATGTGCTGACCTTTTCATTGAAGAAATCGTTATTTCTTACGAATGTGAGGTGCTGCTTTATCAAGTACACCATTCACAAACTTGTGGCTATCTTCTGCTGCGAAAACTTTTGCAAGTTCAATCGCTTCATTGATAACAACTTTGTAAGGAACATCTTCGCGACGAGTCATCTCGTACATAGCAAGGCGAAGAAGAGCAAGTTCCATCATATCTAAATCCTGCATAGGACGAGAGATGTATGGACGAATTTTGCTATCTAGCTCAGCGTGGCTAAGTACAACACCGCTTAATAGTTCACGGAAGTAAGCTACGTCTGTCTCTGGAGCAGCAAGCGCTGGCTCAGATGCATGAAGTTCTTCTTCATCGTATTTGTCGCCAGACAAAAACTGTTCTTCAATCTTGGCAACATTCTCTTTAGTAATTTGCCATGAGTAGATCGCCTGTAGAGCGAATTGACGTGCGTTACGACGTGCGGCTGGTTTCACACTGGCCCCCATTAGGAATCAATTTCAGATAGTACATTAATCATTTCAAGTGCGCTTAGTGCAGCCTCTGCACCTTTATTACCAGCCTTGGTTCCTGCGCGTTCAATCGCTTGATCGATCGTATCAACAGTCAAAACACCAAATGCTACTGGAATGCTGAATTCCATAGACACTTGTGCTAGACCTTTGTTCATTTCACTACAAACATAGTCAAAGTGAGGCGTTCCACCGCGAATAACAGACCCTAGAGAAACAATAGCGTCGAATTTGCCAGTTTTAGCAACACGCTGAGCTACTAGAGGTAGTTCTACGGCACCTGGACAACGCACAACCGTGATGTTGTCTTCGCTTACTTGTCCGTGACGCTTTAGTGTATCGATCGCACCAGAAAGTAGGCTTTCGTTAATAAAACTGTTGAAACGAGAAATAACGATAGCAATTTTTGCATTTGGCGCTGGGAAGCCACCCTCGATCACTTTCATAAGCTTTCCTTTAACTCTATTTATAAGTGAAATATGTTCATCAAGTGAGAATCGCCGGATTCTAGCACAAATTTGTGAGCAATATCTAATGGAAATTGGAGGCAAATCACCGGTTCCTAGCCATTGACGAGTTAAGCACGTCAAAGACTAGGAACTTATTGTTCGGTTGTTACTCGCAGACGTACTCAACAACGTTCAGACCAAAACCACCTAACGCGTGGTACTTTTTGTTGGTCGATGACAGAAGACGCATATCATGTACACCGAGATCCGCAAGAATCTGTGAACCAACGCCAACACGGCGAGACGTGCCTTGTTTTTTAGCAAGCGTTGGTGCTTCACCTTTGTCTTGCGCTTCGAACATCTTCACGCGATGAATAAGTAGATCAGTCGATTCTTCATGGCCAAGAACAACCAACACACCGCCCTCTTCACCAATGCGTTTCATTGCCTTATCTAGTGTCCAGCTGCGCTCTGCATTACGATCGCTACGTAGTAAGTCGGTAAAAACGTCTTGAAGATGTACGCGAACCAGTGGCGCTTTTTCTTTCAAATCGCCCTTGCACATTGCGTAGTGCACTTGGTTATCAATGGTGTCTTTGTAAGTGACTAACGTGAACTCACCAAACTCTGTCGGTAACTTGCACTCTGCCACACGTTCAATCGTTGTCTCAGTGTTATTGCGGTACTCAATTAGGTCGGCAATAGTGCCCAATTTAATACCGTGCTTCTCTGCAAAGATCTCTAGATCTGGGCGACGAGCCATCGTGCCGTCGTCATTTAAGATCTCAACAATCACCGATGCTGGCTCTAAACCAGCAAGACGAGCCAAATCACAGCCAGCTTCAGTGTGACCTGCGCGAGTCAGTACACCGCCGTCTTGAGCTGCGAGAGGGAAGATGTGACCAGGCTGCACCAAATCCGCAGCTTTAGCGTTTGGCGCGACTGCTGCTTGAACGGTACGTGCGCGATCTGCGGCTGAAATACCAGTCGTTACCCCTTCTGCTGCCTCAATCGAAACAGTAAAGTTGGTGGTGTATTGCGCATTATTGTCTTGCACCATTGGTGGCAGACCTAGACTTTCGCAACGATCTTTGGTCATGGTTAAACAAATCAGGCCACGGCCATAGGTTGCCATAAAGTTGATGGCTTCCGGCGTAATATGCTCGGCAGCCATGATCAAGTCACCTTCATTCTCGCGGTCTTCATCATCCATTAGGATGACCATTTTGCCTGCGCGAATATCATCAATAATTTCTTGTGGCGTACTGATTGGCATAGTCTGTTATCCCGTTATTCTAAATTTGTTATTGCGACAGCAATGAAAAATTACGTTGCAGTGAATGCTAGTTAGGTCAATAGTTTGAGCTTTGCATTAAGCAAGTCAATGAATCTCGCGGTGTTCTGTGAGTCTGCTCTTTATCGCATGCCTCACGCAGCCACTCCCAAGACTTATGCAAAACCGTTTTGCTGTAAAAAGTCCATCGTGATACGAGACTCGGCCTTATCTTCTTGTTGTCCTTGCAGTAAACGCTCCATATAACGCGCAAGTACATCAACTTCTAAGTTGACTTTGCGCCCCACTTGAAACTGGTCAATCGTAGTTTCTTCACTCGTATGAGGAACGATCGTCAGCTTAAAAGCATTTTTACGTAAGTCGTTGACGGTTAGGCTAATACCATCAACAGTAATCGAGCCTTTCTCTGCAACGTACTTGCTAATTTCCGCAGGCATTGCAACCCAAAACTCTATCGCACGGCCAACTGAATTGCGTTCGACAATTTCACCAACCCCATCGACATGGCCAGAAACGATATGTCCACCCAATCGCGTTGTTGGCAACATGGCTTTTTCTAGATTCACCTTATCGCCTACTTGGTAATCAGCAAACCCAGTTTTCTTCAAGGTTTCTAATGACAGATCAGCACTGTAATAGTGGCTTCCGAAGTCAACTACCGTTAAGCAAACTCCATTGGTCGCAATGCTATCGCCTAACTTAACGTCTGACATATCAAGCGTACCCGTTTCAACCGTGACGGTGATGTCTTCGCCCTTCGGCGTAATCGCAGCTAACTTGCCAACTGCTTCTACTATTCCTGTAAACATACTATTTCTTATCTAATTTCATTACGTTTTATGGTGGCGGTGATGCGAATGTCTACCCCAACCATACGAACGTCTGTAATGTTTAAATCTATGACGTCAGCCATAGCGCTTAACCCTAAAGCACCGATAAGCCCCCGACCATCGCTGCCCATGAGTTTTGGCGCAAGGTAAACAATGAGCTCATCTACAAGATTAGCCTTTATCATCGCACTCGCTAGCGTAGCTCCAGCTTCAACCCATAAGTGATTGATGTGGTGCTCATCCGAGATACGTTTTAATGTCGTTGATAAGTCAATTTGGTCAGCGCTGTCCAATAGAGGGATACAGTCTCCATCAGAGCGAATAATAACTCGCTCTCCATCGATGTGGAACAGCTTGAGCGCACCCGTTAAATGGTTCTGACGGTCTAAGATTACACGTACTGGTTGACGAAGTTCTTCTCGTAAATACTGCGCTTGAACACTGGTAGGTAAGTCATCCCAACGCACATTGAGTGACGCATTATCATCAATCACCGTTTTGCTGGTAGAGAGAATACCACCACTCATCGCTCGATAACGCTGCACATCTTGGCGGGCCGCAGGGGAGGTGATCCATTGGCTCTGACCATTATTGAGTGCGCTTTGCCCATCCAAACTGGCTGCCATTTTTAATTGAACAAACGGCATGCCTGTGCGCATGTACTTTATAAAACCAGGGTTAAGGGCAAGGGCATCTTGCTCTAACAAGCCGATTTGTACTTCAATTCCGGCATCACGTAACATCTGGATGCCGCGACCTGCAACTTTCGGGTTTGGGTCTACCATGGCGCAAACCACACGTGCCACTTTGGCTTTAATCAGCCCTTCGGCACATGGCGGTGTACGACCGTAATGAGAGCAAGGTTCTAGCGTCACATAAGCGGTTGCACCAACTGCTTTTTCACCCGCCATGCGCATCGCGTGCACTTCGGCATGCGGCTCACCAGCACGATGGTGATAGCCTTCACCGACAATTTCTTCATCACGAACGATGACACACCCTACATTTGGATTAGGGGCGGTGGTATAAATGCCACGTTTCGCTAACTTAATAGCTCGTGACATCATGGCGAAATCTAAATCAGAAAACGCTCTTTCAGGAGTGTGTTGAGTCATGAGCTACTCAGTCTTCTAGGCGGGCAATCTCTTCGCCAAACTCGCGAATATCTTCAAAGCTGCGGTAAACGGAAGCGAAACGAATGTAAGCCACCTTATCGAGCTCTTTGAGCTGGTCCATGACTAAATTACCAATCATTTCACTCGGAACCTCTCGCTCACCCGTCGCACGCAGTTGTGATTTGATCATACTGATCGCTAACTCTATAGAATCGGCACTCACTGGGCGTTTCTCTAAAGCGCGTTGAATACCGCCAACCATTTTATCTTCATCAAATGGTTCACGGTTGCCATTCGATTTGATCACTTTAGGCATCACTAACTCTGCGCTTTCAAACGTAGTGAAACGCTCGCTACACGCCAAGCACTGACGGCGACGTCGAACTTGATGGCCATCAGCCACTAAGCGGGAATCAATAACTTTGGTATCGTTCTCGGAACAAAAAGGACAATGCATATCACCTCCATATCTATACCAAAATAACCTCATGAGCAATCACGGAAACCACGCGTTCATGGTTATACGGACTCTATTAAAGCTATTTGGGTATAACGCTTTCAAACCGAAATAAAAGCTCATGTAGTGTAGCGGAATTGGTATGTTAGACAAAACAAAAAGGGGCGCAAAGGCCCCTTTTTCACTCAAGATCTCGTCGAATGTGTTAACTGCGTGCTAAGTAGTTCGCTTTACCAACCCACTTGTAGCTAGTTAGCTCTTCTAAGCCCATCGGACCGCGTGCATGTAGCTTTTGCGTAGATACTGCGACTTCTGCGCCAAGGCCAAATTGCGCACCGTCTGTAAAGCGCGTTGAAGCATTCACGTAAACCGCCGCCGAACCGACAGAATTGATGAACAGTTCTGAGTTTTCCAAGCTATTGGTCATGATCGCATCTGAGTGGCTCGCGTTATGGACACGCATATGATCAATGGCATCTTTCACATCAGACACAACTTTTACACCAAGAGTGTAGCTCAACCATTCCGTATCAAAGTCACCTTCAACAGCATCGCGAATTTGTGTTGCTTGAGCCATCAGTGCTTTTGCCTTAGGCTCTGTCACGAAGGTCACTTTATCGTTCATGCGCTCTACGATCATTGGTAGGAATTGCGCTGCAATTTTTTCATGCACGAGCAGCGTATCTAATGAGTTACACGCAGATGGACGTTGAACTTTAGAGTTCTCAACCACATTCAGGGATTTCTTTAGATCAGCGGATTCGTCGACAAAGATATGGCTGATACCAAAGCCACCAATAATCACCGGAATCGTGCTGTTTTCTTTACACATTTTGTGTAGGCCAGCACCACCGCGTGGAATGATCATGTCGACGTAATCGTCCAACTTAAGCAATTGAGAAACAAGCTCACGATCTGGTTTTTCAATGTACTGCACAGAAGCGGCTGGAAGGTTCGCCTTTGCGAGCGCAGACTGAATAACCTTCACTAATTCCATATTCGAGAAAAAGGTCTCTTTGCCACCACGTAAAATGCTTGCGTTGCCGGTTTTCAAGCACAACGCTGCAATATCAATGGTTACGTTTGGACGCGCTTCATAAATTACGCCCACGACACCAAGCGGCACACGACGACGAGACAGTGACATCCCATTTTCCAGTACCTTACTGTCTATTTCGCTGCCTACAGGATCGTTCAAGCTAATGACGTTGCGAACATCATTCGCAATTGCAGTCAGTCGTTCTTCATTAAGCAAAAGGCGATCGAGCAGCGCATCGGTTAAACCCGCTTCACGGCCAAGTTCGATGTCTTTAGCGTTTGCCGCCAAAATAGCAGCAGAGTTTGCTTCTAGCTCATCAGCAATGATGGCTAATGCTTGGTTCTTTTGCGCAGTTGACGCTGTCGCTAATTCGAAAGCTGCATCTTTAGCAGCTTTACCCATATTCGTTAAATCCACTTTGCTTCCCTCTAATTCTATTCCTGAATGACGACCAAATCATCGCGGTGAATCACCTCAGAGCCATAATCATGACCCAAAATAGAGATGATATCTTTACTGTGCTTACCCGTAATTTTAGTTAGGTCATCACTTGAGTAGGCGCTGATGCCACGAGCCACCAACTTACCGTGAGCGTTTGTTACACGCGCCACTTCGCCTCGTGCGAAGTCACCACTAACTTTGATGACCCCTTTAGCAAGTAGGCTACTGCCCTTGCCGACCACAGCATTGACTGCACCATCATCAATAACGATGTCGCCCGATGCCGCAGGTCCCGCTAGAATCCAGCGTTTACGGTTCTCTAAGGCTTCAGCGCAAGGTAGGAAGCGCGTACCCTGAGGTTCAGCACTTAAAGAGTCAAAGATAACATTCGGCGCACTACCAGCAGCAATAATAACCTCGATACCTGCGCGGCGAGCGATGTCTGCGGCTTGCAGCTTCGTTGCCATACCACCAGTACCCAATGTTGTACCGCTTCCACCTGCGATTTTACGCAGCGTATCGTCGATGGTTTTTACTTCCTTGATAAGCTCTGCGTTCGGATCTTTACGAGGGTCAGCAGTAAACAGACCTTTTTGGTCCGTTAAAAGCAAGAGCTTATCTGCACCACATAAAATGCCTACCAAAGCGGAAAGGTTGTCGTTATCGCCAACTTTAATCTCGCTAGTCGCAACGGCATCATTTTCGTTTACGATAGGAACAATATCGTTCGCAACGAGCGCATTAATAGTGTCACGCGCGTTAAGGAATCGCTCACGATCTTCTAAATCGGCACGGGTTAGTAGCATTTGGCCGATCTTGATACCATAAATACCAAACAAAGACTCCCATGTTTGAATCAAGCGACTCTGCCCCACCGCGGCAAGTAACTGCTTACTCGCCATCTCGTTGGGCAATGCGGGGTAACCAAGATGCTCACGGCCTGCTGCAATCGCACCAGACGAAACCATTACGATTGAATGGCCTTGTTTTTTAAGCTCAGCACACTGGCGTGCTAACTCAACCATGTGTGCACGGTCGAGTGCCAGAGTGCCGCCTGTCAGCACACTTGTACCCAGTTTCACAACGACAGTTTGTGGTTGTGAAACAACTGCATTTTGTTGATTCGTTGTCATGATGTCTTCTGAAGTGAAAAACAAATAAAGAGAGGATGTTTTAACAATCAAATAGGGAATTAACAAGAGAAAAGGTGCGTTTTCGCACCTTTTTGTTTGGTATTAAATGAAAACAACCAAATTAAGCGAAATCGAAAGACTCCGTGTGATATTCGACTTCTAATTTGAAGTGTTCTTCTAAAGTATCAACCAGCTTTTGATGGAATGTGCTCTGCGTGAGATACACTTCCTCTACCACTTTTTTGGGAAGGGCTTCAGATACCCATTGCCCTTCTTTGTTGTACTTGCCAATATGATATTTAGCAGTAAAGCCTCCCTCGATGGATTCCAAATCCATCCACCAGCCCCAAAATTCACGCTTCTCAGGCGATTTTTTGTCGTCTACACATACAGATAAACAATCAAAATAATAGCGCCCTTCTTGCGATTGTGGTTCGCGCAGGTAAGGCCCTATCGCCTTCAACTTTGACATCAAGCGAAAGTGAGTCGGGCCCTGAATCGTCTCTGACATATGAATCTCCGTTTTCATAGTTAAAAGTAAACACCCAAGAATGATTATTATTTTTAATTATCATGAGCTTATTTTTTGCTCAGATATATCACTCTTAACTAATTTAGGAGAATTGTCACCCTAATAATTCATCTTCTAGCCACTTTATGGCTAAATCGAGGGATTGCTCATATCCTTTTGTAATTGTATTGGAACTGATTTTTTTTGCTCTACCATACTGGCTAAATAGAGCAACAAGTTGATTATCACTGTGTGGCGACACTGGATCGCCTTCAAGACTCAAAGCCAAAATAGGCACTTTGGTTTTTCGACTGCTCAGGAAGCCCTGAACCTTCAATGACCACGCCATCATCTGACCAGCCATGCTATTAATATCAACCGCATTTTTCCCCAAACGGGAAGCCAAAAGATCTAAATACATCTTCGGCATTTTTTGTAACTTCTGAGGGGAAGTAAAAATATCATGTACGGGTGCGCCTAGAGCGACACAAGCTTTGATCTTTTCCTGCTCGACAAAAGAGAGTCTGATCATGGCATTACCACCAAAACGAAACCCAACTAACCCCACTTTGTGATGATCAACCCAAGGTAGCGAGTAAAGCTCATTCAATACCGCTTGATGTAGGCAACTTGAATTCTCGGTCAAGGGCCAATGAGAGCTATGCCCTACTGAAGGCATGTCTACGGTTAACATCGCAATATCTCGCGGTGCAAGACGATTACGGAACAAACGCCACATGTCGGTTTGTAGAGTATCCAAACCAGCGCTCACCATGACCACAGGCAACTGTTTATCCGTTCTTGGTAAATGGAGGTTCGCGATGATTTTGCGATTTTGGTAAGGCACTTCAATTTGCTTGATGGTGTACTTAGTTTTTTCTGCGCCGTCAGAATACGCTTTGTTTGCCAGTACTTGAGCCTGCGATGCCAAGTTGTCATTTTTTAAATGTGGGTAGCCTGCAATACTAAAACACAAAGAAGCAGTGAAGAGTTCATCCGCTGCCTCTTCTCCTTGCATTTCATTTGCTCGCTTCTGATGAGCCATACCAAGCTTGATCCACTCAAATGTCCAGTTACCACTATGATAACCCATTACAGTGTCCAACCAATCATCATTGGTTCGCGAGTGAGAAGATGAAGCAATTTTGGACAGTACGCCTTCCATTTCGATCGGAGACAATCCTTGCCAAGCCCATTGCAAGCGACGCAAATGACGATACCAAGCACGATCACCTTGCGCTTCTCGTTCATCAAGTATTTTTTTACTGGTCGGCATGTACTGGGTAAGCGCGGAGGTTTCTTTTGCTTGCTTATGTTTCACGAACAAAGTTTCGGAAAGATTTTTACTGACGTCTTCAGACATAGGAAGAACCCTAGGCTATTAGCATGATTTAATATCATAATAAAAAAAATGCCCCTATAAAGGGGCATTTCTCAATATTCTTTAACCGCGCTTATTTTTGCTTGCGGTTTACTGGCTCAGCATACTGGATTGACATATCCCAAGGCTGCTCGATCCAAGTGTCTTGAGCAATATCTACAACGTAATCATCCAGCAGCTCTTTGCCTGATGGTTTCGCACACACAGCGATCATTTTCGCTTTTGGATACATCTCACGTAGTTTGCGCGCTGTATCACCACTGTCTACTAGGTCTTCAACGATTAGGTAACCTTCGCCATCACCTTCAGGTGCTTTTAGTACCGTCATATCGCGCTGATGATCATGGTCGTAGCTTGAAATACAGATTGTATCAACGTAACGAATACCCAGTTCACGAGCCAAAATAGCGCCAGGAACCAAACCGCCGCGGCTTACCGCCCAAATTCCTTTCCATTGCTCAGCTGGCATTTGTTTCTCAGCCAGTTCACGGCAGTAAGTCTGCATTGCATCCCAAGTGATAATGAATTTTTTACTCATTGTAATAACCTAATAATTTGAAAATATGCATCCTCAAAATCTAGCGAAGTCACTCAAAAGCGGAATGCTCACTAACTTCTCCAAAATGTTTGGAGACGAGGATTTCAAGCTGCGCAAACGATTATTCTACCGAAACACACCGCTAATACCAACGGTGATATCAAAATTCTCTGCCTATTCCGCAGAAAAACCGTCTTCTGTGAACAACGTAAAAAAGAAAAAGCCAGCGTGAATAAATCCACACTGGCTTTTTGCTCGAGAAATTAACCGACGAGGTATTTAACGATGAAGATGGCTGACATCACCCATACACTCATCGACACTTCACGGCCCTTGCCGCTAAATAATTTGATCGCCGCGTATGCGATAAAGCCTAACGTGATACCTTCTGCAATCGAGAATGTTAGCGGCATCACCAAACAAGTCACAACAACTGGCGACGCTTCAGTTAAGTCACGCCAATCAATGCTTACTAGCCCAGACAGCATCAAGATCGCCACATAGAATAGCGCACCTGACGTTGCATAAGCAGGGATCATACCCGCAAGTGGTGAGAACAATAGAGCAAGTAGGAAGAGTACACCAACAACCACGGCTGTTAGACCAGTACGCCCACCCGCAGCCACACCAGAAACGCTTTCAATATAAGATGTCGTGTTAGAGGTACCAAGTAATGCACCTACTGACGTTGCTGTTGAGTCTGCAAGTAACGCTTTGTTTAAACGAGGGATGTTGCCATTCTCATCAGTTAGACCTGCTTTTTGAGAAACGCCAACGAGCGTACCTGCGGTGTCAAATAAATCGACAAATAGGAAAGCAAATACGACGGAAATCATTCCTACTTCAAACAAACCAGAGAAATCCAGTTGCATGAAAGTTGGCGCCATGCTTGGTGGCGTTGACATAATACCGCCCCACTGCACATCACCAAATAGAAGACCAAGCGCTGTAACTCCAAGAATGGCGATCATCACCGCACCTTTCACACCACGGTGAACCAATGCAATCGTAAGAAAGAAGCCAATCGCGGCCAATACAGATGGCAATGATGTGATCTCTCCCATAGAAACTAATGTCGCTGGGTTATCAACGACGATACCTGCATTTTTTAATGCGATAAACGCTAAGAAAAGACCAATACCAGCTGAAATACCTGTTCGTAGAGAATGCGGGATCGAGTTAATAATCCACTCACGGATCTTAAATACGCTTAAAAGAATGAACAGAAGGCCAGAAACAAATACAGCCGCTAACGCAACTTGCCACGTATAACCCATTCCCAATACAACAGAGTAAGTAAAAAATGCGTTCAGGCCCATTCCTGGTGCCTGTGCGATTGGGTAATTGGCAACGAATCCCATAATAAAACAGCCGATTGCGGCAGCAAGACAAGTCGCGACAAAAATGGCGCCACGGTCCATACCGGTATCCGACAGGATCGCTGGGTTTACAAAAATAATGTAAGCCATAGTTAGGAAGGTCGTAACACCTGCAATGATCTCAGTACGCACATTTGTGCCATTTTCACTGAGTTTAAAAAGCCTCTCGAGCATGATCGAATCCTGTAAAGGTAAAAAGTAAACGGTTGCGTAATCGATTGGCGGGAATTATAAAGTTATCAAATAGCAAATTCTAGATAGAATCTTCACTCTAATGCGTTTTTTTTCTTTGGATATGAAACACATTCTCTAATCTATCATAGCAAGCAAAGAAATATATTCTTATAAAACAATAGGTAACCCAGATAACACAGTTCTCTAAAAGAGAATAAAAACTGAGCAATGTACTAAACTTTCAGATGAAAAAGGCCCATTTTAAACATGGTATCTAACAGATTTGATGGAAAAGTCGATAAAACCGAAGAATGGGGAATAGAAGAAGGCTTTGATGGCAATAAGTGAGTCAGGAAGAGAAAATAGAGATAAAAAAACGCCACCCAATTTGGGTGGCGGTGAATCATGTCAGCACTATCACTGAAAAAAAATTCCAATTTATAGGGGTGAACAAACTGTTCGAGTCACATGCGTTGACTTCACTTAGTAGCCAAAGCTTGTTGGGTATACAAAGTTACCGGTGTAAACAGACTTGCTATTCCAGAACATTGTACTTGGTAAACCTTTCATAACTATCACCTTTTAAATCAATTAAACATTCGTTGATTTCTCGGTTCCTTGGAGGCGATAAAACGGACTCATCCTTTGAGCATTTCATTCTTCTCTCAGAAGCTGGTTACAAATATACCACCAAGAAATTTAATTACAAGCATTTTAGTGATTGGAATCACAAAAAATGCACAAATTGACCTTTATCAAAGTTTATGTGTAATTAAATTACAATTTTATGAATTAAAAAATAAAGCCACTTTCAGAATATATGATAGAGAACACATAGTGCTTGTTATTGTATTCACAAACTGTGACAGTTCTGAGAGAAATCCTTGTGATCGCGACTACTCGTACTCTTTATCTGGTGGTATGCTAACGGCAATTTGAAGGCCAAATCGTATAGCATTTAATGCTACCTTGATAATATTTTTACGGTATATATTTGGCAAAGCACATCAAAAGGAGTCATCCGTGTCTGAGTTCCATTCTGAGATCAGTACCTTATCACCTGCTCCACTTTGGCAGTTTTTCGATAAGATTTGTTCTATCCCTCATCCATCGAAACATGAAGAAGCATTAGCACAGTACATTATCAACTGGGCAACAGAGCAAGGCTTTGACGTTCGCCGTGATCCAACCGGTAACGTGTTCATCAAAAAGCCCGCGACACCAGGAATGGAAAATAAGAAGGCTGTTGTACTTCAAGCACACATCGACATGGTGCCGCAGAAAAACGAAGACACTGAACACGACTTCACCAAAGATCCAATCCAACCTTACATCAATGGCGAATGGGTAACTGCGAAAGGCACGACGCTTGGTGCAGATAACGGTATTGGTATGGCTTCTTGCCTTGCTGTATTGGCATCTAAAGATATTAAGCACGGTCCACTCGAAGTTCTGCTGACGATTGATGAAGAAGCAGGCATGACTGGCGCATTTGGCCTTGAAGCTGGTTGGTTAGAGGGTGAGATTCTTCTAAATACAGACTCTGAACAAGAAGGCGAAGTCTACATGGGTTGTGCAGGTGGCGTTGATGGCACCATGACTTTCGATATTTCTCGAGAATCAACGCCTGCAGGTTTTGTAACACGCCAACTGACGCTGAAAGGCCTAAAAGGTGGTCACTCAGGTTGTGACATTCACACAGGTCGCGGTAATGCCAACAAATTACTTGGTCGTTTCCTTGCCGGTCATGCTCAAGAGCTTGATTTACGTTTAGTCGAATTCCGTGGTGGTAGCTTACGTAATGCAATCCCTCGCGAAGCGTTTGTTACTGTCGCGCTTCCTGTCGAAAACCAAGACAAGCTTGCTGAGCTGTTCAACCACTACACTGAGCTGCTTAAAACTGAATTGGGTAAAATCGAAACAGGTATCGTAACCTTTAATGAAGTGATCACGACTGACGCGCAAGTATTTTCAATCGCCGATCAGCAACGATTCATTGCGGCACTTAACGCTTGTCCAAACGGCGTAATCCGTATGAGTGATGAGGTGGAAGGCGTTGTTGAAACTTCTCTAAACGTTGGTGTGATCAGCACAGAAGAAAATAAAGTCACCGTGCTTTGCTTGATTCGTTCTCTCATTGACTCTGGCCGTAGCCAAGTGGAAAGCATGCTGCGCTCGATTACTGAGCTAGCAGGCGCACAAATTCAGTTCTCAGGCGCTTACCCTGGCTGGAAGCCAGATGCAGATTCCGAGATCATGGCAATTTTCCGTGATATGTATGAAGGCATTTACGGTCATAAGCCGAACATCATGGTCATCCATGCTGGTCTTGAGTGTGGCCTATTTAAAGAACCATACCCACACATGGATATGGTTTCTTTCGGTCCAACAATAAAATTCCCTCACTCTCCAGATGAGAAAGTGAAGATTGATACTGTTCAGTTGTACTGGGAACAGATGGTCGCGCTTTTAGAAGCGATTCCAGAGAAAGCATAATTCAATCACGAAAAACGACAAAGGGTGCCATACGGCACCCTTTTTTTGGTTTAGTTGAACCCAACTACACACGGTTTTGCGCGTAAGCGGCTAACTCATCCATTGAGGTTTGTGCAGCAACTTCACCATCAATGTAGTAAGTAACAAACTCACCATCGCGTACACCCATGAGTGTCGCCTTTTCACCGTTACTGTAAGTAATATCCATTTGAACAGTGTTCTCATCGATTTGCTGCATTCGCCCCTGCTCAATGACACGGTTATCCGCTAATGGTGCGATTGGTGCCGTCGTTAACGACTTATCTAACTGGTGATTGACATCAATGTAAGTATCTACCTTTGTATCGAAGATATGTGGCTTACCATTTAACGGGTTCTTACCCGTCCAAAATTCTAGAGAGTTAAACACGATATAATCCGCTGCGATCGCGACACCATAAACAGGCGCTAAAAGCATATTTAGGCCACCTCGAGCGTAACGGTTGTCAACAGCTTTCAAGTTAAACCCCATGACATAACCTGTCACGGCATTACTACCTACGCAACCTGAAAGTGAAACTGCTACCGCAGTCAATGCACCAATTTTAGCAATTGCCTTTTTCATCAAAACCTCTAGTTAGAAAGTGTGAAACCTCAAATTCGGCGCGGATATTATCGGATAAAAAGTAGGGTTAAAAGTCCGTTTTTTTGTCCTCCATGAACAGTATTATTTTTAATACAGTCACATTTTTTAAGGCTATTATTGCGCACTCTTCTCTATGTCTTGTTATGTATTAAACTGATAGAAAAGATCATATTGAAAACAAAAACTTCACACATACCAAAATTTCACGCATGACGATTAAAGTAATTTGTCGTGTCCTTAATGAGAATGATTAGTGCGATTTTGCAGCAATTGTTACATTGCTGATGACGCATTTGACAGAGATGGTTTATGGCCAGAAGTAAAAAAAGCAAAGTGTTTGAGCTCTTAGGACATCAAATACAACCAGGACAACGATTAGAGATCGAATTTGAAGCAGCGAAGCTATATACACATTCGCCTTTATCTATTCCTGTGGAAATCATCCATGGGAAACAAGAAGGACCAGTGTTAATGGTGAATGCTGCTATCCATGGTGATGAGCTTAATGGCGTAGAAATCGTTCGTCAGATCATTAACCAACTGGATCCACAAAAACTGAAAGGCACTGTCATTGCAGTACCTATCGTTAACGTTTTTGGTTTCATCCATAAATCTCGTTACTTGCCCGACCGACGAGATCTCAACCGTTGCTTTCCTGGCAGTGAAAAAGGCGCACTTGCATCTCGTATGGCACACGGGTTCTTTAACAACATTGCCAAGCGTTGTGACTACATTTTGGATCTACACACAGGGGCAATTCATCGCACGAACTTGCCACAGATTCGCGCAAACTTAAGCAACCCAGAAACTCTACGTATTGCTCAAGCATTTTCGACGCCAGTGATTGTTGATTCAGCATTGCGTGATGGCTCTTTACGCAGTGAAGCAGAAAAATGTGATATTCCAGTGCTCACCTACGAGGCTGGCGAAGCATTGCGTTTTGATCCACTTTCGATCAGCGCTGGTGTGCTCGGGGTTCGGCGCGTAATGCAAGCCATTGGTATGTTGCGAGCGAGCAGGAAAAAGCTGCCTGAGCCTATCATAGCGAAGTCCACCAGCTGGGTTCGCGCGTCAGGTAACGGCATTTTGCGTACTGTCGTTAATCTGGGAGACAAAGTAGAACAGGGTGAAACGCTCGCTTATATTAGCTCTCCTCTTGGTCATGATGAGATAGAACTAAAAGCCCCGAAGCGTGGTTTGGTTATCGGTCAACAAACATTACCGTTGGTGAACGAAGGCGATGCAATTTTCCACCTTGCCTATTTTAACCAAGGTGATAATGCTTTAGAGCAAGCAGTCGAAAGCTATATTGAAGGCCTCACTGAATTCGATGCCGAGCCGCTGACCACCGGACAGATACCGTTAGAAACTCAGTAATTCCTACCAAGTAGGCGCCTGATTAGCTCAAAAGGAGCAACAGTGCTCGCACTATCTTGTTTAAAGCCAATAAGCTCAGCGTCCATGATGCTGGGCTTTTTGTTTTATGTACGCTAACGATACTTATCGTAGTTTCCACGAATGGATAAAAAACTTTACAATCCGTCGCAAAAACACATTTGATAATTAATCTCATTATCATTTATTAATCGTAATAATGTTCTTATAATCCCAGCTTCATAAAAACACTATAAATCATCAATATGAAACGATTAAAAAGTCATCCATTCAAAGTAAATCTCATTTCACTGGCTTTGCTCTTCCCTCTTTATTCATATGCCGAGACAGCGCCAAATGAAGAGCTTGAAGTCATAGGCGTTCGTTATGCCAAACCTATTACCATTGCTGAGCCTGCGCAAACCACCATTAATTGGTCAGAGATTGAAGAGCAACAGTACTCTAATTTTGCCTCAATGATCGATGCCGTTCCCGGTGCATCAATAGATGGTGGCGGTCGTTCTGGTGGCGAACGTATTAACATTCGTGGTTTTGATGATCCAAGCGATATCGCCGTCTTTGTCGATGGCGCTCCAATTGGCTTTCAACAATACCGCTACGGTACCTTCTTTTTTGATCCGTTCTTAATTGGCGAAGCAGAAATTATCAAGGGCGCGCACGACTATCGAGCACTCAACGGGAAGTTTGGTGGCTCCATTCGCATTAAAACCAAAAGTGTCGATGATCTCCTGTACGGCGAAAGAAACTTTGGTGCTCGCATCTCAAGTGCATACAACACCAACGGCGATGAGAACGCCTACACGCTAACACTCTATGGTAAAAACGATACTGGTTTTTATTTTCTAGCGAATGGCTCGGTAAAAGATTCTGATGACATTAAAGTCGGAGGTGGTGAAACGCTAGATTACTCAGGTTATGAGCAAGAAAACATGCTCGTAAAGGTCGGTTATGAAAATAACGATCACGAGTTTGAAATTAGCCATACTCGCTACAAAGATGAAGGTCGTAAACCTTGGGCTAACCGCCGCGGAAAAATGCCTAACATCACCGAATACAATATCAAGAAATACGGCTCATTAGAAAAAGCCCAATACGCTTACACCGTCGATAACAAATACACGGACAACACCACAACCATCTCTTACCACTACATGCCGACTAACCCGTATATTGATTTCAATATCAAAATGGCACGTTCCGAAAACGATCGTCATTGGGTTCGCCCTGACGTAGCATTCGAGAAAATGTTCGTTTCTGTTGGCAGTTACGGTCATGAGTCATGGCTGAGTTACGAGCGTGACTACGTTGATGTGTTTAACCAAGCGCAATTCGGAGACCACACTCTAGTCACTGGGCTTCAATATCAAAAAACCGATAGAGACTCGTTGGTATTCAACGCATCATACGACAGTAATGAAGCGAAAAACTACGGTTGGTACACCCCTTACTACGAACCATCTGGCACGCAGTCAATTTATGCCGCTTACATTGCTGATCACTATCAAGCAACAGACCGCCTAACAATCACACCTTCTCTGCGTTACGAATACATCAAGAGTGAAGGAAAAGGGAACGCAGCGCCGGATTATAATGATCCAGCTGCCGGACATAACTACGGTGAAACGACGCATAAAGGCTTTAGCCCACGTTTGGATATCGACTTTGATGCGAGCAATAATACGCGTTTAAACGCCTCCTACGCCTACGCTTTAAAAGCACCAACCGTTGATAACATCTACTCAGTGCAATATGCGCGAGCTACCGCTACGGCTACTGCTTTGAATCTGGACGTGTCTCGTATCCATGCTTATCAAGCAAGCGTTATCAACTTAACGGAAGGGCTGGTGAACTCTCGCGATAACCTCGCAACAGAGTTAACTATGTTCTATAACGATGTTAGCGACACAGTTGATATACGAACGGGCGAAAACCTCGACAAAAATACTACTGAGTTACAAAGCTGGAATACAAACCTAGATGGCTTTAAAAACTATGGCTTTGAGCTAATTTCACAATACCGGATTGAAGATTTCTACAGTAATTTCTCAGCAAGTTACATTCGCGGCAAAAACAAAGGTAGCCTATCTGACTCTACAGGTTCAGATGATGATCATCCTGATGTACCGCCATTAAACATTAATCTGGGTTTGGGTTACGAATGGATTCCTGGTTTACGTACGGGCTGGGAAGTCCGTTGGTATGATGCGCAAACCAAAACCAAGGCAAGCGGTAATAATTTAAAAGTGAAATCGCCAAGTGAGCAATACACGCTACAAAACGCTTACGTGGTTTGGGAAATACAACAAGTCGAAGGCTTGAGCGTTGGCGCGGTTGTGAAAAACTTAACCGATCGTTACTACGAAGCATACCTATCTAATGGCGTGCCTTCGCCTGGTCGCGAAGTCAAACTGCACCTCACTTATCAATACTAACCATACCTAAAAGATGCAGGGCAGACATTAACTGCCCTGTTATATCGTATCCAATGGCCATAATTGCACGCCGTTTTATTTATCAGTATTATCATTTCCTTTTGCTTGCATACACATTATGAACAATCTAAAAACACGGCTTCTTCTGATTTGCTTCTTCCCTGTAGGTAGCCTAGCGCAAGCTTCTGAGAACATTGCAGACTACTTACAAGAACAAAGCAAGCACCAAGTTTCAGAAGATTTTTACGCACAGCCAACAGCAAATAACCTGAATCTAGATGCAAAAACTAACTCTTTAACTTGGCACGAAGATGGTAAGCCGGATCACTGTCGTTACGCCAAGCAGCCCAAAGACGTCGCAACACATTTCGACTACGGTGAAGCAAACGATCTATCTGACGGCTTACAACACTTTGATTTACCGGAAAGACATTCTGCAAAGGTCAAATCGACACATCGCACTTATGCTAATAACCCTCACCTTCTTCCTGGCAATAAACAATTTGCAGCCCCTGAAGACGGCACGTTTAGCTTGTCCGTATCGTCGGATTGTTTTTAGCCGATATAAATAAAAAATGCCCTGAGACAAAACTCAGGGCATTTTCACTATTTGTTTGATGGGTAACGTCACCATCTCACCGATTTAAACTTATTCTTCGTCAGTGTCTACTTCGGTTTCACGTGCTTTGCGGGCTTCTTCTTTACGAACTTTTGCCGCTAGTTGTTCTGCTTCACGCTCTTGACGTTGCGCTGCTTTACGCTCGTTACGAACCACTTGGTTTTGGATAAACCCAGCCAGTTCTTGTTCAGCCCAAGCTTGTGCTTTCTCTTCGCTGTCAAAGCCTGTTTCACGCTTTGATACTACAGTCTTACGAGATGTCACTTGGCGAGTGATTTCTGCGCTCCAGCCGTTACGTTTTTCAGTGACGCGGATAGCAAATTTTGGATTCTTAGACATTTCTTTCATTTCCTAAGGGATTTAGGGATCAATCAGGGATTCGGTCAACTTGATAACTCCATCTAAGCTGAGCTGTTTAACACCATCCCTTGGTAAGCGCGGTATTAGAGCATAAAAGTAATCTAAACGCTGCAAGTTTTTTACGCTAGATAATAGATGACAAAGAAGAGGCAGAACAAAGCAACGTTTCGCCAAGTCACTAGAAAGAGCGACGAAGAAAAAAGAGTGATAAGAAAAAAGAAAGCGCTGGTCTCTCAACCAGCGCTTTACTTAAGCTAGATTAACCTTTGGTTAATTAACCGATACTCTTACGGGCATTTTGGAACATACGCATCCAAGCGCCATTTTCACCCCAACCTTCCGGAGCCCAAGAATTTGCAACTGTGCGGAATACGCGCTCTGGGTGAGGCATCATGATAGTTACGCGACCGTCTGCTGTTGTTAAACCGGTAATCGCGTTTGGCGAACCATTCGGGTTGTTCGGGTATTGTTGTGTTGGGTTACCGATGTTATCCACGTAACGAACCGCAACCGTACCTGATGCCTCGATCGCTGCTAGGTGCTCTGCATCACGTACTTCTACACGCCCTTCTCCGTGGGAAACCGCGATTGGCATACGCGAACCAGCCATGCCATCAAAGAATACAGAATCAGATTTCTGAACTTCAACTAGACTAAAGCGCGCTTCAAAACGCTCAGATTCGTTGCGCACAAAACGTGGCCACAAGTCTGCACCTGGGATCAGCTCTTTCAGGTTTGATAGCATCTGACAACCGTTACATACACCTAAAGAGAACGTCTCTTCACGGTTGAAGAAGGCTTGGAACTGTTCACGAGCTTGTGCGTTAAACAGGATAGACTTAGCCCAACCTTCACCCGCACCTAGTACGTCGCCGTAAGAGAAGCCACCACAAGCTACTAAGCCATGGTATTCATCCAGTACCGCTTGGCCCGTTAGGATATCGCTCATATGGATGTCGGTTGCTTCAAAACCTGCGCGGTCAAACGCTGCTGCCATTTCGACGTGGGAGTTAACGCCCTGCTCACGTAAGATTGCCATCTTAGGTTTAGCACCTTTCGCAATGTACGGTGCTGCAACGTCTTCATTTACGTCGAAGCTGAGCTTAACGTTTAGACCAGGGTCAGAGTTGTCTTTCTTAGCTTCGTGCTCTTGGTCTGCACACGCTGGGTTATCACGTAGACTTTGCATCTTATGCGTTGTTTCAGCCCAGATAACGCGTAGTTCGGTACGTGAACGTTCAAGCACAACTGCATCACCAGAAGTGATAACAAAGTCGTCTGAAGCTTCAACAGAACCAATCACATGTGAGCATGCCTCTAAGCCGTTTGCCGCCAGAGTAGATAGAACTGAATCTAGATCATCATTCTTAACTTGAACAACCGCACCTAGCTCTTCGTTAAATAGAACGGCTAGCGCATCATCACCCAGCTCTGCGATGTTCGCTTTTACGCCACAGTGACCCGCGAATGCCATCTCAGCCAGTGTAACAAACAGACCGCCGTCGCCTTTATCGTGGTAAGCCACTAGCTTGTCATCACGTACTAACGCTTGCATTGCATCAAAGAAGCCTTTTAGCTGCTCTGCATTATCTACGTCAGCAGGTTTGTCACCCAGCTGTTTGTATACTTGTGCCAATGCTGTCGCACCTAAGCGGTTTTTTCCGTTACCCAAGTCAACAAGAACTAGAGAGGTATCTCCTTTGTCAGTGCGTAGTTGTGGAGTCACGGTCTTACGTACGTCTTCCACACGACCAAATGCCGTGATAACTAGCGACAGTGGAGAAGTGACTTCTTTGCTCTCGCCGTTTTCTTCCCACTTGGTTTTCATCGACATGGAGTCTTTACCAACTGGGATAGTCAAACCTAACGCAGGACACAATTCTTCACCAACCGCTTTCACTGCTTCGTAAAGACCCGCATCTTCACCTGGGTGACCCGCTGGAGACATCCAGTTCGCAGACAGTTTAATGTGTTTAATATCACCGATGTCTGTTGCCGCAATGTTCGTTAGTGACTCACCAACGGCTAGGCGAGCCGATGCTCCAAAGTCTAGTAATGCCACTGGCGTGCGCTCACCCATCGACATTGCTTCGCCATGGTAAGTGTCGTAGCTTGCCGCTGTTACTGCGCAGTTTGCTACTGGTACCTGCCAAGGACCAACCATTTGATCACGAGCAACCAGACCCGTTACTGTTCGGTCACCGATAGTAATTAGGAATGTTTTTTCTGCAACAGCAGGAAGACGAAGTACGCGATCCACCGCTTCATTAAGCTCAATACCATCACGAACAATGGCAGGGCTTTCCACTTTTAGTGTGGTTGCGTCGCGGTGCATCTTCGGTGGCTTACCAAGCAGGATATCCATTGGCATATCGATTGGCGTATTGTCGAAGTGAGAATCTTCTAGCGTTAGATGACGCTCTTCTGTCGCCACACCCACCACTGCATACGGTGCGCGTTCACGCTTACAGATGGCGTCGAATGCTTCCATGTTTTCTGGCGCTACCGCTAGAACGTAACGTTCCTGTGATTCGTTACACCAGATTTCCAGTGGGCTCATGCCCGGCTCATCGTTTGGTACATCGCGTAATTGGAACTTACCGCCACGCTCACCGTCGTCGACAAGTTCAGGCAATGCGTTAGAGATACCGCCTGCACCCACATCATGGATAAATGCGATTGGGTTGTCGTCGCCTAACTGCCAACAACGGTCGATCACTTCCTGACAGCGACGTTCCATCTCTGGGTTTTCACGCTGTACTGAAGCGAAGTCCAGATCTTCTGCTGACTGACCAGATGCCATGGAAGATGCCGCACCACCACCAAGACCGATGTTCATTGCCGGACCACCAAGTACGATTAGGCTCGCACCCACTGGAATCTCTTTCTTCTGTACGTGTTCATCGCGGATGTTACCCATACCACCAGCAATCATGATTGGTTTGTGGTAACCACGAATTTCTTCACCCGCATGAGAAGTGACTTTTTCTTCGTAAGTACGGAAGTAACCCAATAGATTTGGACGACCAAATTCGTTGTTGAATGCCGCGCCGCCAAGAGGGCCTTCAAGCATGATGTCTAACGCATTCACAATACGACCCGGCTTGCCGAAGTCGGTTTCCCATGGCTGTTCAAAACCAGGAATACGTAAGTTAGAGGTTGTAAAACCAACCAGACCCGCTTTTGGCTTACCGCCGATACCCGTCGCGCCTTCGTCACGGATTTCACCGCCTGAGCCAGTCGATGCGCCCGGCCATGGAGAGATTGCCGTTGGGTGGTTGTGCGTTTCTACCTTCATCAAGATGTGCGTATCTTCATGGTGGTACGTGTATTGACGAGATTTAGGGTCAGGGAAGAAACGCCCCGCTTTAGAACCTGTCATAACGGCTGCGTTGTCTTTGTATGCAGACAGCACATAGTCAGGTGTCGTTTCAAAAGTGTTTTTGATCATTTTGAACAAAGACTTAGGTTGATCTACCCCGTCGATAGTCCAATCTGCGTTAAAAATTTTGTGGCGACAATGCTCTGAGTTCGCCTGAGCAAACATCATCAATTCAATGTCGTTTGGGTTACGCCCAAGCTTAGTAAAGTTCTCTACCAAGTAATCAATTTCATCTTCTGCGAGTGCCAAGCCAAGGGAAACGTTTGCCTCTTCAAGCGCAAGACGACCGCCAGCTAAGATATCAACATGTGCGACAGGCTTAGGCTCTGCAACAGTAAATAATGCTGATGCGGCTTCAAATTCTGTGAATACTGTTTCCATCATGCGGTCGTGAATTAACGCTTTAACAGCGTCAGCTTGAGCTTCTGAGAGAACAACTGAAGATTCGACATAATAAGCCGTACCACGCTCTAGACGTTTCACTTTCTCCAAACCACAGTTAACAGCGATATCGGTAGATTTAGAAGACCAAGGCGAGATAGTGCCAGGACGAGGCGTGACAAGAAGTAGAAGACCTTCAGGCTCATGCTCTTCGATGGTTGGGCCGTAAGTTAGTAACTTTTCAAGTTTTTCTAACTCTTGGTCATCAAGGTCTGACTTTAGATCGGCAAAGTGCATAAACTCGGCATAAATGCCAGTTACAGGCAGATCTTGTTCACGACAAAGTTCCAGTAGTTTATTAACACGAAACTCAGAAAGAGCTGGGGAGCCACGCAAAATTCTCATGTGCTTAGGTCTCTTATGCAATTGATTAAGGTGATATTGGAATAAATTCAGACAGTTAAAATAAGCCCTGTCGAACCTATGCCGATTCCACCTCGTCATTGCGAGCGCATTATATAGTAATTGTTTTTGTGATGTAACACCAAAAGCAACCGTTTGCGTCATTTTTTTGTCAAATTTGAATTACAACTAAAATGTCGATAAAACACACAATGTCACGTTATAAGTGTGTGATTCACTTTGCCCCATGAGCTCGCTTTGATATAAAGGCAAATAGAAATTTTCCAAGATGTACCTATTAATGCAAATAAGTCACTTCAACCGGCTCAAGCGCAGTGCTCTAATTTTAGTTTCTGTTCTTTTGCTCTCAGCTTGCCAGATTGAGTCGGAGCCCAAAAGTGAATTTGAAAAAATTCAAGAACGTGGTGTGCTTCGTGTTGGCACGCTAAACAATCAGCTTTCCTACTACATAGGTCCCGATGGTCCCGCAGGGTTGGATTACGAATTGGCGCGTCAGTTTGCGGAACAGCTCGGCGTCAAACTCGAGATTAAACCAGCCTTTCGCCAGGCTGAGCTTTTTCCTGCTCTTAAGAAAGGAGATATCGATATCATCGCTACGGGTTTAAATCAAACGTCACAAGCAGTCAAACGATTTAGACCAGGCCCTGCCTATTATTATGTAAGCCAACAAGTGGTATATAAAAAAGGGCAACTTCGACCACGTGATATCGAACAACTCATTGAATACCAAGCCTCGAAAGACGACGAGTCCGACGAAGATACAAATGCAGGCGCTCAAACATTAAAGATCGTTGAACAATCGCAATATGTTCCGACCCTAACAGCGTTAAAGAAGCAGTATCCAGAACTTCAGTTTGAAATTGTTGGTGATGCTGACACGAGAGACTTACTCAAATACGTATCGACGGGTGAGTTACGTTTTACTGTGACTGATTCGGTGGAACTTTCCCTTGCTCAACGCCTTTACCCCGATCTTGCGCTCGCGTTTGAACTTACAGAAGATCAACCAGTATCTTGGTTTACTCGACGTTCTGAAGACGAAAGTTTGTATGCGATGCTGATAGAGTTTTTCGGTAACATCAAACAATCAGGAGAACTGTCCACCCTCGAAGAAAAGTACATTGGTCATATTGAAGCATTTGACTACGTTGATACTCGCGCATTCATTCGAGCTCTGGATGACAAATTGCCTAAATGGGCACCTTTATTCCAAAAATACAGCGAAGAGTTCGACTGGCGCTTAATTGCAGCATTGGCTTATCAAGAGTCACACTGGAAACCAACAGCAAAATCGCCAACAGGTGTTAGGGGGATGATGATGCTGACTCTGCCAACAGCGAAAAGCGTCGGGGTAACAAACCGTTTAGACCCTGAGCAATCTGTTCGTGGTGGTGTCGAGTACTTACGTCGTATTGTAAGTCGCGTGCCTGATAGCATTAACGAGCATGAAAAAATATGGTTTGCGTTAGCTTCATACAATATTGGTTACGGCCACATGATGGACGCACGACGACTCACCAAAGCACAAGGTGGCGATCCGAACGCTTGGGCCGATGTAAAAGACAGGCTGCCTTTACTTCGTCAGAAGCGCTATTACAGCCAAACTCGCTATGGGTACGCCAGAGGCGATGAAGCGCGTAATTACGTAGAAAATATTCGACGTTACTACCAATCCATCATTGGTCATGTCAGCCAACAGCCAGCGATTGATGAGAATAGCGATGACTTACAAGTGATTCCGCCGCTCACCCCCGACATTTTGATATCGGGCGCAGTAGAGACCGTCGTAGAACAAGTCTCTGGCGCTTCTGACGTCACGGTTGAAGAAGACACCGAACAAGAAAGCATTGAAGAATAAACCCGCGGTAAACTAAAAAATGACGAGCCCATGAGCTCGTCATTTTTATTGAGTCCTAACGAAAACTTATCTAGAATCCAAGACTCTGAGTGACACCAACCACACTCAACCATTCCTTTGGTTGGTCGCCTTTTCTTCATCGTTAGTAAAACTGATTGCTTTGTAACAGATTGTTTTGCAACCACATGGTTTAGCTCACTTGATGAAGCGGCGCCTTCGGCTACACTCTGCCGAAATAACGTCACTCCTATTATTAAGCATCGTATTGAAATTGTTTGCTGGCTCTGTGCAATGCAGAAGTCAAATGAAGAACGTTTAAACCATACAATGTTTAGTGCGATTATCGAGCCTATTGCCAAGCATCGATGAGCCGCACTTTACTGGTATAAGTCTTGTCTGCAGGAGGTTTTGAATATGAGAAGACGTAGAGTGCAGTCAAAGCGTTTAAATAACACAGTAGCTGCTATCCGACGTAAACGTAAACTGACATGTATGAAAAAGAAAGTAAGTTCACGTAATCGTGTTTTTGTACATTTAGTCAATCACTAGTGCGTCCAAGCAAACATCTACCACGTTGTAGGTGTTTGCTAGCCCTCACCACTCCTACTACCTTGTTCGCTCTCTCCATTTTCTAATGCTTTTTGTGCTTGCTTCTTCGCTTTAATTTCCTTTCGGCGGCGCTTAAAAAACGCTTGTAGCTGAGTACGGCACTCATCTTCTAGCAGCCCCTTTTCAATTAAGGCGTAATGGTAAGCGGCTTGACTTTCAAACAAATTAAGCACTGTTCCTGCTGCTCCAGCTTTTAAATCTGGCGCTCCAAAAACAACCCGCTTAACGCGGCTATGCAATAAGGCTCCGGCACACATTGGGCATGGCTCAAGTGTTACATATAACGTCGTATCCAGAAGGCGGTAATTTTCTAGCTTTTGGCCTGCTTTACGCAGCGTTTGGATCTCAGCATGTGCGGTAGCGTCATTAGTACCAATAGAGCGATTCCACCCCTCAGCGATAATTTCACCATCTTTGACAAGCACTGCGCCAACAGGTACTTCCCCCTCAGCTTCTGCTTGCTCAGCAAGCTCCATCGCTCTGCGCATAAACAATTCATCTTGAGGGGAAAACGGATGGTTAGACAAAGGAGGCTCCAAAGAAACAAAAAACGATTGAAGTCAGGAATTTTATCACCAACTTCGGTTTCACTACAGCAACACATCACGGGACAAAGTCTGCAACTCCAAAAAAACTAGTTACAAGACCTATCGATGTTCGTTTTACGAGAACAAAAAAACGCAGATCGAAGACCTGCGCTTTTTGGCTGCCAATTAGCGGCTTTCACACCCTACACGTTTTTACATTGTGTAAGTATAAGGAGCTTGAATGCCTAGCGGGATACCTACCATCCAATAAGCAACTAGGAAGATAGACCAACCGATCAGCATTGCGATCGAGAATGGCATCATTAGTGACGCAAGCGTACCGATACCAGCCGACTTCACATAACGCTGACAGTAAACCACAACAAGAGGGAAAAATACCATTAGAGGCGAAATGATGTTCGATACAGAGTCACCCACACGGTAAGCCGCCTGAGACAGCTCAGGCGAGATACCAACCGCCATTAGCATTGGCACTAGGATTGGACCAATTAAAGCCCATTTTGCCGATGCCGAACCAATAAGTAGGTTTACAGACGCGGTTAGAAGGATCATACCGATGATGGTCACTTCACCTGGTAGGTTCATCGCTTTTAAGCCTTCTGCGCCATACAACGCTAGCATCGTACCGATGTTTGACTGAGCAAATGCAGATAGGAACTGAGCACAGAAGAACGACATAACAATGTATGCGCCCATGGTTGACATAGTATCAGCCATCGCTTTGATAATGTCGTTGCTGGTCTTGAACGTTCCAGACACTTTACCGTAAACGTAACCAGGAATGATAAACAGAATAAAGATCAACGGCACGATAGACTTCATTATCGGTGCTGAGAAGGCAGTAATTTCACCTTCAGGCGAGCGAAGTGCTGATGTTTCTGGAATTAACGCTGCAACAAGTAAAGCAATACCCGCCATCATTGCCCAACCTGCATAACGGAATGCTTTTGATTCCAGTTCAGTAAATGAACCTAGGTTTGGCGCGGTTTCCGCATCATCATCAATTGGCATTTTTGATAAACGAGGCTCGATGATTTTCTCTGTCACGTACCAACCAATCCCCACAATAATGATAGAGGATAGGCCAGTGAAGAAGATGTTCGCTAATGGGTTAACCACATATTCAGGATCAAGAACCTGCGCCGCAGTTTGCGTAAAGCCAGCCAATAGCGGATCGATACCTGAAGGGATAAAGTTTGCAGAGAAGCCACCAGATACACCTGCAAATGCTGCCGCAATACCTGCTAAAGGGTGACGACCTGCCGCATGGAAGATAATACCGCCAAGAGGAATAACCAGAACATAGCCTGCATCTGCCGCAGTATGCGATACAATGGCAACCAAAATAAGCATTGGAGTAAGAAGCTTAGCTGGCGTGAAGTTCAGCATCTTCTTAAGACCCGTCGTAATAAAACCCGAAGAATCTGCAACACCCACACCTAGCATTGCGACAAGTACGATACCCAGTGGCGCAAAGCCAGTAAACGTCGTCACCATGTTAGCAAGGAAACTTGCTAGCGCTTCGCCCGTAAGTAAGTTGGTGATAGTAAGAGCTTCGCCCGTTCGAGGGTTTGGAAGATCGAATGATACATTCGACAAAAGTGCTGACGCCGCCCAAGTAATGATCAATGCCCAGAAGAACAAAATCGCAGGATCAGGAATTTTGTTACCTGTCCTCTCGATAAAGTTTAAAAAGCGCTCCATCCCGCTCGGCTTCGATGATGGTGCCTTATTTACAGCTTGGTTACTCATGGTAACTCCATAGTGAATGATGTTGGTGCCAAGGCCTATTTGAATAATTATAACGACCTACTATCCAACGAGTATTCTAGTAAACACTAATGGAGAAAGCACAAGGTTCTAGATTTTTTTTCATAATTGGAGACATATTTTGCAAAAACACCACTTCAATTAAACATAATAAAAACAGTAGAACATCAACTCAATTAACAGTTCAAAAACCATTTATTAACCGTGACAAATCCGGTATCAAACAGGAGTTACATCCGCATTTGTCTCAGCCCATGTATGCAATTGAACTTAGTTTTCGAATTCACTGTATTGTGAGATCATCGTTTTAAGCTGAACTGATCGCGTCTCGCCGATTCTATCCTTCCAGCTAGAGGTAATGGTGATAGTTTTCAGTGTTCCTGAAACCGTGGCAGCTGGAACTTCCCACTCGACGACATAAGATCCAGTAACAGAAGAGCCTGTTGCAATAGAAGCAAAATTTGCAGGTGTGATGGTAGACATCGCCGCAGAAGCACCACGCGTCCGGAACCATTCGAGCTGGTTTTCTGCTAGACGAAGTGCTTCAATACTTTTTATGGCATATTCGGATTCGCGTTCTAGATATACGTTTAGCTTCGTTAAACCTAGAGCCCCAACACCGATAAGTAGAAAAGAAATTAGAACTTCAAGAAGGTTAAAACCTTTTTGTTTAGAGATCATTCCAGGAGCCTTTTTTCCATCTAGGAATTGCATGCGCATTCCTTGAATTGTCTATCACATCTTTATTGTATCTAAAGTCCAAAGAATCGAAGAAAACCGCTGCCTGATCTTCACTATCAAAATATTGACCACCAGATACCGTAAAAGAACCATGCTGATAATAAGAAGCTATTGTCCTGTATGAGTCTTCTACAACACTTGGCACATGATTTAGGTGAGCATTGGCTTCGAACCCAACCCAATCCGCTGTTGTCGGGGTATAATCATGATTGAAATGAAACAAGACCCCTTTAAACTTATTTGATGTAGCGCCGGAGCTCGGTGGTCCCATCACGGAGAAAAGACCATCATGAATGAGCACTGTTACGCCATTGGTCGATGATGTAGCATTCACTAAATCATTGTATTCCGATTGCTTGATTTCACAGCTCCCTTCCACCCATAAATGATGCTTCCCTGACTGAATTTCTGCTGTTAAAGCAGCACCACAATTAGGTATACCATCAGCCACTGAGCCCGTCATAACATGAAATACACCATTATCTCGGACATCGTTATGCTCTTCTGCCTTTACTCCAAAGAAGGATTCAAATGGCTTTAAATCTGTATCTTGAGTAAAATCATCACCAGCACCAACCCCGCCAACACTAGATGAGAGATGACGGTTTGCCGTCGTGTTTGCACAATCTTTATTTGTAGGGTTGTTAAAATCGGCATAGGGAGACTCTCCATGAATTACGCCTTTATTATCAACTGAAGAGGAGTAAAAGCGCTTTTTATACCTTAACGCAATACACTCCCACCCATCGCTGCTCAATTCCCCTGGGTCTGGAGTAGAGAACGTTGCACTAGAATGAAAATAAATGTCGGCACTAGACTGCATTGCACCATAACTCAAGTTACCTCCCAAAATAATCTCCTTACTAATGCTTGTAAATCCAACATTAGAAGTAACCAAATACCCATTGGAAGTACTCGTAAAATTCGGAATCGTCCAAAGCCCTGAGCCACAATCTGTTATTACGGCAGGTACAATATTATTAACTCTAAATTGCGCCCATGCACATTCAACACCTCCTTCCGCTAACCAATGTGCTTGTCGAGATTTTATTTCGTTTTGCGCAACTTTTATTTGAAAAAATACACCTTTGGATGATGCTAATGATGCAATTAAAGCAAGTAATAAAAGTATAGAAGTCACAAGCAAAGTGGTATAACCGGAATAGCCATATTTAGATGTCATTGCCAATTCCTTTGTTTGATAGAAAACTCCGCAACTTCACTAAAGACTCCATCAATCGTTTTCAAACCTAACTTAACGCTCGTGACCGAACTTACATTTCCTCCATTAGTCACTGTTTCTGAACTAACGGTGAATTGGGTAACTTGGAAAATATCATCATCAAATAGAGAACGACAAAAATCTATACCATCAAAAGATAATATTTGTGTTTGAGACACAACGCCTTTTTCACATATAAAAAACCGAGTATCTCTCTTCTCATACTTAATATTTCGATAGTCTTCATTGGCAGCTGAGTCCTCTTTAAAATACACAACCCCTACAGAAGAGGCGCCGCTCAGCATTATGGTTCCTGTAGCTCCGGATAATTTGAGTGAACTACCGTTCCCACCATCATAACCTGCCCTTTGAATATCTTCTTTCATAACAGATAAAGTGATGTTCAGACCTTGCAATAAATTTAGCTCTAAGCTTTTTTCCTTTGCTGTTTTTTGTAAACTCAAGAATATAGAGCCCACTACACTAAGGACAATTAATCCAATTAAAGAACTAATCATCAATTCGATTAAAGAGCTACCTATTTGATAACGTTTGTTAGCACTGACGGTAATCATATAACTTAGCTCCAGAGTTACTACAAATTTTAATCCTTCCGGGAGGGTTGGAGAGCTTTGCTTGTAGTTTTATGTTTTGAGCATTGGTTGGGAAAAACTCTATATTTCCTCCTTGGGGTCGTCCACGGACCTCGTCGAAGCTTATTTTTTGATTATCGTAGCTGTGCTTCAAAGATAATTCAGAGTAGGCGGAGCCGGAAAGGCTTAAAATTACGCCCCCAGAGCCGCTAGACGAGTTAGTTAACTGTAGAGACCATGCACCTTGACTGACAACGACGTTTTTAGCCATAGAGAAATGTATATATAACTTTTGATTTCTCATTACCGCCTCGGACTTACTTTGGCTTAGAAAGCCAGCTAATTCAGTTGCTAATCGCTGCATTTGCACAGTTTGTGAAACACGGCTAAAGCTTGGAGCTGCAAACGCCAATATAATACTCAGTACAGCAACAGTAATAAGAAGCTCCAACAACGTAAACCCGCGAGGCATTTCCCAAATTCCTATGTAAACGGCAAAAGGGCCGTAATTCATCTTGCACAGATGCTATCACCTGCCAAAAATAGGCGGAAAAGTGAAAAGGAAACTACTCGTGATGATTCGAATTTCTCGTTGTAACGGCTACAAAAAAGGATTGAGAGGGATGACATTGATCGAATTACTGGTAGCTGTAGTGATTGTCGGGATCATTGCTGCGATCGCCTACCCTTCTTACACTAATCATGTAATCAAGTCTCATAGGACGGTTGCCTTGAGCGATCTTAGTCGAATTCAGCTAGAGCTAGAGACATCTTATGATGGTGGGTACGACTGGAGTCATATTCTCTCTGGAGGCACATGCACTCTATGTGACTCAGACACAAATAGATTTTCTTTCGATATTGCGAGCTCTGCAAGTACGGCCTATACCATTACAGCAACAGCAAAATCGGCTCTGGGACAAGACGACGACGAGTGCTTGACTGGTTCTAAAACGATTACTTTAACGTCAACAAATGTCGAAGAACCAAGTGATTGCTGGAATTAGGAAGAACACCGAGATGCAAAAAGGCCTGCATTTTAGCAGGCCTTTGTATTTGTGCTTTTCACTAACGTCTTAGCTGGTTAAATCATCAAAGAACTTTTTCACACCGTTGAAAAAGCCTTCTGATTTAGGCTTGTGCTTTGTCGCCGCTTCACCACCACAAGACTCTTCAAACTCTTTGAGCAGTTCTTTTTGGCGTGAGCTTAGGTTTACTGGTGTTTCAACAACCAACTTAACAATAAGATCACCAACACCGCCACCGCGAACGCCTTTCACACCTTTACCACGCATACGGAACATACGACCTGTTTGCGTTTCTGAAGGCACTTTTAGGCTTACGCGACCATCTAGGGTTGGTACTTCAACTTCACCACCTAGAGCTGCCATCGCAAAGCTTACTGGCACTTCACAGTATAGGTTGTTGCCATCACGCTCGAAGATATGGTGCTCTTTCACGTGCACTTGTACATACAAGTCACCCGCTGGTGCTCCCATTTCTCCCGCTTCACCTTCGCCAGATAGACGAATACGGTCGCCAGTATCAACACCTGCTGGGATCTTAACGTTAAGTGTTTTTGTTTTCTGCTTACGACCTTGACCATGACACTCATTACAAGGGTCTTTAATGATTTTACCTTTGCCGTGACAGGTAGGACAGGTTTGTTGCACTGCGAAGAAGCCCTGGCGCATCTGTACTTGACCATGACCATGACAGGTACCACATGTTTCAGCAGATGAACCTTTCTTCGCGCCACTACCATCACAGGTATCACAGTGTACTAGTGTCGGTACTTCGATCTCTTTCGTTACACCACGAACCGCTTCTTCTAGCGTCAATTCCATGTTGTAACGTAGGTCAGCACCTCGCTGGGCACGGTGGCCACCACCGCCACGACGACCACCACCAAAGATGTCACCGAATACATCGCCAAAGATGTCGCCGAAATCAGCACCGCCGCCGCCAAAGCCGCCGCCACCGAAACCACCGCCGCCTTGTTCAAAAGCAGCATGACCGTATTGGTCGTACGCCGCTTTCTTTTGAGGGTCGGTCAGAACTTCGTACGCTTCTTTTACTTCTTTAAACTTGTCCGCCGCAGAATCATCACCCTGGTTTCGGTCTGGGTGGAATTTCATCGCTAGACGCTTATACGCCTTTTTGATATCGCGCTCTGAGGCATCACGGCTTACGCCTAATACTTCGTAAAAATCACGTTTTGACATGTTCTTCGTCACCAGTTAATTACTACAAACGGCATCGATTCACCGCTTGGTGTTTGTATCGTTCTAGGTAAGTGCACTTGTCTGCAACATACTTAACTAGAAAGACAGCGTTTACAAACAGACGGGCGTAAGAGTTGCCCCAAACGCCCGCACACGAAGTCTTATCGACCCCAGATGGCTATGCAACCATCTGGTTAAGAAATATTATTTCTTGTCGTCTTTAACTTCTTCGAACTCAGCATCTACAACGTCGTCTTCTTTAGACTGTGCACCTGCGTCAGCACCTTGTGCTTGCTGCGCTTGAGCTTGTTGTTGAGCGATTTCCATCAGCTTTTGAGAAGCAGTCATTAGTGCTTGAACTTTAGCATCGATAGCTTCTTTGTCTTCGCCTTTACGTGCTGTTTCTAGCTCAGAAATTGCTGCTTCAATCTTCTCTTTCTCTTCTGCAGGTAGCGCTTCACCAGCTTCTTCTACTTGCTTACGAGTACCGTGAATCATTTGGTCAGCTTGGTTACGTGCAGTCGCTAGCTCTTCGAACTTCTTGTCCGCTTCTTTGTTAGCTTCTGCTTCTTGAACCATTTTCTCGATGTCTTCATCGCTTAGACCGCCAGAAGCTTGGATAGTGATCTTCTGCTCTTTACCAGTCTGCTTGTCTTTCGCAGACACGTGTAGGATACCATCCGCATCAAGGTCAAAAGTAACCTCGATTTGTGGCATACCACGTGGTGCAGGCTGGATGCCTTCTAGGTTAAATTGGCCTAGAGACTTGTTGTACATCGCTTGCTTACGCTCACCTTGTAGAACGTGGATAGTTACCGCGCTCTGGTTGTCTTCCGCTGTAGAGAAAACTTGGTTCGCTTTAGTTGGGATAGTTGTGTTCTTCTCAACTAACTTAGTCATCACGCCACCCATTGTCTCGATACCTAGAGACAGTGGAGTTACGTCTAGTAGTAGTACGTCTTTAACGTCACCAGCAAGTACACCACCTTGAACTGCAGCACCCATTGCTACTGCTTCGTCAGGGTTTACGTCACGGCGCGCTTCTTTACCAAAGAACTCAGCAACTTTCGCTTGAACCATTGGCATACGAGTCTGACCACCAACTAGGATTACGTCAGTGATGTCGTTTACTGATAGGTCAGCGTCAGCTAGAGCTACTTTTAATGGCTCAAGAGAGCGTTGTACTAGGTCTTCAACTAGAGATTCTAGTTTTGCACGAGTCACTTTAATGTTCATGTGCTTAGGACCAGTTGCATCTGCAGTAACGTAAGGTAGGTTTACGTCTGTTTGAGAAGTAGAAGAAAGCTCGATTTTCGCTTTCTCTGCTGCTTCTTTAACACGCTGCATTGCTAGTGGGTCGTTTTTAAGGTTGATGCCTTGCTCTTTGTTGAACTCATCAACCAAGTAGTTGATTAGACGGTTATCAAAGTCTTCACCACCTAGGTGAGTATCACCGTTAGTTGCTAGAACTTCGAATGTTTTCTCGCCTTCAACTTCATCGATTTCGATGATTGAAATATCGAATGTACCACCACCAAGGTCGTATACCGCGATAGTGCGATCGCCGCCTTTCTTATCAAGACCGTAAGCTAGCGCAGCTGCTGTTGGTTCGTTGATGATACGTTTAACTTCTAGACCTGCGATACGGCCAGCATCTTTTGTCGCTTGACGCTGAGCATCGTTAAAGTAAGCAGGTACTGTGATAACTGCGCCAGTTACTTCCTCACCAAGGAAGTCTTCAGCAGTTTTCTTCATTTTCTTAAGAACTTCAGCAGAAACCTGAGGAGCTGCCATTTTTTGGCCTTTCGCTTCTACCCAAGCATCACCGTTGTCAGCCTTAACGATTTTGTAAGGCATGATTTCGATGTCACGCTGAACTTCTTCGTCTTCAAAACGACGACCGATTAGACGCTTAATTGCAAATAGCGTGTTTTCTGGGTTAGTTACTGCTTGACGTTTCGCTGGTTGACCTACTAGCGTCTCACCGTCAGTGTAAGCAATAACCGATGCAGTAGTACGTTCGCCCTCTGCGTTTTCAATTACACGTGGTTTGTCGCCGTCTAATACAGCAACACATGAGTTAGTAGTACCTAAGTCAATACCAATGATTTTACCCATCTGGCTATCTCCGAATAAATTCTATTTTCGTTTGGTTATAACCCCAATGTGGGGGGAGGAGAATCGGGTTTCAACCCTTGCTCACAAACAAAAATAATCAATGTTTGCTTCTCTATGCCACATAGATAAGGGCGGCAAAATGCTTTTCAAGGGCAGAATTAAAAAAAAGCGTCTTTTTTCGAAATTTATGTGTTTCTTTCTGATTAGTTGGGAACTCGTCACACTGCTGTAGCGCAACAAAACGTCATTTCCCAGATAAATTTATTTATGTCCGACTCTTCCTAAATAAAAAACGAGCTCATAAGAGCTCGCTTCAATATTAGGGTTAAAATAAATTATTCAAGGTATTAGGCGTTCGCTTGAGCAGGCTCAGCATCAACACCTTCTTCTTTACCGATCTCACCTTCTGTTTTTGCAACAATGGTGTTCACTGCCGTGTCGCCGACAACGTTAGATGATGTACAGAACATATCATTAATACGGTCGACCGCTGCAATGATTGCTAAACCTTCAGGTGGTAAACCTAGTTGGTGAAGCAAAACGCCTACCATTACCACGCCGCCCCCAGGAACACCGCCAGCACCAATAGATAACAGAAGAATAGTTAAGCCAAGTGTGAAGATGTCTGCGGTGTTAATTGGCTGGCCAAAAGCGTTCGCAACAAACATCGTTGCTAGAGCAATATAGATAGAAACACCAGACATATTCATCGTTGCGCCCAGTGGTACACCGAAGCCAGCAACCGATTTAGAGACCTGAAGCTTTTCTGTCAGTGTGCGCATCGTTACCGGGATAGTCGCGTTTGAGCTCGCGGTAGATAGAGAGAAAAGAATCTGCTCACGAGTTGCACGTAGGAAAGTCTTTGGAGAAGTTCCTGTCGCAATACTCACTGCCATTGGGTAGAAGAAGAAGATCCAGAACACCAACATCGCAACCACCAAAGCCACGTAACCGGCAACGGACATTAATGTATTGGCGTTTAGCGTTGCACCTAGTTGAATCATTAGTGCGAACACACCATATGGTGCAAGACTCATCACTAATCCAACCAATTTCATCATGATTTCATTTGCCATTTTGAATGTGCGAATAGCTGGGCCACCACGAGAATCCAAAGCTTGAATTGCAAGCCCCGTCAAAATTGCCATAAAGATGATTTGCAGCATGTCGCCGCTAGCAAACGCTTGTACAGGATTGCTAGGAACAATGTTAACAACTAAAGAGAAAATGTCCGGCGTCTCTGTCGTTGTCAGCTGTACAGCCTCAGATACCGTTCCTGCTAGATTAGCGCCCACTCCTGGCTGGAAGATCAAGCCGACAGTCAAAGCCGCCGTAATCGCAATGATGGTGTTAAGAATGTAAAGGGTAAAAGTTTTTCCACCAAGACGACCAAATGCACTGATGTCTTTCAAGTCAACAATGCCGCATACGATTGAAACGTAAACTAAAGGAACAACAAGCAATTTGATCAGTGAGACGAACATGCCGCCAACACCTTCTGCTGCTCCAAGTAGGTATGTATCAAAAATCGCAATACCGCTAAATAAGTACTGAATTGCTGTCCCCAGCACAAGGCCGGCAAACAAGCCTATAAAAATCTTACTAGAAAGCGATTTATCCATTATAAATCTCCGATATGTTGTGTTTACTATTTACATTTTTGTAGTTATATATGCTTACTTTTAAAGCATTAGTCGCAAATCATACACACCGAAGTTACAAAATAAAGTGATAATTTACATTTTTGTTAACGACATTGTTTTAGAAAAAATGACTATATTTACATTCCTATGCAGAACAAATATTCACACAACGAATGATTACAATCACTTATAGCCCTGTCCGTTAATAAACACGCAGCGAGATGAGAGAAAATCTCCTATAGGAAAATAATTAACCAATAGGAAAAAATATGAAGGGGATCAAATTTTCATTTATCGATATACAACGAAGTTCGATGTAGTCATTTATGTTTAAAACAAAAAAGCGCCCATCAAAAATGATGGGCGCTTTTATATTTAAAAAACAGGTAGTTAAAGTTACTTAGCAACCATTACCATTGCCGGACGAATCACACGGCCGTTTAGTTCGTAACCTTTTTGCATAACAAACATAACAGTGTTTGATTCATGATCAGGGCTCTCCTGAATCGACATCGCTTGATGAAACTCTGGATTGAATGCTTCACCTTCAGGGTTGATTGCTTTCAAGCCAAATTTCGCGACAACGTCTACAAACGTTTTATGTGTTAGTTCAACGCCTTCTAGGAACGGCTTCACAGTTTCATTCTCTGTATCTGCCGCTTGAATTGCACGCTCTAGGTTATCAATAACAGGAAGCAGCTCTTCTGCAAACTTGTTCAACGCAAACTTACGTGCTTTATCGATCTCTTGCTCAGTGCGACGACGCATGTTTTCTACTTCAGCTTTAGAACGCAACACCGCATCTTGTTGCTCTTTTACTTTTGCCTCGCTAGACAATAGTGCCGCTTCTAGTTGAGCAATCTTAGCGTCTGTCTCATCACCAAGCTCTTCAAGCTCAGCTTCAACTTCTTGTGCTTCAGCTTCTACTTTTTCAGCCTCTTCGATGATTTGATCAAGCTCTTCTTCTGTAACTTTGTTTTCTTCGTTGCTCATGATATCTCCAGAATTCAACATAATGCCCTTAAAGCCATGCGCGTTTTTGCGGGCTTTAACCACATAAAAATTCGCATATTTAGGTGACTTGCCATTATTATGGGGATGAAGATTCCTGATTCAAGCCTCTTTAATGCGGAAATGCTATGAAAAATCCATGTAACGTGATCGCGATTATCGGAAAACCAAGAGATCAACAAGCAATTCAAACTCATAAAGAGTTGTACCAATGGTTGACCTCTGAGGGCTATAAAGTATTCATTGACGATCGCCTTGCCGCAATACTGGATGATATCCCACAGAGTCAGTTTGCTAGCTTAGTTGAACTAGGAAAAAATGCCGATCTAGCCATTGTGGTTGGTGGCGATGGCAACATGCTAGGTGCAGCAAGAATTTTATCCCGATTTGATGTACCAGTTATAGGCGTGAACCGCGGAAATTTGGGCTTCTTAACTGACTTGAACCCAGACGACTTCCAAGCGTCTCTGCAAGCGGTACTCGACGGTGAGTATATTGAAGAGGAGCGTTTTCTTTTAGAGGCGGAAGTACACCGCCACGGACAAATAAAGAGCCATAACGCTGCGCTAAACGAAGCCGTACTTCACCCAGGGCAAATTGCTCATATGATTGAATTTGAAGTGTATATTGATGAAAGCTTCGCCTTCTCTTTACGGGCCGACGGTTTGATTGTCTCCACTCCGACTGGCTCGACGGCATATTCACTTTCTGGCGGCGGCCCAATTCTTTCTCCTAGCTTGAATGCCATTTCACTCGTGCCAATGTTCCCGCATACATTGTCGAGTCGACCTTTGGTGGTTGATGGAAAACGTCGAATTAAATTGGTGGTATCACCAGAAAACCGTGGAACACAAGAAGTTAGCTGTGATGGACAAGTCTCACTTCCAGTTACCCCTGGCGACGAAATTCACATCTATCAAAGTCCAAATGTACTAAAGCTCATCCATCCAAAAGACTACAGCTACTATCACGTCTTACGGAATAAGCTTGGCTGGTCTAGTAAATTGTTCTAACACTTGTTACTCAGGGCAATAACTTCAATAAAAAAGCCAGCAGCTTAATTGCTACTGGCTTTTGGCTTTCTTAGACAAGAAATAGACACAAAGTAGTGAGGCGACACGATATTTGTCATCATTAAAGAGAAGCTTATAAATTTTGATCCTGTGGGCAAACTTTACACAAAAGATAGAAAAGCAAATTCAATGATCTATGTCCGGTGATATTCTCACCATGAATAGAGTATTAACTCTATTTCATACAATCAATAAAGGACATATTATGAAGAAAACCATCATTCTGTCTGTTCTCAGTACATTAGCACTTATTGGCTGCCAATCAGAGGAAACGCAAGTCAACAGTGTATCCAACGCAAAAGCGGAAGATATCACTAAGACGAAGCGTGCCCTAGCTCAACAATTGAGTGAGAACTATGCTGCCATTGAACCCATGTTGAGAAGAGATATTACTCCACAACAGACTAACGTGTCTGTATCAGCATTTGTTAAGCAAAACCCTAACTCAGAGTTCAGCCGCCAGCTTGTACAAGCTGACACTCAAATTCGTAGCTGGAAAGGTATTTCTGAATACTCTGATCAGTTGTTAGAAGTTCGCTTGGCAAATGAAGCCATGATAACAGCATGGCAAAGTGGCGAGGTCGAGCCATTATTTGCATTTGAACCAAGTGGTGATGATGAGAATTGGCAATACATCGAAGCATTTGATGTTTATGGCAACATCCATCAACTCGATGTTTACCAGCTCCCTGAGGTACCTGTGCTTGTCGTTGATAACAATAGCTCTGCAGAGCTAAAAGCAGGCTTGCAAGCTATGCAAGCTGAGATGAAAAAACTCGGTCAACCAGCTTTAGTTCAACCATATATTGCTGATGAACAACGCCAAAATACACCGCTATTGTCAAATAGCGAAGCGGCTCCAATTCAAACCACGCAGTTGAAAAAGATCCGTCTAGCCGATGACAAAGAACCTTGGATCTCTGGCAAGGCAGAAATCTACGCTATCGTAACGGGCGTCAATCCAAGTCGTGATGAACCTACTCTCGATTTGGTGGAGCTTCCATACTTAGACTACGATAACCAAGATTACTATCCGAATCAGATCATTATTCACTGGTCTCGTTACCGCTGGGGTGCGGCAGACATTGTGCTCATGGAGCAAGATGACGGCACAGACTATAAACAATTGGCAAAACTCCTTGTTCAAGTTGCCGAAGAAGTATTGAAAGCGATTCCAGATCCAGAAGTTCAGGCTTACGCGATTATTCCGCAAATCACGAACAAGATCATCGACACTATCCCCGATGGTGTACTCACGAATGATGATGACTTCGTCGACGTTTACTACACTCTAATGCAAGATACTTCATACGTAGATCACCCAGGTGCAGGTGTGAATGCAGTCGTCACACTAGAACCACTAACGATTAACCCAACTCGTCCGTAACCTGTTCAATTTTAATGAGTCGTTGTAATCACATCGGCTCATTTTTCCCACTTCATCACAAAAAAACAGCCTACAAAGAAAATTTTCCTTACCTGACTTTACTGTATAAAGAAACAGTATATACTGTTCTCTTATACAGTATTGTTCAGTTATACAGGTAAATAAAATGCTGGCTCATCTAAGTGTTAATAATTTTGCGATTGTTAAGTCTTTACAACTCGAGCTTTCTAAGGGCATGACCACCATTACAGGTGAAACAGGCGCGGGTAAATCCATTGCTATCGATGCTTTAGGGCTCTGCTTAGGCGGACGAGCCGATGCCGGCATGGTGCGACAAGGTGAAGAGAAAACCGAAGTTAGCGCCGCTTTTTTATTGGACAACAACTTACATGCAACACGTTGGTTAGAAGATAACGATCTGCTAGATGGCAGTGAGTGTATTTTGCGTCGTATTATCACAAAAGAAGGCCGCTCAAGAGCCTTCATTAATGGCAGCCCTGTTCCACTATCACAACTCAAATCTCTAGGGCAGCTACTTATCAATATCCATGGGCAGCACGCTCATCATCAATTGATGAAAAGTGAGCACCAAATGGCCATGCTCGACCAATATGCTGGGCATTTAAACCTACTAAAAAGCACACGAAGTGCTTACCAGCATTGGCGTCAGGCGGATAATAACCTCAAGCAGCTAAAAGAAAATAGCCAGCAAAACCAGGCGCAAAAACAGTTGCTTGAATACCAAATCAAAGAACTGAATGAGTTATCGCTAGGTGAAGAAGAATTTGCAGAGCTCGAGCAAGAGCATAAACGACTATCCAACAGTGGTGAACTCGCCACTACCTGTCAGCAAGCCATCGAACTTATTTACGAAGGTGAAGAAGTCAATGCGCTTGGTATTTTGCAATCGGCCAATCACTCCCTAATTCAATTAGCCGAATTAGATGAAAAGCTATCTGAGCTACCTAACATGCTGTCAGAAGCGATGATTCAACTTGAAGAAACGAAGAATGAATTACGCAGCTACTTAGATGGCATCGATGTTGATCCAGCTCGTATGGCTTATGTAGAAGAACGTTTTTCTAAAGTGATGTCTGTAGCTCGTAAACACCACGTAATGCCAGAAGAACTCTACCAGCATCATCAAGATCTTCTGGCCCAAGTAGAAGCGTTAGATTGCTCCGATGAACGTTTAGATGAACTTGCTCAAGAAGTAGAACACAAGTACCAAAGCTTTCTAACACAAGCAGAAAAACTGCACAAATCACGCAGCCGTTACGCAAAAGAACTGAACAAACTGATCACACAAAGCATGCACGAATTGAGCATGGAGAAAGCAGTATTCAGTATCGAAGTTAGCAATGACAACACGCACCCATCGCCGCTTGGCATGGACAGCGTGTGCTTCTTAGTATCGACCAACCCGGGACAACCATTGCAACCTATAGCAAAAGTTGCGTCAGGCGGTGAGCTATCACGTATCTCTCTAGCTATCCAAGTGATCACCGCTCAGAAAGTAGATACACCAAGTTTAATCTTCGATGAAGTGGACGTAGGTATTAGTGGCCCAACAGCTGCCGTAGTGGGCAAAATGCTACGCAAGCTTGGCGAATCTACTCAGGTATTGTGTGTCACTCACCTCCCTCAAGTTGCCGGATGCGGCCATCAACAAATGTTTGTTGCTAAGCAAACCAAAGCAGGCCAAACCGAAACCCAAATGCACGCATTAGATGAACAACAACGTGTGGCAGAATTAGCTCGCTTACTTGGGGGTAGTCAAATAACCGACTCAACGTTGGCAAACGCAAAAGAACTGCTTATCGCCGCTTAATAAATCGACAAGGGATGAGAAATGGATATCAGAGCAATACACAAAACCAACTGCTTAGATCTCATCCCTATTTTTATTGAGTTAGAACATTACTACTTCAAAGAAAAAGCTTCATCAAAACACGATCTGGTCCATTATCTAAAGAGCCAAGTCTTCTCTGAACATTCTGGTGTTAATATCATTGCGGTTTACGATAATGATGACGTCGTAGGCTTTGCATCTTATACCGTCATGTTCCCTGCCCCAAAACTCTCAGGGCAGATGTACTTAAAAGATCTGTTCGTATCTTCGAAGGTTCGAGGAAAAGGGGTTGGTCTCAAGTTAATGAAGTATCTGGCATCTTTGGCGATCAAGTTTGGATGCCAAAGGTTGGACTGGACAGCTGAAAGTAGTAACCCTACCGCAGGTCAGTTTTACCGCTCAATTGGTGCAACACTAATTCATGAAAAAGAGTATTATCGTTTTTCAGGTGATGCATTACGCGAATTCGCCAAAACCGACTAACGAGTCACTAGGCTTTGCTCACCGCTGAAAGCGTCCATCACCCTACTTCCGATTGAAATTTGCTCTTCGTCACCTAACTAATACGTCATGTGGTGACATTTACCGCCTAATATCGGTGAATAAATGCAACTCAACTCAAAATTCGTTGTCAGATTGTCTACCATACGACGCATAGCTTTTTACATCTGCGTCGAGCTTGTTTATTATCAGCGCAGTATTTTAAAGGTTACTAAGAAATTATTATGCAATTAAAGAAGTGGTTAGTTGCCGTACCATTAGCAATGACATTGCTGACAGGATGTTCGGTATTGGAAAGACTGGTTTATCGTATTGATATCAACCAAGGCAACTATGTAGAACAAAGTGCGGTTGATAAATTAAAGTTTGGGATGACTAAAGCACAGGTTCGCTTCGTATTAGGGTCGCCAATGCTTATTGAAAACGGCTATCCAAACACTTGGTATTACATCTATCATCATACTCCTGGCCATGGCGAACCAGTACAGAAAGATCTGATTGTAAACTTTAATGACCAAGGCACACTCGCAGACATCAGTGGTGACTTTCCAAAAAGTGACGCATTTTACGAGCAAATTCAGTAAACTGACTTTTGCAAAAAAACCTCCCGTTTGGGAGGTTTTTTATTATATAGAAATCACGTTAGTCAAACTTTGAGTAACTCACATGAGCTATTGGGTTTATATTAATCCTGCTTATTTTTACGTACAGAACTAGGCTTGCCACCGGTGACTGGGTCTGCACTCCCCTCGGCTTTAGCCTGCTCCGCCCGTTTACGGCGAATCTCTTTCGGATCGGCGAGTAACGGACGATAAATCTCTATTCGATCTCGATCTCGAACGGTCGCATCTAACTTCACGTTACGACTAAACACACCCACTTTGTTCTTGGACAAATCAATTTCAGGGTACAACTCCAATACACCGGATTGTCGAATGATCTCTTCTACCGTTGCGTGATTATTTACCACTAAGTTAAATACACGCTGTTCATGAGGAAGAGCATAGACAACCTCAACGTGAATCATATCTGACTCAATACTCATAACACTCGTAGACCTGTTTTGCGCGTTTAGTAAATGCATTTACCATATTACTAGTAAGCTCGTTAAAAATCTTACCGAAGGCCATCTCAATCATTTTACTTGAGAATTCAAACTCAAGCTTTAGTTCAACCTTGCAAGCTTGCTCATCTAGCGCGGTAAAAATCCAACCACCACGCAACGTCTTAAACGGGCCATCCACCAAGTTCATCATAATTGCCTGACCGGGGATCAACTCATTTGAAGTCGTAAACGTTTTGCTGATTCCAGCCTTCGCCACATCGACAGAAGCCACCATACCATTCCCCGAAGACTCAATGATTCTAGAGCCCGAGCAACCAGGCAGAAATTCAGGGTATTTAGCAACATCATTAACCAGATTGAACATCTGTTCGGCGCTAAAAGACACAAGCGCAGAACGGCTGACTTGCTTCATACATACTCCTATCGATACATGTACAGATTTAAAGCTACTCGCCAATTTTACTTTTATTCCATGATTGCGCAAATAAAAGGATTTCCTATCCGATATCCAACCCGTATAATGACGCTATTATGGCAAAGAAAAAAACGAAACAAAAAGCGGGTAGCAATACTATCGCGCTGAATAAAAAAGCTCGCCACGAGTATTTCATCGATGATGAAATCGAAGCTGGCTTGGAGCTCCAAGGTTGGGAAGTGAAAGCCCTTCGCCAAGGTAAAGCCAATATTTCTGAAAGTTACGTATTTATGCGTGACGGTGAAGCCTTTGTGAGTGGCATGACAATCACTCCTTTAAATCAGGCATCGACACACGTTGTGGCGAACCCTACACGTGTGCGTAAACTACTAATGAGTCGTCGTGAGCTGGATAACCTATTCGGACGTGTAAACCGTGAAGGTATGACATTAACGGCCCTCTCACTGTACTGGTCTCGCTCTTGGGTGAAACTAAAAATTGGCGTAGCAAAAGGTAAAAAGCTGCACGATAAACGTACGGATCTAAAAGAAAAAGACTGGGCAAGAGAAAAAGCACGCGTAATGAAGAGCGCGCTGCGTTAATCTTGACCACTTAAACGCATAGTACTGGACAGCCAATGCTTTTCTGTTACTATGCGAATATTACCTGGGGCTGATTTAGGATTCGACGGGAATTCAGAAGTCTGAGGTGCATGCCGAGGTGCGGTAGGCCTCGTTAACAAACCGCAAAAAAATAGTCGCAAACGACGAAAACTACGCACTAGCAGCTTAATAACCTGCTAAGAGCTCTCTCGCCCTAGCTTCCGCACGTAAGACGGGGAATAACGAGGGATCAAACCCAAACGCGCTAGCCCGGATTCTCCCGCCTGAGAGATGAACGGCGAATTTTAATTCAGGCTAGTCATTCATTAGCGTGTCGGTTCGCAGGTGGGTGGCGAAATTAAAGATCGACTAAGCATGTAGTACCAATGATGAACGGTTTTCGGACGCGGGTTCAACTCCCGCCAGCTCCACCAAACGTTTGGAAAAGGCCACCTTCGGGTGGCCTTTTTTGTATCAACTAAAATAGTCTCTTTTTTCAAACATTCATGCTTTCTGAAATCTTACTACATGGATTACCGCATACCTTTGGCCCATGTAGGTTTACAAACTCGTTGAGTATTAATCAGTAAACAAGAAGTTCATAAGTACTAATCAAAAAGGCAGAGAGCATGGTACTAAAAGCCCTGTAACTTAAAAGTCTTCTGCTTACCTATCCTTTCTAAGAGATAACTAGATCTAAGTCTAAAGTCTATACTCATCTCCCTCGATGAATTGATTGATGTATTCATTGTTAGTCCCTACTCGCTTGTTTCATTACAACTCTATAGATGTAATGACTACAAACAGTAGTTACAAAAAATAATGTAACTCTAATCACAAAGTAACCTTAGATATTGAACAGAAACACAACATATATAGATTTTTAAATTTCAAAATGAAAATATTGTTGTGAAAAATTAAGTTGCTGGAATTATTACAGTCATATTAGTGAGCATTGTAATGAATTTTGAAGAAAGTAAATTGAATGACGAACACGTTAATCAATACACACCGCAAATCAATGGTGTGTTAACAAAGAAAGGAAAACCCCTTAGTAGTCTGAAGGTTAGCCTTAGTATTGGTTTAAGCACGTCAGGGAAATCAATAGACTTATCAACATTCACAGACAGTACTGGTCGCTTTGAGTTTTCTCCAGTCTATGAAAATAAAAACATCATAAGCACTCCTCTTATTGAACACTATGTAACTATTGTTTTAGTCGCAGAACTCAGCAATGATGAAAGTACTATTATTTGGGAAGGAAGCTTTGATGGTTATAAAATAGAGGATTACGTAAAAAATAACATGGCTAACCTTGCTTGTGACACTGAGAACCCTCTTAAGTACTTTGCTTTTTCAATTGATGATGAAGAAAACGATGACTACTACGTGAACAGCCAATGTAACTTATTTGGTTATATAGACTCTGACTTGTATGGAAATTAAATAATGCACTCATGATGCAACTCCAGTTCCTATGTCTCCTCTTTGGCCATTCATTCACGGGGGCATTGAGTATCGGTTAGAAGGAGGTTCTGGTATCGACTTCCACGCTCATGGACTAGAAAAAAATCTGTTCCGGGTTATGTCAATAACGCTACAAGTAATGAGTGATCGGCACTACAATCTAAGCCTTAAACTTATCTAGAACGCAACGTATTTCTTGACTTCAACAATAGATATAACGCTCGGATGACTGATGGTTGGGTAAGTAAAATAGTCTCTTCAACTTTGACTTTACTAAGAATTTCAGGTCTGGGTCATATAATACAACAGATGCGACCGTAGGCCTTGCTACTTGGGTTCAATTAGCTAATTTCAGAGCTAAAAAATGAACGTAACGAACACGTACGCGGTATTATAGGCCACATAAATGTAATGTCAGGCAATGCGGAAATTAACCTATCTAATATTACTTGTAGAGCAATAAAGCTTTGTTTTTCAAGGTTAGTAAAAAGGCTAGACAGTCATGCTAGTAACGTATTAAATACCCTGGAGTAACAATAAAATAAATTAGCCATCGTTTTATATATACGCTTCATCGGTCTTAAATTATTTGAATGATAAATAATAAAAGTGCGAAGCTATTTTGCTTCGCACTTTTATTGAGTCCAGCACGGCTAACTATATTAGAAGCGATACTCTACACCTAGTGATGCTTGGTTAAAGTCTGTTTCCGTGTTTGCACCGTTCGCGACATTCTCCGCATTGAGTTCTACGTCGTACCACATATATTCTGCGTTAACTAAGAAGTTATCAGTAACTTTAAAACCCACACCGGCACCAGCGAATACACCTTCATCATCTTTGTTGCCTTGGAAGCCCGCAACGTTGTAATCCGTCGAGTACCACATTTGACCGCCTTTTGCGTAAAGGTCGACACGATCAGCAATGGGAGCGGTAACTTTTAGAGCCGCGGTATAGCCGTCCGTTTCGGCATTTGCTAGGTTATTACCATAGCTACCGAAATCAATGTAACCACCCTCCAACGCTAAGTAAGGATTAAAACGGTAACCAACTAAACCTTGAATAACATCGCTGTCATCATCAAAGTCATCTTGTCCATCAACTTTTAAGTAACCGTAGTTGGCGCCAACATACACACCATGATCGTTGGAGTCCGCAGCATGTGATAAAGTACTAAACGTTGCTAAAGAAAAAAGGCTAATCAAAGTAACAACATTGCTTTTCATTTCGTTCTCCTAATATAAGTTCCATTGAAGGTTCGAATAGTAAAGAGCAAATGCAATGCCAACTTTAAATTAATGAAAAATATATTTAATTTTATAGAATACTGACAATCCTCTAAAGATCGCCGAACAAAAATAGAAAAAAAGAGCTGTCTGTTTACTTTATATAAACAATATTAAATTGAGGTTAATCGCTGATGTGAAAAAGATTCTTGTTAATTTGTAGATTTTTCAAAGAAATTAAATAAACATCTAAAATACTCTTATAGATTAATCAGTCAAAAAATGCTTAGCTAGTTTTTATAAGAAAGGAAGCTAATCACACATACGTTGCATCTTACTTTGCTTCAAGCCATGAATATTCTACTCTTTGCCTAAGCAGAGTTTAATGGAACTGAAGTATGTTAAAAGGCAGTGAATACCCTTCTATTCGAGCATTAAGGACGTTTGTCGCGGTCTCTAATTACCTCAGTTTCTCTAAAGCAGCGGATGCACTATGTATTACGCAAAGCGCAGTAAGCAAACAAATCGCATCGCTGGAGCAATTGGTGGGTTTACCTTTAATACAAAGAGGGGCGAGTGGTATTGAGTTAACCGAAGAAGGCAAGCGTTATCTGCCGCAAGTCACAGAAGCTTTGGAGCTTATTCAGCATGCAACTGCCAACTTAATCCAGTCAGATTCAAAGCAAGAATTACTCACCGTGGACGTAACCCCTTCTTTTGCCAGTCTTTGGTTGATACCTAATATTGATGACTTCCACCAGCAACATCCTAACATCCGAGTAAGAGTCTGTACTGGGGATGGGAACGTCAAAGATTCGAGCAACGAAAGTGACTTACATATTCGCTGCCTTCCATTATCCACGCATTATGAATACAGCCACTTACTATGCGAAGAAATACTACTATTGGTCGGTACTAACGCTCCTGCACTCAAGAATGTGCACGCTGTTAGCGACTATCCGCTGATACCTCAAATCACTCGTCCTCAGTTGTGGGAGCAATTTAAGGCGGCACATGCAGTAGAATCAACCGTTACCTATCACTCTGTAGGCTTTGAACATTTTTACCTAGCTTACGAAGCCGTCAAAATGGGAAAAGGACTCGCCTTACTTCCTGATTTTATGGCGCAGAATTCTATTTTAAGAGGGGATATCCAACATATTCTCAACCTAACTTTACAGAGTGGTTATGGTTATTACGTGATGATCCCGAATTATCGCCTATCGGCTAAGAAAGTGGCGGCGTTTTACGAATGGTTGAAGAGCAAACTAAGCTAATATTGTTTTCTTGAAATGCTTTTGGTAAACCAAAACAACTCAAAGACTTCAGTATCTGTCTGCTCCAAATTGTGGCATTCTCATTAACACTGTTTCAAAAGGATAAATGGATTGAAAGATATGGACAGCAATTCGCCCAAACTCTCATTACGTACCATTGAGCCAACGGATTACCCTGAGCTTGCAGAACTAATGGACTTAGTGTTTCCTGATGTTGGCGGCTCATGGCCACGGCTGACTATTATGGATCTCATTCATCAGTTTCCTGATGGCCAAATCTGTATTGAGGATAACGGAAAAATTGTCGGCGCAGCGCTAACAATCAAAGTGGACTACAACCGGTTTTCACTTCCTCACCTGTACACCGACATCATCACCGAGAACAACGTCATCCAAAACCAAGTGACCGGTGACGCCATGTATGGTCTCGATGTATTTGTTCACCCGGACTACCGTGGGCTGCGTTTAGGTCGCCGTCTGTATGATGCGCGTAAAGAACTTTGCCGGAGTAAGAATTTCAAAGCAATTTTAGCCGGTGGTCGCATCCCGAATTACCACAAATATGCTGACGAACTGAGCGTGGCTGAATACATCGACAAGATAAAACGCCGTGAGCTTCACGATCCTATTTTGTCTTTTCAGCTTGCAAACGACTTCGATGTCAAACGTATTATGCGTGGTTACTTGCCAGAGGATAGTGCTTCTAAAGGCTACGCAACTCTGCTGGAGTGGGATAACTTCTTCTACGAAGAGGATATTCAATCCGTACATGATGTAGAAAAAACGCTGATTCGTATTGGTGTTGTGCAGTGGCAAATGCGCGCCATGAATGACTTAGAGGACTTGCTCGATCAGGCTGAGTTCTTCATTTCTTCTCTTGCGAACTACAAAGCCGATTTCGCCCTATTCCCTGAATTCTTTAACGCGCCGCTGATGGGCTTGCAAAACGACCAAAATTCCGTCGAAGCAATTCGCTTTTTGGCTAGCTTTACAGAAGAGATCAAAAACCGCTTCTCGCAGATGGCAGTCACCTACAACATCAACATTATTGCTGGCAGTATGCCCGTCATCGAAGATGGCAAGTTGTATAATGTGGCCTACTTACTGCAACGAGATGGTGAAATAAACGCTCAATATAAGATTCACATCACGCCCCATGAGCAAAAAGACTGGGTGATCGACGGTGGTGACAATGTTCAGGTGTTCGAAACCGATGCAGGCAAAGTCGGCATACTGATTTGTTATGACAGCGAGTTCCCAGAGTTGGGAAGAATGCTCGCCGAGCAAGGCGCACAAATTGTGTTCGTTCCTTTCTGGACAGACACAAAAAATGGCTACCAACGAGTACGAATCTGTTCCCAATCACGAGCCATCGAAAACGAATGCTACGTTGCAATTGGGGGCAGTGTCGGCAACTTACCTCGTGTTGATAATGTCGATATCCAGTACGCACAATCTGCCGTATTCTCACCGTCGGATATCTATTTCCCACACGATGCGACCTTGACAGAAGCAAGCGCCAACACCGAAATGATAATCTTCGCTGATGTTGATTTGACTAAGTTGAAACAGCTTAATACCGAAGGCTCTGTCACCAACTTACGTCATCGCCGCCTTGATTTGTATGGCGCATTCACCAAAGCCAAAGAGTCATAAGGATCTCCCTAGTTCGCCGCTACCAAAGAGCGTGGCGGCGAGTAAAGCCAGCTGCAGGTTGATTCTGCGCAATTATCAGAGGCATGTCAGTTTTTCTCAACGGTGAGAAACAAGAATTGACCCAATAGGACATTCGGAGTATCACTCCAACTTCGTTCCGCTTTTATTAGGGGAAAGCTTTTGGAACATATTAACGAACTTCTCATGTCAATGAAGCCTTTGCTTGAGCAATACGGCTACGTTGCGCTGATTGTCAGTATATTTCTAGAAGGGATAGGTATCCCGATGCCTGGTCAATCACTGATGATCGCGGCATCTTTGCTCTCGTCAGAACAAGTCATGAACCTAAGTATGGTAATGATGGTATCGTGGCTGAGCTGCTTTTTTGGTAATACCTGTGGCTACTTAATCGGTTATTACTTTGAGGGGTGGTTAGATAAAAAAGGCTACATTTCCGGCCCGAAGATGCAAACGCTTCAATTGACTATCCAGAAATACGGCCCTACGTGCTTGGTGGTCAGCCGCTTTATTGAAGGAATGAAGCAATTTATGCCTCTTGCATGCGGTATCGCGAAAATGCCACGTAGAGAGTTTTTGCTCGGTAACGCCCTCGCGGCGACGGTTTGGGTATTGGTATTCAGCTTGTTAACTCGCTTTGCATTTGAACATTTAAGCGTGTTGAGCAACCTGTACACCGAATACAAATATCTGGTATGGGCATTTGCTGCTGTCTTATTTACGTGGATGGTTTTAGGTATTGTTAAACGCAAAAAAGCCAAATCAATGCAATAACGACAGTCTCTTCATTAGCGCATAACTAAAGCTCGTGGTATCAGTGAGATACGCAACACGAGCTTTTATCTTTTTCTTTACGTGTAAAATTTAAACAGCCATTTAGACGTCTAGACGTTGACAATGCGTAAATGTGATATTAGTCTGCTCTTCTCTCTTATCATTAACATTGTCGTTTACATGTCCGGTTCCCAACAAACAACTAAAACAGTTGCACCGTCTGCGGTCGCACTGATCCCATTAATTGTATTCCTTGCGCTATTTATTGGCGTAGGCACTTACTTATCTTTGCAAGGCGTGGAATTTGCCTTCTACCAGCTGCCTGCACCCATCGCGGTATTACCAGCCATCATCATTGCGTTTCTTTTAAGTAAAGAGAAACTTAACCGCTCAATCGAACACTTCATGCGTGGTGTTGGCCACCCAGACATCATCGCAATGTGTATGATCTATCTGCTTGCAGGTGCCTTTGCTGCGGTAGCAAAAGCCTCTGGCGGTGTTGATGCAACAGTGAACCTTGGTTTATCCGCTATTCCAACCAGCATGATTTTACCGGGCATTTTTCTGATTTCTGCTTTTATCGCAACAGCAATGGGGACTTCGATGGGTACCATCGCAGCCGTTGCCCCCGTAGCGTTGGGTATTGCTGAATCAGCAGGAATGAGCTTACCGTTAACCGCAGGCGTTGTGCTGAGCGGCGCTATGTTTGGTGATAACCTTTCTATCATCTCTGACACCACCATCGCGGCGACACGCTCTCAAGGTTGTGAGATGAAAGACAAGTTTAAAGAGAACATTCGTATTGCTTTACCTGCGGCGTTGATCGCGATTGCAGTGTTCGCTTTCAACAGTACCGCGACTCAAGTGCCTGCAACTGGCGATATTGAGTGGCTAAAAGTCTTGCCGTACATCACTATTTTGATCCTAGCGGTATCTGGTGTAAATGTGTTTGTGGTTCTGTCGATTGGCATTCTTTTGGCTGGCGGCGTGAGCTTGGCATCGATTGACAATTACGGACTGACTAATCTAGCCCAAGACGTATACAAAGGCTTTGGTAACATGCAAGAGATCTTCTTGTTATCCATGCTGATTGGTGGTTTGAGTGAACTGATGCGTCGCCAAGGTGGTCTTGCTTTTCTAACAAATTTCGTTAGTAGCCTTATCCACGCGTTTGGCTCTAGTCACTCTAAGCATGCGAACAGTCGTGCAAGCGAGCTAGGTATTGCAGGTTTGGTATCAATGGTCAATGGCTGTACGGCAAACAACACCGTAGCCATCATTGTATCGGGCAGCGTTGCTCGCCAACTGGCGGAAGAGAATAATGTCTCTCCTCGCCGCTCAGCAAGCTTGTTAGACATTTTCTCATGCGTGGTGCAAGGCGTGTTGCCTTACGGTGCTCAAGTACTGCTGCTAGGTTCCGTATTCAACCTCTCGCCACTTGAAGTAGTTGCCAATTCTTACTACTGTTTTGCATTAGCGATAGCGGCTGTTGTCGCGGTGTTTATCAAACATCCCGCTCGTCAACCTGTAGCGCAAACTGAGAACTAACGACAAATACCGAAAAGGCTCCGATGGAGCCTTTTTACTTTCCTTTCTTCTTTTTTTCTTTTCCGCGAGCAGATTTACTTCAAAGCTGAACGCAAACTTTGCGCACTGTGTAAAGGAATCGCAAAGCGATGCGCCACATCGCGTAGAGCTTCCACCTGAGCCGCGTTACTGATTGCTAATTCGCCTGCCACATCGACGTGGTTATTCTCAAACCCCACTCTCACATCGAATCCAAGTAACATCGCACTCGCTAAACAGTCTTGCTCTCGCGCGCCAAAAGCACAAATGGCACATCGAATTTCTTCCTCGACAAAACGCGCCAAATTCAAACCTCGTAAATCCCATGGCGAAGACTGTTGAGCTTGGTGATAACGCCCTAACACCACTAATGCATGCTGATGCGTTTTAGGTAACACGCCCGCATCACGCAGTTGGAAATAACGTTCAATGTCGGTTGCATCGTAGAGAATAATTTGGCTCACGATGTTGTGTTCTGCCACCCAATGGAAAAAGGCATGCCCTTCTTTCTCACTTGCGCGATCAGGGATTAACTCCCTCAATGCAAAAGAAGCCGCTTCTGGTTTCACAGCTTTAACTAACGCCATCTGTTGTGGCGGAGAATACAAGCCCACCGCCTCTGTGGTGAGCTGTACCATCATGTTTTGTCCCACCGCTTCTTTCACGGCATGGTAAATTGCCATGTTGTCGTCGATGTCTAATGAATGACGTCCGTTGGCGTCTCTAGCATGCAAATGGATCATGGCAGCCCCTGCCGTTTGACAAGCGATAGCCTCTGCAACCAGTTCGTCTGTTGTCATGGGTAAGCTGGCGTGATCGTACTTAGTTTTTCTTGCACCGTTTGGGGCCACGATAATAGCGATAGGCTCTCGTATAGATCGATTTTCTAATTCCATTCCTTCGCTACCTCTTTTAGCGTTAATGAGAGTTTGCCAACTAGCTCATCAATATGGTGAGGCTGAATAATGAATGGCGGTGCAAGCAAGATATGGTGCCCATTAACGCCATCAATCGTTCCTCCCATTGGGTAGCACATTAAGCCATTTTCCATTGCTTGCTGTTTGATGCGTTTGTCTGCCAATGTGGCTTTACTCAGAGGCGCCTTGCTTTCTTTATCCGCCACCAGCTCAATGCCAAAAAATAAGCCTTTACCACGAATGTCGCCAATGTACGGTAAATGGGCCAATTCAGAAGTAAGCTCATTACGCAGCAAAGCACTTTGCTGATTCACCGCCGTTAATAAATCATCTTGGAAGATGGTTTGAATGGTTGCCACGGCAGCAGCGCACGCCACAGGGTGCGCCATAAAGGTATGGCCATGTTGGAAAAAACCGCTTCCACCGGCAATAGCTTGGTAGACTCGATCATTCGCAACCACCGCGCCAATAGGTTGATAACCCGCACCAAGCCCTTTAGCCATACACACCAGATCGGGTTCTGCCTCTTCTTGCTCAAACGCAAAAAAACTGCCACTGCGTCCAACGCCACACATGACTTCATCCAAGATCAATAACACATCGTATTGGTCGCATATTTCGCGAATACGCTTGAAGTAACCTTGTGTGGCAGGCACAGCTCCAGCGGTGGCTCCCACAATGGGCTCAGCGACAAAAGCCATGACATTATCAGCCCCCAACTCAAGAATTTTTGCCTCTAGCTCATTCGCCGCTCGCAATGAGTAATCCAATTCCGACTCATGACTCTGCTGATAACGATAAGCATAGCAAGGGGCGATATGATGGCTCGGGTGTAAGATGGGTTTGAACGGTTCACGTCGCCATTCATTACCTCCGACAGCCAAAGCCCCCAAGGTATTGCCGTGATAACTTTGCTGACGCGCGATGAATTGCTTTTTCTCTGGCTTACCTGATTCCACGAAATACTGCCGCGCCATTTTTAGTGCCGACTCCACCGCTTCTGATCCGCCACTGACTAAATACACATGGTTGAACTGTTCAGGCATGTGCTGACAAACCAATTCTGCTAGGCGCTCACTGTTATCACTAGTAAAAAATCCAGTATGAGCAAACGGCACTCGCTCGATCTGTTCCAACATCGCTTTTTTAACGGCTTGATGACTGTGGCCAAGGTTTGATACCGCAGCCCCACCACAAGCATCGAGATACTGCTTTCCATGCTTATCGAATAGATAAACACCTTCACCTCTATCGATGATTGGCAGCGTGGCATGGCAGTGACGGTGAAATACGTAAGACATTTGAGTCCCTTCCAATGTGTAATACATGCACACATCATCAGGAACAAACCCAAACGTGACAAGAGAATAAATCTCACCCTCTATGAGCTTTTGGAATACCACAAACCAAAAACACCAAAACCCTTGATATTTAAACAATAAAATAAAAATAGGCCAGCTTTTTTAAAGACTGGCCTATGGGTAACCCAAAGCTAAAAAAAGAATCGTTTTACGCGTTTAGTGCCTGTTCTAAATCGGCTAGAATATCGTCAATATGTTCAATACCCACCGATAAACGAATCATCTCTGGAGACACACCAGCTTGTTTTTGTTCTGCTTCGCTCAATTGACGATGAGTCGTCGATGCAGGATGGCAAGCCAATGATTTTGCATCGCCAATGTTCACCAAACGCTTAAAGATTTTCAAAGCATCATAAAAACGCACACCAGCGTCATAACCATCTTTTAAACCAAACGACAAAATCGCAGAAGGCTTACCTTTCATGTATTTTTCAGCGAGGTTGAAGTGTGCTGAACTCGGCAAGCCGGCATAACTCACCCAACTGACTTTGTCATGCTGTTCCAAGAATTCAGCCACTTTGAGAGCATTCTCAGTATGGCGTTCCATACGCAGCGGTAACGTTTCTAGCCCTTGCATAAGCATAAATGCATTCAACGGTGATAATGCCGAACCGGTATTACGCAATGGTACGGTACGCGCGCGCCCGATAAATGCCGCCTCACCAAACGCTTCGGTATACACCACGCCGTGGTAAGAAGGTTCTGGTTGGTTGAAAACAGGAAAACGGTCTTTGTGCTGCGCCCAAGGGAATTTACCGGAATCCACAATCACGCCACCTAATGTGGTGCCATGCCCACCAACGTATTTAGTGAGAGAGTGAACTACGATATCCGCACCAAATTCGATGGGTTTGCAAAGCACTGGCGTCGCAACGGTGTTATCCACAATCACAGGTACGCCTTGTGCATGAGCAAGCTCCGCCACACGTTCTAAATCGATGATATTACCCGCAGGGTTACCAATGCTCTCGCAGTACACCGCTTTGGTATTTTCATCAATTAATTCGGCCAAACTTTCTGGCTTGTCATCTTTAGCAAACTTCACCTGAATACCCTGATTTGGCAGCATATGCGCAAACAAGGTGTAAGTACCGCCATAAAGTTGCGGCGTAGAAACGATGTTATCGCCCGCTTGCGCTAAGGTCAGAATTGCATAGTTAATCGCTGCACTCCCCGCACTCACGACCAATCCAGCAATGCCGCCTTCTAACGCCGCCATGCGTTTTTCCAGAACATCGTTAGTCGGATTCATGATGCGAGTGTAGATATTCCCCGGCACTTCCAAGTTAAACAGATCAGCGCCGTGCTGCGCGTTGTCAAACTCGTACGCGACTGTTTGATAAATCGGCGTCGCGACAGATTTAGTGGTAGGGTCAGTTTCGTAACCAAAATGGATGGATAGCGTTTCGTCTTTCATGTTCTTCCCTGTCTTTCATCACTCAAATAGCGGCAAGCAAAGCACTTACCTTGCTTAAAACTTATATTGCCCAATTTTTCAACAAATAACGTAGGGATGAATCACAGAGATAAAACGCTAATTCAACTGTCCAAGTAACCAGTGACGAAACGTTTCTGTCGCATTCGTACGTGTGTTCATGATCAAGTAATACCCTGCATTGGCAGGAATCGGTTTGAATGGAGAAACCAAACGCTCTGTCGTCAATTCATCCTCAATCAGTGCCATTCGTGCCATCGCAATCCCAACGCCTGCTTCGGCTGCAGACATCGCCATATCCGTTCGATTAAAAAAGTGTCCGATATCGGTTTTAAAATCCAACCCCATCGCTGACGCCCAATATAGCCACTCATAGTCACGCGTCGCGTTTTCCCATGGCATCGCATCGTGTAGTAGCGTCGCCTCTTGCCATTGCTTCACTGGCATTGAGTTTTTTTGCTCACCAAACAACGTTTTTAGCCAGCCATGATCCTCAAGGTATTTTGGACTCATCACCGGTAGCAGATGCTCATCCAAAATCAGCTCCGCGTTAGCATTTCTATAAGGATGAAGACCATAGTCAATTGCGACGTCATAGTCTTTTATCTCACTATTTACCAGCGCACCTTCCGCAAAGATTTGTACTTGGATATCCGGATTATCATGATGGAAGCTTTCGAGCTTTGGGACTAACCATTTGAAAGCAAAAGAAGGCGTCAACTTCAAACGAATTTCATTGGTTTGCTTTTCTACTTTGAGCTCATCAAGCAATTTGCTCAGTTCCGAAAAGTGAAACTGCGTCGCTTGGTGTAACTGAGTGCCTTTTACGGTTAAACGAATACCGCGAGAGTGGCGTTCAAATAAAGTAAAACCTAATAACGCTTCCAAATGAATAATTTGTTGGCTTATGGCACCAGTGGTGAGGTGTAAATGTCTTGCAGCACCAGTAAAGCTGTTGTACTCCGCGACTTGGCTAAATAGACACAAGCCACTTATCAGATTACTTTTCATCCTTGAGCCTATAGTTTTTCTAAACGCTGTGTGTAATTTATATCGATTGTTAACAAAAGGTAAAGAAAAGAAACTGAGCACTCTGATAAATGTGTGGAGTGCATCAATGGAAGTCATCGTATTAGGCAGCGGCGTTATCGGCTTAACCTCTGCTTGGTATTTATCTCAAGCAGGCTATCAAGTTACCGTCATTGACCGCCAACCAAGCAGTGCCATGGAAACGAGCTTCGCCAATGCCGGGCAGATCTCATATGGCTATTCTTCGCCTTGGGCTGCGCCTGGTGTTCCTGTTAAAGCCATTAAGTGGTTAATGGAGGAGCATGCTCCACTTAAAATCAAACCCACTCTGAATGCCGACATGATCCGCTGGGCGAGTAAAATGGTCGCGAACTGCACCCTACCTAGCTATCAAGTTAACAAGGCTCGCATGCTTTCGATCGCTAACCACAGCCGTATTTGCTTAGAACAGTTACGCCAAGAACACGCCATTGAGTATCAAGGACGTCAGTTTGGGACCTTGCAAGTATTCCGAACACATCAACAGCTGCAAGCTATTGAAAAGGACATGCAGCTCCTTGAACAAAGCGGAACCCGATTTAAGCTAATGGACGTCGAACAATGTATTGAACAAGAGCCAGGGCTTGCACTTGTGAAAGACAAACTGGTTGGTGGCTTGCATCTACCTGATGACGAAACGGGCGATTGCCATCAATTTTGCCAACAACTAACGGAGCTTGCTAAGGCACACGGTGTCCGATTTGAGTTCGATACTGAAGTAAGCAATTGGGTTACAGTAGGTAAAAAGATCATAGGTGTCCAAACGAACCGAGGACAATTTAAAGCAGACCAATATGTGGTGGCCTCTGGCAGCTACTCTACAGCGCTACTCAAGCAACTCGATATTGATATTCCGGTCTACCCTGTCAAAGGCTATTCACTCACCATCCCGATGGAAGATGAACACTTCTCTCCTCGATCTACTGTGATGGATGAAACCTATAAAGTCGCTATGACTCGATTTGATGACCGAATTCGCGTAGCTGGCACCGCAGAATTAGCAGGGTTTGATGCTTCCCTTCCACAAAAGCGCAAAAACACCATCGAAATGGTCATCCGTGATCTTTTTCCTCGTTGTGGTGACTTCAGCCAAGCTGAGTTTTGGAGCGGCTTTAGGCCAATGACGCCTGATGGCACACCAATTATCGGCGCGACTAAATACGATAACCTTTTTACTAACACCGGACACGGAACTCTGGGCTGGACGATGGCTTGTGGTTCAGGTCAATTGCTAGCAAGCGTAATTAAAGGTGAAAAAACAAAAGTGATGGATAATGCGGAGCTTAACCTTTGTCGTTACGCCTGAGGACATGACTGAACAAAAAATAGGCAGACACTTACTCCACAAAATGCATAACCACTGGCATTTTTAACTCATCAAAATCGCAGCACATTTAAATGACAATGTGCTGCATAATTAATCATCAGGCAAATCTTCTACCTAAAAGGAGCAAATAAGCAACAAGAACCAAATTTTAACAACTACTCTCCATTCTGTGTTCATCATCACGCTACAAAGGATTTGTAGCTAAAAAAGTTAACAATTGCATTACATAAAGGGTAATGTATTGTGTGAAAAACAACCACAAACACAACTAACAGGGAAAATACTCATGCAGTCATTAGTTGATTTTCTGAATGGAATTATTTGGAGCCCGGTACTGATCTATTTGTGCCTTGGCGCAGGTTTGTTCTATTCAATCATGACGCGTTTTGTACAAATTCGTCACTTCTTTGAGATGTGGCGCTTATTACTTTCAGGGAAGAGTTCAACAAAAGGGATATCATCATTTCAGGCACTTGCCGTTTCACTGTCTGGCCGTGTAGGTACAGGTAACATTGCTGGTGTTGCTGCTGCTATCGGTTTCGGTGGCCCAGGCGCCGTATTCTGGATGTGGGTCGTAGCCTTCTTTGGCGCTGCAACCGCATACGCAGAATCAACACTTGCACAAATTTATAAAGAAGAAGACGAAGGCGAGTTCCGTGGTGGCCCTGCTTACTATATTGAGAAAGCAATGGGACAAAAATGGTACGCTTGGATCTTTGCTATCGCGACCATCTTTGCTTGTGGTGTCCTACTTCCTGGCGTTCAATCGAACAGTATCGGTAACGCAGTAGAAGCCGCATTTGGCTCAGGTGACATGATTGAAACCGCTATTGGTACCTTCAGTTTTGCTAAAATTTTCACTGGTACGGTTGTTTGTGTCATTTTGGCTTTCATCATTTTTGGTGGCGTAAAGCGTATCGCGAACTTTACCCAAGTCGTTGTGCCATTTATGGCGTTAGCTTACATCATTACTGCGTTTGTCATCATCCTTCTAAACATTGGTGAGGTTCCACGCATTTTCGGCATGATCATTGGTGACGCGTTCACACCAATGGCAGGCGTTGGTGCAGCAATCGGCTGGGGTGTAAAACGTGGTGTCTACTCCAACGAAGCAGGTCAAGGTACTGGTCCTCACGCAGCAGCAGCAGCGAGTGTTGATCACCCAGCTCAGCAAGGTCTTGTTCAATCTTTCTCTATTTACATCGATACACTACTTGTGTGTTCAGCAACCGCGTTCATGATTCTTATCACTGGCGCGTACAACGTAAATGGTGCGATTGAAGGTACATTCCTGGTTCAAAACCTACCAGCGGATATTGGTGCAAATGGTCCTGTGTTTACACAGATGGCGATCGAAAGCGCACTACCTGGCGTGGGTAAACCATTCATCGCAATCGCTCTATTCTTCTTCGCGTTTACGACCATTCTGGCTTACTACTACATTGCAGAAACGAACATTGCTTACATTCGTCGTACGTTCAAAGTAAATGGACTGATGTTTATTCTGAAAGTCATCATTATTTCATCCGTGTTCTACGGAACCGTGAAAACCGCCAACTTAGCATGGGCGATGGGTGATGTAGGCGTAGGACTGATGGCGTGGCTAAACATCATCGGTATTTTGATCATCTTCTTTATGTCGAAGCCTGCACTCAAAGCACTGAACGACTACGAAGAGCAACAAAAACGTGGTGTGACCGATTTTACATTTAACCCTGTTGCACTGGGCATTAAAGGCGCAGATTACTGGGAAGATAAGTACCGACGTAAAACGGGTAAAGCACCAACGGCAGACAGCAATAGCGCAGAAACTGTTGAGCAACCATCAACATAGCGTTATCACATAAATAAGAAAAAGCAGTGGTCCGATTGAGGACATAAAAAAGGGGGATTAACCAATGGTTAATCCCCCTTTCTTCATTATGAGTAGCAGCTTAGGCGATAACCGCTTCAACTTTACGAGCGATTTTTGCTTTACCTACAGGTAACACTTCACGACCAAATTCGTTGTTCAGTACTTGTGCCATTGCGAAGTAAATTGCACTTGCGCCACAGAAGATACCCTCGAAGCCAGCGATAGCACCGATCACTTCGCTACCAGTGAAATCACGAGCAGCAAGCAAGAAGAACAGGATAGTTAGAGAGCCAAATACCACTTGCTTCGCTGTTGGGTAACATAGAGAACCAATGAACATGAAACCAGTGAAGATGCCCCAAAGCGCTAGGTACCAACCCATAAAGCTTGCAGGGCTTGCAGGAAGACCCATGTGAGGCATTACGATTAGACCAACCAATGTTAGCCAAAATAGACCGTAAGAAGTAAACGCAGTTGTGCCGAATGTATCACCGCGTTTAAAGCACATGATGCCAACGATTACTTGGCTAAGGCCACCGTAAAAGATGCCCATCGCTAGAATCATAGAGTCAATTGGGAAAAATCCTGCATTATGAATATTGAGCAGAATAGTGGTCATACCGAAACCCATAAGACCTAGCGGTGCTGGGTTAGCCAGTTTTGTCGACATGTACAAATACCTTTTTTCAAAAATGTTGATAAAAAATGCGCGCGAATTTTAATGGGCTCCAGAACAAAAGAGAAAAGCTGTTATTGAAAACTTAGATTCCATAAATAAACCACTACATATATAAAAAAAGACCCTGCAAAAAAGCAGAGTCTTTATAGATGGTTAGGTTGTTTTTTACTCGATCACTGACAAGAAATCTCGTCCCAGAACCAGTTGCTTTGCGTTGGGCTTTCCCACACTCCTGAGCCATTTTTCGCAACAAAACATTTGTTTTGGTACGTCACTTTATCGCCGTTAGCGACTTGCGTTACACCCGGCTCCCACTGAATAAAATTGCCTGTCACTGGTGGTTCTGGCTCGGTTACTGGCGGCTCTGGCTCAGTCACCGGTGGTTCAGGTTCCGTTGTAGGCGGCTCCGTAGGAGTGCCTGAAACCAGCTTCCAAGGGTCTCCTTTCGTTGGCTCATTACCTTGTGACCACCATTTCGCTTCGTAAACAGCACCTTGGTAAGAAACTTGATCACCCGTGTTATATACTTTGCCAGAATCCCAAGCTGCCACACCACCTACAGGCGGATCGACCGGATCCACTGGGTCTAACTTGTCAACTACACGAACTTCTGGCCAACCCGCATGAGATTGGTAGAAGTTAGTTACACATTTCTCATAATCACCCGCAACTAGCGCAGAGTAAGCCGTTTGGAAACCAACAAGTTCACATTCAAAAGAGTGGCCTCCCGGACGATCTGAGTAGTATTTCCAGTTTCCATCCCAGTTGGTGTACAACACGTCTGTCGCACCATTCAGATTTAAGCTACCGTAAGGCGTCTGCTGCCAACAGGTATTGGTCTCATCGGCTTCAATTGGAATTTGATAATGGGCGGCAAGACCTTCCCAATAACGAATACGGTTAACAGGTTGACCTTTATCCTTGTTTTGCTCACCACACTCAATACCACCATTGATCACGTTGATGGTGGTACCAAAGCCGTAACCAATGCCAGCATCAAGCTCACGCTGTGAAGGCACCCAAGTACGGTCAATCACATGTAGCATTGCAGGTTTCGGTGCTTGTGGGGTTAGGAAGAACCAGATAGCCGATGCTAAGTTCAGCCACGAATCCGCAACCAAGCCTGGATTTTTTAGCAATACAGATGCATCACCATCAAACATCACTTCAGAGAACGCGCCATAGTTAAAATGGTAAGAAAGCTGTTTTGCACCACGTCCAAAGTAACCTTGTCCAGGTTCACATGGCCAGCGTTTGTTTTGCCAGTCATTTTGACCACAACCTGTTGTGTAACCTTCTTGCCCTTCAGACCATCCCATTTCTCGCACATGAACCAAAGCTTGCTGCCACTCTTCCAACCCTAGCGGATTATCCGATACGTTATCGATCGAAATATGGCCACCGGTTTCTTGTGCAAAGTGAGCAAACGCTGTCATGATCGATTTTTTACAAATTGCATCCGAATCACGACCGTCTGTGTACTCACCACAGAATGCAGGGAACTTACCAATTGCACGTAGGAAACGCGTGTAAGTGTATTCAGGTGCCGCCATTTGAGTCAGGAAGTCCCACTCACTTTCGGGGAATACACGCTCTACACGCTTCACGTTTTCTGGGTTGGTTGTCGCCCTTGGAACAATCGCTTCAACTACTGAGTTCGGGCGTGTCTCTAATGCTTGTGACCAAATGGCATACATAGGATCAGAAGTTTTGCTTTGCTCTACGGCTTGAACGTCACCACGAGCAATAACATAACCATTCGGATTTTGCGGATCGGGCTGAATATTCATACTCGCATTCACTTGTGCTGCTAAGACACAACTCAATGCAAGAGGAAGATGTTTGAGTGCAAACATGTCTAGTCTCCGGATTTCAACAATACAATATACGAGGAATAACTAGACATATAGTGGATCATATATACGAAACACCGAGCCAAGTACGTTGATTCTGCGAGACAAAATGAATAAATAGGTCCTCACACACATTTTGTCACAAGAAAAATGTTACCTTGACTCAAAAGAAAAGCGGAGACCCTGTGAGCCTCCGCTTTGTGATGTTTCTCTCTTTATTGATCTGCCGAAACCACCTCTAGCTTCGCGGTTGACTTTTGTTTAGACAGCACAAAATAAACCACACACTGAGAAATAATTGCGGCAAGCACAATCACTGGTGAGGCGTTGATTCCAGCTAAAAGAAAACACCCCAATGCGATCATTCCATTGAGTAATGCGTAAGGTAATTGTGTACGGAAGTGCTCATACTGTTCACACCCCGCTCCTGTCGACGACAAAATCGTAGTTTCAGAGATGGGAGAACAGTGATCGCCAAACAAGCCACCAGATAATACCGCACCAATACAAACCAACAGTGGTGCATCAATCGCGACGGCAGTTGGGATCACTAATGGCATCATGATGGCAAACGTCCCCCAAGATGATCCCGTAGCGAACGAGATAATACCGGCCAGTAAAAACGCAACCGCTGGCAATAACCAGTAAGGGAAACCGGCTTGAGCTTGTTCAGCAATGTATGCAGCTGCACCTAATTCTTTCCCAACCGAGCTAAGCGCCCAAGCCAATACCAGAATCACCGCCACTGACATCATGTTTGACATCCCTTTCAGATAAACCTGAATACCATCCGAAAGCTTTCTTACGCCATAAAACGCCATCAGCGCAATTAAAGTGAAGGCCGCGAAGAAATATGCAGAAGAAAGTGCAGCCCTAAACGTTGATCCTGCCACTTTTTGAAATGGAAAACCGTGTGGCACGAGGATGGTACATAGAACCACCAGCATAACGAGCAAAGGTGCCCATACAAAACTAGATTTTGCATTTTTATGCGTAAACACATTCATGGACTCCTGCACTTTCCCAAAGTCGGAGCCCTGCTCTGCTAGTTGCTCAGCCTTCGCCATCGGTCCGAAATCTAATTTGAAGAAAGAGACAATCGGCACAATCGCGATCGCAAGAAAGGCGTAAAACTGATACGGGATCGCACCAATGAAAGCATCCCAATCACTCATACTGACATTCAGGGCAGTAAACTCTTTTTGAATCAATCCCATGATGTAAACGCCCCATCCGATAAAAGGGATCAAGATTGCGACGGGAGAGGAAGTAGAGTCGATAATAAAAGCTAATTTTTGGCGTGATACTTTTAACTTATCAAATAAAGGGCGAAAAACAGGGCCAACAATCAGTGGTGTACCAAGGTCTGAGAAGAAAATAACCACACCACCGAACCATGCGGACAGTTGAGCTTGGCATTTACTCGCAACCCATTGAGTAACCTTTTTAGCAAACGCCACACCACCGCCAGATTTCTCCATCAAGGCAACAAAGCCACCAATAAAGACCAAGAGCAAAATGACGCCCGCATTGTAGCTGTCAGTTAATTGCGGCAGTAGATAGCTTTTCATCAATGCACTAAACGAGTCTAGTGGCCCTTTTTCGACAAATGTCCCTTCGAGCATAGCGACACCACTCACCACACCGGCGAATAAACCAACAACGACATTTCTTGTGGTCAGCGCGAGGAAAAGAGTAATAAGGATGGGAATGAGAGAGGTAACGTCAGCCTGTTCCATAGCAATACCATTTATGATAATCAAACAATTAAAATGAATATATATTTAATTTAACCGCATGTATATATCTCTCACGAAAAAGTTGAGCCTCCTCTTCACAAACTTGAAGTACAAAAAAACCAGCCCGAAGGCTGGTTCTTATAAACTCAACTGTCTAGAGGAAAATTATTCCCACTCGATAGTCGCTGGTGGCTTACCTGAAATGTCGTAAACAACACGAGAAATGCCATCAACTTCGTTGATAATACGGTTAGAAACCTTACCTAGGAAGTCATATGGTAGGTGTGCCCAATGAGCAGTCATGAAGTCGATAGTTTCTACCGCACGTAGAGACACAACCCAATCGTACTTACGACCATCGCCCATTACACCAACAGAACGTACAGGTAGGAATACCGTGAACGCTTGAGATACTTTGTTGTATAGATCAGCTGCGTGCAGTTCTTCAATAAAGATAGCATCAGCACGGCGTAGCAAGTCACAGTACTCTTTCTTGATTTCACCAAGAACACGAACACCTAGACCAGGACCTGGGAATGGGTGGCGGTAAAGCATGTTGTAAGGCAGGCCTAATTCTAGACCAATCTTACGAACTTCATCTTTGAACAGCTCACGTAGTGGCTCAACAAGACCCATTTCCATGTCATCTGGAAGACCGCCCACGTTGTGGTGCGATTTGATCACGTGCGCTTTACCAGTCTTAGATGCAGCTGACTCGATTACATCAGGATAAATCGTACCTTGAGCTAGCCATTTCGCGTTTTTCAGCTTCTTAGACTCTTCATCGAATACATCTACGAATACGTGACCGATAGTCTTACGCTTCTCTTCTGGGTCAGACTTGCCTTCAAGTGCTTTGAGGAAGCGTTCTTCAGCGTCAACTTTGATGATGTTCAAACCAAATTGGTCGCCGAACATATCCATTACTTGTTGACCTTCGTTTAGACGCAGTAGACCGTTATCAACAAATACACACGTTAGCTTGTCGCCGATTGCACGGTGAACCAGCATCGCAACTACCGATGAATCAACACCACCAGATAGACCTAGGATAACTTCGTCGTCACCCACTTGCTCTTTAATGCGAGCAACCGCGTCTTCGATGATAGATTCCGAAGTCCATAGACGCTCACAGCCACATACGCCAAGAACAAAGTTCTCAAGCATTTGTAGGCCACCTTTTGTGTGTGTCACTTCTGGGTGGAACTGAACACCGTAGTATTTCTTCTCTTCGTTCGCCATCGCAGCGTAAGGACAAGTGTCTGTCTCACCAACTTTTACGAAATCGGCTGGGATCTCTACTACTTTGTCGCCATGGCTCATCCAAACGTCTTGAGTTGCTTCAAGATCTTTAAATAGAGCACATTCACCAGAAACTTTAACCTGAGCGTAGCCAAACTCACGTTCGTTAGAGCCCGCCACTTTGCCTCCTAGCTGTTCCGCCATGGTTTGCATGCCGTAACATACGCCAAGCAAAGGAACACCAGAATCAAACACATATTGAGGCGCGCGTGGAGAGTTCTCTTCCGTTACGCTTTCTGGACCGCCAGATAGGATAATGCCATCTGGGTTGAATTCGCGAATATCCGCTTCTTCTACATCCCAGCTCCATAGTTCACAGTAAACGCCGATTTCACGTACGCGGCGTGCTACTAATTGAGTGTACTGAGAACCGAAGTCCAAGATCAGAATACGTTGGTCATGGATATTTTTAGTCATTTTGAGCAGTCTTTTTAAGGCTAAGTGATTAAAACCGAGGCGAGTGTACTCGCCTCTTCTTAATGCTTCAAGGAAAAAGCAAACGTTTCCGTTGGGTAATTAGTTCCCTAGACGGTAGTTCGGCGCTTCCTTAGTAATTTGAACATCGTGTACGTGAGATTCTTGCATACCTGCACCAGAGATACGTACAAATTCAGCTTTCGTACGCATATCTTCGATAGTTGCAGAACCAGTTAGACCCATGCTTGAACGTAGACCACCCATTTGTTGGTGTACGATCTCTTTTAGACGGCCTTTGTATGCGATACGACCTTCAATACCTTCTGGTACTAGCTTGTCCGCTGCGTTGTCAGACTGGAAGTAACGGTCAGAAGAACCTTGAGACATAGCACCAAGAGAACCCATGCCGCGGTAAGACTTGTAAGAACGGCCATTGTATAGAATCACTTCACCCGGCGCTTCTTCAGTACCAGCAAACATAGAACCAACCATCACACATGATGCGCCAGCTACGATTGCTTTACAGATATCACCTGAGAAACGGATACCACCGTCAGCAATAACCGGAATACCATAATCATTAGCCACTTCTGCCGCATCTGCGATTGCAGTGATTTGTGGAACTCCTACACCCGTTACAATACGAGTTGTACAGATAGAACCAGGGCCGATACCAACTTTCACTGCGCTTACGCCAGCTTCGATTAGTGCTTTAGCACCAGCACCTGTTGCTACGTTACCACCGATGATGTCTAGATCTGGGTAAGCTGCACGTGTTTCGCGAATGCGGTTTAGAACACCTTCAGAATGTCCGTGTGAAGAGTCGATAAGTAGAACGTCAACGCCTGCTTCAACTAGAGCAGCAACACGCTCTTCGTTACCAGCGCCAGCACCAACGGCTGCGCCAACACGTAGGCGACCACGCTCATCTTTACATGCGTTTGGTTTACGTTCTGCTTTGTGGAAGTCTTTCGCAGTAATCATACCGGTTAGTTGGAACTCATCATTCACAACCAATACTTTCTCTACACGAGCTTCGTGCATTTTCTCTTGCACTTCTTCTCGTGTTGCACCTTCTTTAACTGCTGCCAACTTCTCTTTTGGCGTCATTACTGAAGATACTTTCTTAGAAAGGTCCGTCACAAAACGAACGTCACGACCAGTGATAATACCAACAAGCTCATTGCTCTCAGTGACAACAGGGAAACCTGCAAAACCATGTTTTTCAGTGAGTGCAACAACATCAGCGATGGTCGCGTCAGGGTTTACAGTAACCGCGTCAGTCACCATACCAGCTTCGAACTTCTTAACTTTACGAACTTCGGCTGCCTGCTGCTCAATAGACATGTTCTTGTGGATAAAGCCAATGCCACCCTCTTGCGCTAGCGCAATCGCTAGACGAGCTTCAGTAACAGTGTCCATAGACGCTGAAATCATTGGGATGTTTAGGGTGATGTTCTTAGTCAACTGAGTGCGAAGATCAGCTGTGTTTGGGAGAACGGTGGAGTGAGCTGGCACGAGTAGTACGTCATCGAATGTCAGCGCTTCTTTGGCAATTCTTAGCATTTGCAATATCTCACAATTAGAGGAGTAAAAAGACAATCCAATCTCATCGTTTCGCATAATGAGGGTAACCAGTTTTAGGTTGTTGGCTACATTTGGATTAGATATTGCGGAGGGATTATACGGTTAACGCAATCGCTTGACCACAAGTTTTTTAATTTTTTTCTTGCAATTACCCCTTTGATATGTATTATATTGCCGCTAATTTCCATACTCACGTCTAAGAGATTAGCTGTGCTCTCCAAGACCAATCAAAACATCTTTACTGTTTCTCGTCTCAACGCAGAAGTTCGTTTACTCCTTGAAAACGAAATGGGGATCGTTTGGCTCGTCGGAGAGATATCCAACTTTTCAGCTCCTGTCTCTGGTCACTGGTACCTCACTCTTAAAGACTCTCGCGCTCAAGTTAAATGTGCCATGTTTCGTGGTAACAATCGCCGCGTTACTTTCAAGCCCGCTAACGGTAATCAAGTTCTAGTAAAAGCTCGTCTTTCTCTTTATGAGCCTCGCGGTGACTACCAATTGATCATCGAAAGCATGCAACCGGAAGGTGACGGCCGTCTTCAGCAAGAGTTTGAAGAGCTGAAAATGAAGCTTGCAGCAGAAGGGTTGTTCGCGCAAATCAATAAGCAATCTTTGCCTGAGCACCCTAAACGTGTTGGCGTCATCACATCGAAAACTGGTGCCGCGCTTTACGATATCTTAGACGTATTGAAACGTCGTGATCCTTCCCTACCTGTTGTGATTTATCCGACAGTGGTACAAGGTGAGGACGCAGCCATTCAAATTGCACAAGCCATTGGTCGCGCTAACAGCCGTGATGAATGTGATGTGCTAATTGTGGGCCGAGGTGGTGGTTCATTAGAAGACTTATGGTGCTTTAACAACGAGATATTAGCTCGCACGATTGCAGCAAGCCAAATTCCTATTATTAGCGCCGTTGGACATGAAGTTGACGTGACAATAGCTGATTTTGTCGCCGACGTACGCGCGCCTACTCCATCAGCAGCCGCTGAGCTAGTAAGCCGTGATAACAGCCACAAAGATCAAGCTTTAGTTACCCGCCAGCATAAGTTAGCGAGCGCGATGCGTTACTACCTAGCACAACAAAAGCAGCAATCTGCTCAATTAGTGCACCGTCTAGAGAGACAGCACCCAAGCTATCGCTTGCAACGTCAGACGCAACAGTTAGATGAGTTGGACATGCGCTTAAAGCGAGCGATGAGTCGTTTTATTGCCTTGCGTCAACAGCGAATCGAGCGTCAACATTATCGGCTGCAATTAAATTCTCCTGTAACACGCCTTGCCGAGCAGAAGTCGAAGCTAGAACGTGTTGAGCAAAAGCTCATGGATGCAATGGATCGCAAATTACTGACTATGCGCCATCAACTCGCGATTGCCGCAGAAAAGTTAGACACCGTCAGCCCACTAGCGACATTGAAACGAGGTTACTCAATTACTCAAACTGAGCAAGGTAAAGTGATTACTCAATCTTCAGATGTAAAATCGGGAGATGTATTGATTACTCGATTAGCCGAAGGCGACGTTCGCTCTACCGTTAACTGAATACAAACTCTGGTTAACTGATTTTCTGGAACTCAAATCGGACACGTGATTTTGACTTGAGTTCATTACACACATTGCAAAAGTAACTCGCAGCACCGCATGCTTGCAGCTTCTCCAGCTCCGCCTCACAATCAGGGCAAAAACCTACTTTTTTAAAATCCGATTCACACTGTTCACAATGGTATTGTCCTGTCCATTCCAGTTCGACATTGCAAGTCGGGCAAATGTTCTGCTGCATATCCCGTTCCTCTCTCTAAACTAAGCAATTTCGAGTAACGCATGCTACTCAAAATAACGAACAAGTATGTTGATCTTCATCACCGCCCTAACAAGTTTCACGAGGCGATAACCATACTTGATACGTAGGATCTTATACTGATCGTCTGATATTTACTCCTTGATCAGCGATCACCCCTTAAAAGAATATTTATATAACCACACACCGAAAGCATAAGTTACATATTCTGCATTCCAATTTAAGGCAGAATAAAAAACCTTATAGTAATTTAATTAAACGAAAAATTAGAATTTAATAAAAAGATCTTATTCAGAAAGCAGTGTTTACATTGGTGTGCATTTCGATAGTTTGAGCGTCGAGCTCAACGAGTTTAACTTGGATAAAAGCAAACTCATTTAAATGGCTCGCATGCGTTCCACCACAAGGGATTACCGCTAATTGACCTTCCCCTAAATCGCACTTCCAATAGCGAGAATCCGTTAATCTATCGCCGTGGCATTCCATGGTGATCATCGCATCTCTTTGAAGCCATTCAACCAGTTGGCCATTCACTTTTTCTGCAATCGCCTGGAGGTCATTCAGCATATCTGCACTGTTTAATCCTCTTTTACGGAGTGTTTTGCCTAAACGGTACGTATCGAGGCACTTGTCTGGAGTGACATAACTAGTAACTTGCGCATAGCTATTAAAGTCATAATAACCATGTGGGTCTTTGCGGTCTGCGTCTTTTCGCCAATAGTCTTCCGATAGTACTTTATTCAACGCCAAATACGCTAAGTGTCCTGCAGTGTGGCCTCGACTCACAGCATTTTGATAGTCTTTATCTACCGCTAATGTTACCAAGTCATTAATTGCAAATGATTCCGTACGTGATAAAACATGCACGACGACAAACACCCAACCTTCAGCATCACGCTTTACAGGGATGTCACTACCCACATACAAAGCACCACTCTCCTGCTCCACTGCTCCAACTTGGCAATCTACTACGTCATGCTCAGACCCATTCACCTTCAACGTTCCTTTATCTGCAGGGTGATCCGGCCATATGTGACTAACGGGATGGAACGGCGTGACATCTGTAATAACGTAAGTCACTTCTTCCGTAGATTGAACGAGCTGTATTTGTGCTTCTAATTGCCATGTTTGATGACAAAAACGAGTCTTTGTTGCTGTGATAGTCATTTTTACGATTACTTTTGATAAAAAAATACCCAAGTAGAAACTTGGGTATTCGAATTTCATTATTTATTGCGGTTTTTCACCATCGACATCATACGCTTACGTTTACGCTCTTGTGATAGCGTAAGCTTATTCGTACGGTTCTCGTATGGGTTATCACTGTTGTGGAAGTTAATGCGAATCGGTGTTCCCATAATTTCCAGAGACTTACGGAAGTAGTTCATCAGATAACGTTTATACGAATCTGGCAATTCACGAACCATGTTACCGTGGATAACAACGATCGGTGGGTTGTAACCACCTGCGTGTGCGTACTTGAGTTTGATACGACGACCACGAACCATTGGCGGCTGGTGATCATCCACTGCCATCTTCATGATACGCGTCAGTACTGACGTACCCACGCGCGTTGTCGCCGAGTTATATGCTTCTTGGATAGATTCAAACAAGTGACCAACGCCAGTACCGTGCAGCGCAGAGATAAAGTGGATACGCGCGAAGTCGACGAATCCTAGACGGCGGTCCAGTTCTTTCTTCACGCTTTCTTTCACGTCACTGTCTAGACCATCCCACTTGTTAACGGCGATGACAATTGAGCGGCCAGCATTCAGTGCAAAACCAAGCAAGCTTAGGTCTTGGTCTGAAATATTTTCACGTGCATCAATCACCAGTAGAACGACGTTTGCATCTTCTACCGCTTTCAGCGTCTTAACAACAGAGAACTTTTCAACCGTTTCATTGATACGACCACGACGACGAACACCTGCGGTGTCAATTAGTACGTATTCGCGTCCATCACGTTCCATCGGGATGTAGATAGAATCGCGCGTTGTACCTGGCATATCGTATACAACTACACGTTCTTCACCCAGAATACGGTTAGTCAGTGTCGATTTACCTACGTTAGGACGACCGATGATCGCCAACTTAATCGGCTGCTCTTGAAGGCGCTTGAATTCAGCTTCTGCGTCTTCTTCAGTGTAATCTTCAACAAGAGGCTCTTCGTCTTCGAATCCAGTCAGGTCTTCAATCTCACCGTCTTCAGATTCACTTGTTAATAGATCATCAAAGAATGGAGATAAAGCACGCTCAAGCAAAGCGGTCACACCACGGCCATGAGCAGCCGCAATCTGGTACATATCATCCACTCCGAGCTGCCAAAAATCAGCACACGCCGCATCGGCATCAATACCATCGATTTTGTTTACTACCAGCATCGCTGGCTTTTCAATTTTACGCAGATGCGCAGCAATTGCTTCATCTGAAGGTGTCAGACCAGCACGACCGTCAACAAGGAACAATACAACATCAGCCTCATCAATCGCGGCTAATGACTGTTCTGCCATCTTTGTTTCCACGCCTTCTTCTGTGCCATCGATACCACCAGTATCAATCACAATGAATTCGTGCTCTTCACCAAGTCTCGCCTGGCCATATTTACGGTCTCGCGTTAGGCCTGGAAAGTCCGCAACCAACGCGTCACGAGTGCGAGTCAATCGGTTAAATAGTGTAGATTTACCTACGTTCGGACGCCCTACTAGAGCTACAACAGGTACCATAACAACCTCTACAATAATCTTTCTTCTGTAGTTATAGGTAACGACTTGCTCGATGCCAAATCAAACCAGCTTTTTACCTATAACCACGTCAGGGTTAATAAATTCAAACAACAAAACGGCTCCTAGCTGTCACCAGCCAGGAGCCGAATGTGAATTATATCACGATATTATTCGTTAATGGTTAGTTTCTTTACATCGCCGTTGCGAGTTGTAATCACATAACCATCCGACAATAACGTCGGGCCAACAGCCAAGCCGCTATCATCGACAAACTGCTGCGCAACAAATTCGCCCGTTGAACGATCCATCCAGTGAAGGTAACCAAGCGTGTCACCGACAACGAGATAATTGCCAACAATAACTGGCGCTGTAAGTTGTCGGTGCTCAAGCAAGCTGTTTTCCCACAACTCAGTTCCGCTTCGTGAATCAACGGCAACAACATGATCTTTTTCCGTTATCACAAAGATGCGACTACCATCTGTAGAAATGTCTGTCGCAGATGAGTAATTACGCTTCCAAATCGGGTTCGCTGAACGCAAGTCAATAGCGATAAGTTGGCCATTGTATCCAATGGTGAAAAGAGTACCGCCTAGCACAATTGGCGATGAATCAACGTCAACCAAACGATCAATTTCTGTCGCGCCTTTTGGCGTACCAACAGGCTGTTGCCAAATCAACTGACCACGCTCAACGATAGCAGCTGCGAGTCGGCCATTTGCCGTTCCCCAAAATACACCGCCACCAATTGCAGTCGGAGTACTGTCGCCACGTAAAGTTAAGTTCGGCACTTCTGTACTCAATGCCCAGCGTTGCTCACCTGTACTCTCATTAAGGGCAATCAACATGCCTCGGCTAGTATTGATGATAATAAGGCCTGAATCTGCAACTGGCTTCGCCAGTACCTCACCACCAACTTTGACACGCCAAACAATTTCACCTGTTTCTTGGTCAAGAGAGATGACTTCACCATTCTCAGAGCCAATGTAAAGGTTTCCGTATGCCGCTGTGATACCACCAGAGAGACGAGCAATGACATCTTCTTCTAGGTCCGTTTGCCAACGTTGTTTACCGTTTTCAGGATCCAGCGCTTTTACTAAGCCATCACGACTTGCCACGAACAATGTATCATTCGCAAATACAGGGGATAGTTTTGAAAAGTAATGACCAACACCATCGCCAACCGATGTGCTCCACTCACTACTGGTTGTAAACTGACTGTCTACCTGAGGTAGTGGCGCCATTACAATGGTGTCTTTCTCACCTGCACAACCGACAAGTACTCCCATTGTTAACGCCCCTAGCAAGGCTTTCTTAAAGACTCTTTTCATCCAATGCGGTCCTTATTTCGCCAGATCGTCCAATTTCATTTGTAGTGTCGGGCTTGCATCTGCCGCTTGCTGAGCTTCAGTATACGCAGCGTACGCAGCATCTTTGTCACCTTGGCGAATCGCAATATCGCCACGAAGTTCAGCAATACGACCTGTCCATGCTGTATCAGTGACGTTACTTAGCTCTGCCGTTGCAGCGTCGAAGTTACCCATTTCCGTCTCAATACGCGCAATGCGGTAACTAATCAATGGTAACAACGCAGCATCTTGAGTGTTGCTTTGCGCCCACTTCAGTTGCTCCAATGCAGCAGAAAGGTCTTGAGCTTCAACTTGTGCTTTAGCAAGTTGTAGCGCAGCCAATACTGAATATTCTTTTACTTCATTTGACTCAATGAAAGCTTTCACGTCAGCTTGAGCATCAGTGCCTTTGTCTTGCAAAGCATTCATTGCTGTCGTGTAGCTTTGAGAAGCTGCTTCACTCGCCTGAATCACAGAATCCTGGTAGTAACGCCAGCCGAATAGACCACCTAAACCAACAACCGCACCGATGATGACGGCTTTGCCGTTTTCCTTCCACCAGTCTTTAATGGCTTCAACTTGTTGTTCTTCAGTATCGTAAAGTTCCACTTCCTGTCCTCTTAAAACATGTAAATGGCAGCTTAGCTGCCATTGTTCCTATTTCGTTTAAAGGCTCCACATTTGGGAGCCTTAGCTTACGAACTAGGATGTAATTTTGTTAGATTACTAAAAGACTTAAATCAGTGCTGCGATCTTTTCTGCAACTTCTGCTTGGTTGTAAGTCTCTTGCTCACCACCAGCTAAGTCTTTCAGTACTACGGTATTATCCGCAACTTCGTTTTCGCCCAGAACCAATGCTACAACAGCACCAACTTTGTCTGCGCGTTTAAACTGTTTCTTGAAGTTACCGCCACCGAAGTGATTCATCACACGAACGCCTGGAACAGACTCGCGAAGCTGTTCTGCTAGCTTCATTCCTGCCATCATGGTGCCTTCACCCGCTGTGACTACGTACACGTCAACACTGCGACGAACGTCTGTCAGTTCCAACGTTTCTAGCATCAGTACTAGACGCTCTAGGCCCATTGCAAAGCCAACCGCTGGTGTTGGTTTACCACCTAATTGCTCTACAAGGCCATCGTAACGACCACCGCCACATACAGTGCCTTGAGCACCTAGGCTCTCAGTGATCCACTCAAATACCGTGCGATTGTAGTAATCCAGACCACGAACTAGACGTTCGTTAACTGTGTATTTGATACCTGCGGCGTCTAAAAGTTCACATAGACCTGCGAAGTGTGCTTTAGACTCTTCACCCAAGTAATCTGAAAGGCGAGGTGCATCACCTAAAATAGCTTGAACGTCTGGGTTCTTCGTATCCAGAACACGCAGTGGATTCGTGTGCATGCGACGCTTACAATCTTCGTCTAGCACATCAATATGTTGCTCAAGGAATGCAACCAGTGCAGTACGGTAGTCTGCGCGGTCTTCTTGAGAACCGATAGAGTTCAGCTCAAGACGGACATGCTCATTGATACCTAGCTCACGCCATAGACGCGCCGTCATCATGATAAGCTCTGCATCAACATCTGGACCATTTAGACCAAACACCTCAACACCACACTGGTGGAATTGACGGTAACGACCTTTCTGCGGACGTTCATGGCGGAACATAGGCCCCATGTACCACAGACGCTGTTCATCACGGTTGATAAGGCTGTTTTGAATACATGAACGTACACAACCCGCCGTACCTTCAGGGCGAAGTGTTAGGCTGTCGCCGTTACGGTCATCAAAGGTGTACATTTCTTTTGAAACGACGTCTGTTTCTTCACCAACAGCGCGGCTGAATAGGTTTGTTTCTTCAACGATTGGCATGCGCACTTCGTTATAACCGTATGCGCTAATTACATTTTTCACTGTGTTTTCTAGTTTTTGCCACAGTGGCGACTGAGTTGGGAGGCAATCGTTCATGCCTCGAATTGCTTGAATTGTTTTTGCCACAATACTTACCGTAATTCTCGTTGAGATTAATCTTGTACTTTAACTTCGATGCGGTTTTCGCCATTCATCATAGCTGCTTTCGCACGGATCTTAGCTTCTAGCTTATTCACAAGGTCATCGTTATCAAAGCGCTCTTTCTGGCGTTTACCATCTTCGTAGAATGCGCTCTTCTTGTTACTACCTGCTAGACCTAAGTGAGAAACTTCTGCTTCACCAGGGCCGTTTACCACACAACCGATGATAGACACATCCATTGGCGTGATGATGTCTTCTAAACGTTGCTCCAGTGCATTCACCGTACCAATCACATCGAATTCTTGGCGTGAGCAGCTTGGGCACGCAATAAAGTTGATGCCTCGAGAGCGAATGCGCAGAGATTTAAGGATGTCGAAACCGACTTTGATTTCTTCAACTGGATCGGCAGCCAAAGAGATACGCAGCGTATCGCCTATCCCTTCAGATAACAGCATACCTAAGCCAACAGATGACTTAACAGCGCCAGCTCGAGCACCACCCGCCTCTGTGATACCTAAATGAAGAGGCTGATCGATTTTCTTCGCCAGCAGACGATATGAATCCACCGCAAGAAAAACGTCTGAAGCTTTCACGCTAACTTTAAATTGGTCAAAGTTAAGACGATCGAGATGATCTACGTGACGCATCGCCGATTCAACCAAGGCTTCTGGCGTAGGCTCACCGTATTTCATCTGTAGATCTTTTTCCAAAGATCCACCATTGACACCAATACGGATCGGGATATTTTTATCGCGAGCGCAATCAACAACAGCGCGAATGCGCTCTTCATTGCCGATGTTACCTGGGTTGATACGTAAACAGTCAACTCCGTACTCCGCCACTTTCAGCGCGATACGATAGTCGAAATGAATATCAGCCACTAATGGTACAGAAACTTGCTGTTTAATCAGTTTGAAAGCTTCTGCTGCGTCCATCGTAGGTACAGAAACTCGAACGATATCTGCGCCGACTTTTTCTAGTGCTCGGATTTGAGCGACTGTCGCTTCTACGTCAGTCGTGCGAGTGTTAGTCATTGACTGTACTGCAATTGGCGCACCATCACCAATTGGCACATCACCCACATAAATACGCGTCGATTTACGACGAATAATTGGAGATTCGTGTTGCATAATTTTTTATAACGGTAGAGTGAATCTAGCTACTTTGCCTGAAGTATACCCAGAAAGGTCGACAGGTTCACTTGCAAATGTCATTGTAACCCCTTCCGGTGCGCCTAATATCACTTTAAATGGCGCTTTTCCGGTAAGTTCTACATCTTGTCCTGGCTTATGAGTACCACTTACCAGCGTTTTACCATTGGTGTCTTTTACTTGAATCCAACAGTCCGCTTTAAACTTCATAGTAAGAAGTGTCATGCCTTCAGGTACTACTGGCGCAGGCTGTTCCTCTTCCGCCGCTTCAATCACGGCAACAGGTTCTTCAGAATCTACGCTTGTTGTATTTTCAGTTTCAGTCAGCAAAGGATCCGCCCCTTGCTCAACGGGTGCTTCAGTCAATTCAGCAACACCTTCATTAGTTGAAGCAACTTCTTCAGGAGTGCTTGCGATTAACTCTTCAGCCGTCATCAAATCGATATCAGCTAATTCTTGAGCAGTGGGCTGCGGCGCTTCAACACTTGAATCCGTTACTTCCTTAGTTAGGCTATTCTCTTGTTGGTTTTGCCACCACCATGCAGCTGAAATGCCAATAATGACTAGCCCGATAACCCAAGTAAGGAGCATAATACGGCTATTGTGCTTCTCGTCTTTTGTTTTACGAGAGAAGCTTTGCATTTCAATTTCTTGCTCTTGAGGCTGAGCATCGGCAGTCTGCTCTAACGCCGTCAAAACCACCTTCTCATCAAGACCTACGAATTTAGCGTAAGAGCGTAAGTAACCACGCGTAAATGTCGCGACTTGTTGAGATTCAAATCGGTTATTTTCAATATCTTCAATCACAGAAATGCGAAGCCTCAGGCGGTCGGCAACTTGCTTTTGGCTCATTCCCAAGGATTCACGTTTGTTTTTCAGTAATGTGCCAGCTTCAATAGAGAGTGGCACTTCATTCGTATTTTCGTGTTCTGTCATAATGGCGGTATTTAATCTGTTTTAGTGGCTAACGTGGTCATGTATTTTCGTTATTGTTCTTAAGCCTCTTTAAAGATAGCTAGCCTAAACGCGTTAACCAAAAATAATAATTTTAAGAAACTCTCAGCGATCTGAGTGCGAATACCCGTTTTGCAAAAATCAGCAAAACGTATGTGAGAAAGTGCTGAGAATTATCGGTGTCATCGTTAGTGTTACATATCATGATAAGCGAATGCGCAACGAAGACAAAAACTCTTTACACTCAAACTAACAGATAGCTCAAGCTTTTGTCCAAACTTTGACAAAGGAATTCGAAATTATACCCAAATAACCTTAGGTTGAAGAGTGATAGTCCCAAATCTTGGCGAAAATGTCCTAAACAATAAACAAAATAGCCAGAGCGAATGGCTCTGGCTATTTTTGAATTCCGGTCGTTTATACAGCTTTCACTTCAATGGTATCGGCACCGCGTGACGCTTTCAGCATTGCCGTACGTTTAGTTCGGTCAATTACATCACCGACCAACTGACCACATGCGGCATCAATGTCATCACCACGTGTTTTACGAACCGTAACTGTGTGCTCGTATTGCATCAATGTTTTTTGGAAGCGATCAATACGTGAGTTACTTGGTTTCTTGTAAGGTGAACCTGGGTACGGGTTAAACGGAATCAAGTTAATCTTACATGGTGTGTCTTTCATCAATTCAGCCAGTTCACGAGCATGGTCCATGTCATCGTTCACATGATCAAGCAACACGTACTCGACTGTTACCTTGCCACGGTTTGCATTCGATGAAGCAATGTAACGACGAACGGATGCTAGGAAATCTTGAATATCCCAACGATCGTTAATTGGCATGATTTCACTACGCAGCTTATCGTTTGGCGCATGAAGAGAGATCGCTAACGCAACGTCGATTTTGCCCGTCATCTGATCAAGACCAGAAACGACACCTGATGTTGATACGGTTACGCGACGCTTCGACAAACCAAAGCCAAGGTCATCCAACATTAACTCCAATGCAGGAATCAAGTTCTTCATATTAAGAAGCGGCTCACCCATGCCCATCATCACGACGTTCGTAATTGGGCGACGGCCTGTTTCTTTCTCAAGACCAATTTCACGTGCAGCACGCCACACCTGACCGATGATCTCTGAAACTTTCAAGTTACGGTTAAAGCCCTGCTGTGCTGTTGAGCAGAACTTACATTCCAATGCACAACCTACTTGAGAAGATACACAAAGCGTTGCGCGATCATCTTCTGGAATGTAAACCGTTTCTACATCCTGATCACCAACCTTCATTGCCCACTTGATCGTGCCGTCTGAAGAATGCTGAGCTTCTGCTACAGTTGGTGCTTTAATTTCACACTTGTGTAAAAGCTTTTCGCGCAGCTTCTTGTTGATGTTTGTCATTTTTTCGAAGTCATCTACACCGAAATGGTAGATCCACTTCATAACCTGATCGGCACGAAACGCTTTCTCGCCAAGTTCTTCCGCGAAAAACTGACGCATGCCTTTGCGATCAAAGTCGAGTAGATTGATTTTTTCAGTGGTCATGTTGCCTCTCAATGACTGAAACAAGAATAAGGGCGCGAATTGTACAGCCTTTATGCAGCTACAACAAGGGGTGTAAGACCCTGAGTTTGCTAAGGCATTAAAATAAAAACGATTAAATTTTAATCAGACTTTACGGTGAGAATAATGATTAGACAACCGACAACAAAAGCGTAGAAGTGGTACAGAGAAAACAGTGAGAACAAACACACGTAACTAAGCTTTCACCCCTGTAAGATGCTCAGATTAGCCAACATCTTCGCGAATAATTACGAATGAACTCGCAGGTGAAATGGAGAACGCGGAATAAAAAACCTCGGACAATTCCGAGGTTATTACGAACTAGATCATCACGCAAAAGTGATGCATGAACGAGTTAGCGAGAGAAAACTTCTGATTCAGGGAAGAAAAACTCAATTTCACGAGCGGCAGACTCAGGGCTATCTGAACCATGAACTGAATTGTGACGCATGCTGAGTGCGTAATCAGCACGCAAAGTGCCACATGCCGCGTCCTCTGGGTTGGTTTTACCCATTAGCTCGCGGTAACGTGCAATCGCATTTTCGCCTTCCAATACCTGAACCATAATAGGACCAGATGTCATGAACTCTTTTAGAGGAGGGAAAAACTCTTTACCTTCATGCTCTGCATAAAAGCCGCTTGCCTGATCTTCTGTCAGGTGAACCATTTTGGCAGCGATGATACGTAGGCCAGCCTTTTCAATACGATTGTAGATTTCACCAATTAGGTTTCGCTCTACAGCATCAGGCTTAATGATTGAAAATGTTCTTTCTAGAGCCATAAAATTTCCTTTCTGTACTTGTAATAATAGTTGTGCTTTTAAAGTGACTTACTGGGTAAGAGCAGCACTCAAACAAGAGAGTGCTGCAATCAATCTTATTTTCCAGCTTGCTCATTGAGGAAACGAGCAAGTGTACGAACACCCATACCCGTTGCTCCCGCAGCCCATTTATCAGAAGCGGCTTTACGATACGTACCCGCACAGTCGAAATGTAACCAGCCTTTTTTGTAGTCCTCAACGAAGTAAGACAAGAATGCAGCTGCAGTACTTGCACCCGGAGAATAATCACCAGAGCTGATATTCGATAAATCGGCAAAATTAGATGGCAGCATTTCTCGATGGAAATCAGCAAGTGGTAGCGGCCACAAGCCTTCTTTTTCCTGGTTTGCCGCCGTAAGCGCTTGATGCGATAGCTCATCATCAAAGCTCATTAGCGCATGGTAATCGTTACCTAACGCATTCTTCGCTGCGCCTGTTAGCGTCGCGCAGTCAATGATTAACTCAGGCTTTTGCTCACTAGCGTAGATAAGACCGTCTGCAAGCACCAAGCGACCTTCCGCGTCGGTATTCATAATCTCAACGGTTTTGCCGTTTTTGTAAGTGATGATGTCGCCAAGCTTAAGGGCACGGCCAGAAACCATGTTCTCAGCACAACACAAGATCAGCTTTACGCGCTTGTTTAAACCGCGCAAGATAGCTAATCCTAGGCCACCAGTTATAGTACCCGAGCCACCCATATCTGCTTTCATTGCACTCATGAAGGTAGAAGGCTTCAAGCTGTAACCACCGGAATCAAAGGTGATGCCTTTACCCACAAGACATGCGAATACAGGTGCGTTTTCGTCACCAGTTGGGTTGTAGTCTAACTGAAGCATCGCAGAAGTACGCTCAGAACCACGGCCTACTGCGTAAATACCTTCCCAACCTTCTGCCAACAAGTCTTTGTCTTTGACGATACGAGCTGTCACCGTGCCTTTCGGCGCAACAGATTTGATGAATTCAGCAGCCATTGTCGCTAGCTGACGAGGAGCAACTTCTTCTGCCGTTTTGTTGATAATATCGCGGGTAAAATCAGTCGAAGTAATACGAGCTTGAAGCTCTGCTTGCTCTTCATCAGACAATGCTGCCCACTCAACTGAGCCATGTTTTTTAGGGTTACGGAACCCTTGGTGGAAAGCCCATACGCTCTCTAGATCCCAGTTATCACCAGAAAGAAAAATAGAACGAATTCCTTGGCCATCTAGCTGACGAGCTGCACGTTGAATTGCGCCGAGATCATGACCTTCACCTAAGTGAATAGTTGCGCCGTTTTCAGCGAATGAAAGCAGTGCTTTTTCACCCCAATGTGGTGCTGCCGACTCTTGACTTAAAAATACAGACATCTGTGTAGACATGGTTTCTCCTTGTCTTATAGCAGCGTTGCCTACGCTGCTTCTTTTTAATAACTCACGGATGTTAGCATTATGTAGGGCAAAAATGTCAATTGGATAAAAAAACGGACCTAAAGGTCCGCTTTTTTTAGTAAGAATTGTTAACTAGGCTGTGTTTTACAGACTTAGTCTGCTTCGTCCATCCAGCACATGATAACGGCTTCTAGAATCTTTTCATTAGAACGGTTTGGCTCATCGTCAAACTCATCTAACTCCATGATCCATTGATGAAGATCGGTAAAACGCACTGTTTTTGGATCGACATCTGGAAACTTGTCACAAAGTTCAATCGCGATATCGCGAGAATCTGTCCATTTCATTGCTCATCTTCCTTTTGCTTCTTCCCTATATTGGGAAGATAGTTTTAGTGATCTTCTGAAGCGTGGTTGAGTGTGTATTTAGGAATTTCTACTACCAAGTCTTCATCAGCAATTCTCGCCTGACACCCTAGGCGTGACTCAGGCTCTAGACCCCACGCTTTATCTAGCATGTCGTCTTCTAGTTCTTCACTTTCTTCTAGTGAATCAAAACCTTCACGGATGATTACGTGGCAGGTAGTACACGCACATGACTTCTCACACGCATGTTCAATACCGATACCGTTTTTTAGCGCTACGTCTAGAACGGTGTCACCAGAGTTTGCTTCCAACACTGCACCTTCTGGGCACAAATCGTCGTGTGGTAATACAATAATCTTAGGCATAACTACTTATCTCTTATATATCGTCTACTGATTGACCTGACAACGCAGCTCGAATCGATTTATCCATACGGCGTGATGCGAAATCTTGGCTCGCTTTATCGGTATCTTTAATGCCCTGCTCTATCGCATCTGCATCATCACCATTACGCAGCTCAATCAAGGCTTCGATGGCTTTAATCAAGTTTTGTTTCTCTTGTTCTGATAGTAAGTCATCACCATCAGCTTGCATCGCTGCAATCAAACCTTCTATCACTCGGTCGGCTTCAACACGCTGTTCAGCTAAGGCACGAGCTTGCATGTCTTCTTTTGCGTGCGTCATTGAATCACGCAACATATCCGCCACTTCATTGTCACTTAAGCCGTAAGAAGGTTTTACTTGAATCTCTGATTGAACACCAGTGCTCTTCTCCATTGCCGTAACAGAAAGAAGGCCATCAGCGTCAACTTGGTAAGTCACGCGAATATGTGCCGCACCCGCTGCCATCGGAGGAATACCTTTTAACGAGAAGCGAGCAAGTGAACGACAGTCATCAACCATTTCACGTTCACCTTGTACCACATGAACACTCATCGCCGTTTGGCCATCTTTGAATGTGGTAAATTCTTGCGCACGCGCAACGGGAATCGTAGTGTTGCGGGGGATGATCTTCTCGACCAAACCACCCATGGTTTCAATACCGAGCGACAGTGGAATCACATCAAGAAGCAACATTTCAGAGTCAGGTTTGTTACCCGCGAGAATATCAGCTTGAATACCCGCACCGATTGCGACGACTTCATCTGGGTTAATGCTTGTCAGTGGTGTACGGCCAAAGAATTCGCCAACCATTTCTCGTACAAGCAATGTGCGTGTTGAGCCACCGACCATGACTACTTCAAGTACATCTTCCGCATCTACATCCGCATCTTTCAGCGCACGGCGGCAAGACATCAGGGTTTTCTTCACTAGCGGACGAATCAGATCTTCGAACTGCTCGCGAGTCACGGTGCCTTTCCAACCAAAAACGTCAACGTCAACACTGTCTTGCTCAGAGAAAGCAATCTTAGCTTCAGTAGCAATGTTCAACAGTGTACGGTTCTTTTCTGCAGAAAGCGGCGCTTCTAGACCCGCTTGCTCCATTAAATAATCGGCAAATAGATGGTCGAAGTCGTCACCGCCTAATGCAGAATCGCCACCTGTTGCTAATACTTCAAATACGCCTTTCGATAAACGTAGGATAGAGATATCAAAAGTACCGCCACCTAGATCGTAAACCGCAATCACACCTTCTTGACCAGAGTCTAGGCCATAAGCAATTGCCGCAGCGGTTGGTTCGTTAAGTAGACGGAGAACATGAAGACCAGCTAATTTCGCCGCATCTTTTGTACCTGCACGTTGCGCGTCATCAAAGTAAGCAGGAACGGTAATAACGACACCAGCTAACTCACCACCTAACGTATCTTCAGCTCGCTTACCCAATACTTTTAGGATGTCCGCAGATACTTCAATCGGGTTTTTGTCACCTTGAGGTGTTTGCAGAATTGGCAGGCCGTTTTCACTCTCTTTAAAACGATAAGGAAGTGAAGAGTAACGGGACTGAATGTCCTTTAATGAACGACCGATCAAACGTTTTACAGAGATAATCGTGTTCTCTGGTTCAAACTCTGCTTTGGCTTTGGCTTCGTGGCCGACCGTTAACGTTTCCTCAGCGTAATTAACGACTGAAGGTAAAATAGTACGGCCCTGCTCGTCCGCAAGTGGAGTTGCATCGCCGCTACGTACAGAAGCAACCAAAGAGTTGGTAGTACCTAAGTCGATACCCGCTGCTAACTTATGCTCATGAGGTGCCGAGCTTTGGCCCGGTTCTGCGATTTGAAGTAGTGCCATGATAGGTCCTTGTCACGCTTACTAGCCGAGGAGTTTGTCTTCGACTAGCTCAATTTCGTTCTTTAGTTTGGCAATGAATTTTAGCTTACGAACTCGGTCTGCGGCTTCAGTCCATAGACCATCATCAAGCTCTTGCTCGACGCTTGCCAGATGCTGTTTGTACATTTTGCTGACCTTAGAGTCGAAGTCAAAAAGCGCCGATTCAGGATCGGACTTGTCAGCAATCTCTTCCAGTTCTTCGCGCAGTTCCATTTGCTCCATTAAGAACATCGGATCTTGCATTGTTTGCTGTTCACCTCGGATCTCAACACCTTGCTCTGCGAGGATATACTCGGCGCGAGAAATAGGATTTTTCAGAACTTGATAGGCATCGTTGATTTGCGCCGCCTTTTGCACCGCCATCAAACGGTCACGTTCTGAGCCCGTTGCAAAGTTATCCGGGTGGAAGCGTTTTTGTAGTTCTCGGAACTGAGAAGAAAGAAGGCTACCATCCAGCTTAAACTGACTTGGTAGCCCAAATAATTCAAAGTGATTCATTAAGTTCGGGTCCTAGTAAAGCCTTCCGGACTCGTTTGCCCAGAAGGACAATCAATTAGACGTTGAAGCTTTCACCACAACCACATTCACTTTTCGCGTTAGGGTTGTTGAATTCAAAACCTTCATTCAACCCTTCTTTCACGTAATCCAATTCAGTACCATCTAGGTACACTAAGCTCTTTTGATCGATGATAATTTTCACTCCAGAGAGTTCAAATACTTCGTCTTCTTCATTGAGCTCATCAACAAACTCAAGTACGTATGCCATGCCGGAACAGCCAGTCGTCTTCACTCCAAGACGTAAACCGATACCTTTGCCTCGGTTATCTAGGAATGCTCTTACGCGACTTGCCGCTGATTCTGTCATTGTGATGGCCATACTGCACCTTAGTCTGTCTAAATTTCGATTGGAATGGGAGCGTCAAAGCTCCCATTATATTACGGAATAATTATTCTTGGTGTTTTTTCTTGTAGTCAGCAACCGCTGCTTTGATTGCATCTTCAGCAAGAATAGAACAGTGAACTTTCACTGGTGGAAGCTCTAGCTCTTCAGCAATCTCAGAGTTTTTAATTGCTGCCGCTTCATCAACTGACTTACCTTTTACCCACTCAGTTACTAGTGAGCTTGATGCGATTGCACTACCACAACCGTATGTTTTGAACTTCGCATCTTCGATGATACCTTCAGGTGTCACTTTGATTTGAAGCTTCATTACGTCACCACACGCAGGAGCGCCAACCATGCCGCTACCTACTGATGGATCTTCTTTATCGAATGAACCAACGTTACGTGGGTTCTCGTAGTGATCAATTACTTTTTCGCTGTATGCCATGATAAATTACCTCGAATCCTCTATTTCAATCCCTGAGATTAATGGTGAGCCCATTCAACAGTGCTCAAATCAATCCCTTCTTTGTACATATCCCATAGAGGAGACATGTCGCGTAGCTTAGTCACTGCAACGCGGATTTGTTCAATTGCGTAATCAATTTCTTCTTCAGTCGTGAAACGACCAAACGAGAAACGAACCGAGCTGTGAGCCAATTCGTCATCCATGCCTAGGGCACGAAGAACGTAAGAAGGCTCAAGGCTTGCAGACGTACAAGCACTACCAGAAGATACCGCTAGATCTTTAAGCGACATTAGTAGTGATTCACCTTCTACGAATGCGAAACTGATGTTTAGGTTGTGTGGTACACGCTGCTCAAAGTCACCGTTTACCGTCACTGCTTCTAAGTCTTTCACGCCATCAAAAAGACGGTTACGAAGCGCTAAAGCATGATCGTAATCTTTTTGCATGTCTTCTTTTGCAATGCGGAATGCTTCACCCATGCCTACGATTTGGTGAGTAGGTAGTGTACCAGAGCGGAAACCACGCTCATGACCGCCACCGTGCATTTGCGCTTCAAGACGAATACGAGGCTTACGACGTACGTAAAGTGCACCGATACCTTTAGGACCGTAAACTTTGTGAGCAGAAAGTGAAATTAGATCAACTTTCATCTCTTGAACGTCGATTGGTAATTTACCTGCAGATTGCGCAGCGTCCACGTGGAAAACAATTTTACGCTCACGGCACAGTTCGCCGATCGCTGTAATGTCTTGAACCACACCAATCTCGTTGTTTACATGCATAATAGACACAAGCACGGTGTCATCACGCATGGCTGCTCTAAGCTTCTCTAGATCGATCAAGCCATTTGATTCTGGCTCAAGGTAAGTCACTTCAAAGCCTTCACGCTCAAGTTGACGACATGGGTCAAGAACGGCTTTGTGCTCTGTTTTACAAGTGATTACGTGCTTGCCTTTCTTCGAGTAAAAGTGCGCTGCACCTTTAATCGCAAGGTTGTCTGATTCTGTCGCACCAGATGTAAATACGATTTCGCGAGGATCTGCATTTAGAAGGTCAGCAATTTGCTCACGAGCAGTATCGACCGCTTCTTCTGCCTGCCAGCCGTAACGGTGCGAACGTGACGCTGGGTTGCCAAATGTGCCATCCATTGTCATGTACTGAACCATTTTTTCAGCAACACGTGGATCAACTGGACATGTAGCGGAATAATCAAGATAAATCGGCAGTTTCATTCTCTACTCCAATGTAAAAAGCTGACCGCTAAGAGCGGACGTTTACACCGATGGGCGCGGCGGTTGTATTTTTGTTTGATAGCCCATGGGTTACCGCCAGATCAATGTCCTGACGATCAGAAATTTCGAGTACTTCATTGTCTGTCATCAACTCACCAAGAGTGATGTTATTCAAAAAGTCACTAATGCGAGAGCTTAGGTCACGCCACAGCGTGTGAGTAAGGCAACGTGTTCCACCTTGGCAATCTCCTTTACCTTGGCATTTGGTTGCATCTACTGACTCATCAACGGCAGCAATCACGGTACCAATAGCGATACTGTGAGCGTCGGCACCAAGTCGGTAACCACCACCAGGACCACGAACGCTGGCAACGAGACCTGCTTTACGCAATTTTGAAAATAGCTGCTCTAAGTAAGAGAGCGAGATCCCTTGACGCTCTGAAATATCAGCCAGAGGTACAGGGTTTTGTTGCGAATGCAGTGCCACATCCAGCATGGCTGTCACCGCATATCTTCCTTTAGATGTAAGTTTCATACCACACCGTATCCACATGGTTTGTAATGGTTAAGATTTTTCCATACCTGAGTAATTTGGTCAAGTATTTATTTGACCATTTTACTCAGGTATTCATCCTCACATCTAAAGTGGTTATTATTCACTCAGAACTTCTTTTCTATCGAAGTCAAAACGCCTCGTAGAATATTAAGTTCTTGGGTTTCTGGTCGAGCACGAGAGAACAAACGGCGCAACTTATTCATCACCTGTCCAGGTTGCTCTTTGTTAATAAACTGGGTCTCAACCATCACCTTTTCAAGATGCTCGAAGAACAATTCGAGTTCTCGATGACGCGGGTATTCTTCCGATTCATTTGGGGAAAACTGGCTTTGCTCTAAGTTCAAGTGTGCAACTCGCACTTCGTAACTGAGAGTTTGTACAGCCATCGCTAGGTTAAGCGAGCTGTACTCAGGATTAGCGGGAATACAAACATGGTAGTGGCACTTTTGTAGCTCTTCGTTTGTCAAACCAGTTCTTTCTCGGCCAAACACGAGCGCAACCGGATGCTTTCGGCCTTCAACTGCAAATTTCTCACCGCATTCACGTGGCTCGAGCATTGGCCATTCTAATGTACGAGAGCGGGCGCTAGAACCCACAACAAGGCCACAATCTTCAACCGCTTCTTCTAATGTGCCGACAATCTTTGCATTTTGAGCAATATCACCAGCACCCGCAGCTAAAGCAAGAGTTTGTTCATCCACTTCACATTGTGGATCGACTAATACTAGTTGGTTTAAACCCATCACTTTCATTGCTCGAGCTGCTGAGCCAATATTGCCTGAATGAGAGGTACCTACGAGTACAATTTTTACTTGATCCAACATCTGTGTTTGCTACCTAAATTAAAACCGCAGAATGTTATCATAGTTTTTTAAGACACCCTAGAGGCAAGCAGACCTCTCTTCTCATTCTTGGTTATTGTTCTCGTCCGCAGTATGATCTGTACACTCAGCCGGCCGCAATTAGAGTAAAAAATAACCACTTCCCTTTTTGATTATCTCTGGTATACTCGCCGCCGCTTTCATTTGTTCTTTAACATCCGTTGGGAAATTCGTATGCATCCAATGCTAAACATTGCTATTCGCGCTGCGCGAAAGGCAGGCAATCATATTGCTAAATCATTAGAAAACACTGATAAAGTAGAATCTACTCTTAAAGGCACTAATGACTTTGTCACTAACGTAGACAAAGAAGCAGAATACATCATCATCGATACTATCAAGCAGTCTTACCCTGAGCACTGTATCGTTGCTGAAGAACAAGGTCTTATCGAAGGTAAAGATAAAGACGTACAATGGATCATCGACCCACTGGATGGCACCACTAACTTTGTAAAAGGTTACCCAACTTTCGCGGTTTCTATCGCTGTTCGTATTAAGGGCAAAACTGAAGTTGCTTGTGTTTACGATCCAATGCAAAACGAGCTATTCACTGCACAACGCGGTGCCGGCGCTCAACTAAACAGTGCACGTATTCGTGTTGCTCAACTAAAAGACCTTCAAGGTACTGTTCTAGCAACAGGCTTCCCATTCAAGCAGAAACAACACGCTGAGTCTTACATCAAGATCGTTGGTGCGCTATTCACTGAATGTGCTGATTTCCGTCGTAGCGGCTCTGCTGCTCTTGACCTTTGTTACGTGGCTGCTGGCCGTGTTGATGGTTACTTCGAGCTAGGCCTAAAACCTTGGGATATGGCAGCAGGTGAGCTTATTGCTCGTGAAGCTGGCGCAATCCTAACAGACTTTGCTGGCGGCACTGACTACATGAAGTCTGGTAACATCGTTGCTTCAAGCGCTCGTGGCGTAAAATCTATCCTTAAGCACATCCGCGAAAACGGTAACAGCGCGATCCTTAAGTAAGATTTGAAAGTCATATATAGCCCGTCACGCTGATGACTTTAGAAAGCCCCGCTCATTGAGCGGGGCTTTTTTATTTCGAACAATCAGCCTGTTTGTAGAAACGGTCGTAGTCAGATAAGTGGTCTATTTTTACGTGCTTAACCTTCCATATTTGTTCCTTCATTAAAAACTGCAGCGAAACCGTGACTGGCTGGTATACATCACCAAAGCCGTTTACAGAAAGACATCCAACTCCTCCATCCTCACTGTACTCTTCAAAGTAAGACAGCTCTGTAACCAAACTTGATGGGATAGATGATAAAAATGGAAATTGATGACCAAATTTTATTGGGTGAGACTTAATACTGTTCAGCTCTTCAATCGATAGATTTGGTCCTGCCATAGCTTCTACCACCTCTATATACTGCATCTTGTATAAATTATTACGTATATCAAGGTAAGTATCGTGGAGTGGACTTGCGATGCAGGGCGTTGAAACACTTAGTAAAACCGGAATAGGTAGAATTCTATTTAGCATAACCAACTAAACCCCAGCTTCACGGAGCGCTTGATCAATTTTACTCGGCTTAAATCTGTACTTACAAAGCCCCCACTCGCACTGCTCTAAAAGCTCACGGACATTTACCTGCCCAGTAACTCCAAAGGAAACAACACCAAAAAGAGAAACACTCCCACTGTATGTCAAAACACCATCACGAGTAGTTTTAAAAGTAACAGAAACGGCTTTTAATTTTATGCCCAGCTCTTCAACCATTTCTTTTGAAACTTCAAACTTAGTAAATCCAAGCTCACCAGATAAAGTTACTTTACCTGACTCATCAACTGCTAACTTGAACCTTTTCCCTCCAGTAACTAGCTTGGTGGTAACACCTTTATTGTGCTTGTAAGAAATCTCTACAAACTTCAGTAACTGTACTTTTATTTCAGCTTGCCTTGACATTATTTCCTCCCGAAATTGTTGAACATACTTCCGATATTCAACTCAATCAAAAAACTACAATTCAAGCTGGAAGTACCTCAAAAAAAAATGAAACTTTCAAATCTATCAGGCATAAAAAAACCGCTGATTGTTCAGCGGTTTTTGTTTTCGGTTCTCAATCTGCCTTATGGCATTTCGTCGAACTCTGCACCCTCTTTTTCTACTTGAGGTGGCATCAAGTGCTCTTTCTGGATACCCAGTTTTAGAGCCAGTGCTGATGCTACGTAGATAGAAGAGTAAGTACCTACAGTGATACCGAGTAAAAGTGCGGTTGCAAAGCCGTGAATCATAGCACCACCCTGCATGAACAGTGCAATTACCACGAACAACGTCGTACCAGATGTAATCAATGTACGGCTCAACGTTTGAGTGATTGAGGCGTCCATAATGTCTGAAGGTTCACCCTTACGCATCTTACGGAAGTTTTCACGAATCCGGTCAAATACAACGATGGTATCGTTGAGTGAGTAGCCCACAACCGTCAGTAGCGCAGCTACGATAGTCAGGTCAACTTCAATTTGTAGAAACGAGAAGACACCTAGCGTGATAATTATATCGTGAGCCAATGCCATTACCGCACCAGCCGCTAGACGCCATTCAAATCGCATCGATACATAAAGCAGAATACAGATCAGCGATACCAAGATCGCTAGACCACCAGCTTCTGTTAGCTCATCACCAACGTTGGGACCTACGAACTCAATACGACGCATTTCTACGCTTTCGCCAGTACCATCTTTGATAGCACCAATGATTTGGTTACCTAGCGTTTCACCAGAAACGTCATCACGTGGACGAAGACGAACCATGACTTCACGAGCACTACCGAAGTTTTGTACTGTCGCATCGCCAAAGCCTTTTGAATCTAGTGCTGCACGAATCTCTTCAAGGTTTGCTGGCTGTTCAAAACCGACCTCGATAAGAGTACCGCCAGTGAAATCTAGACCCCAATTAAGCCACTTGGTTGACAAAGTGAAGATAGAAGCAGCAATCATTATAATTGAAAAAACGAATGCTACTTTCGACCAACGCATAAAGCCGATCGTCTTCTCTGCTTTTAGAATTTGAAACATATTAATTCCCAGCCTTAGATCGACAATTTATCAACGCGTTTGCCACCGTAGATCAGGTTCACGATACAACGTGTACCAATAATGGCGGTGAACATTGAAGTTAAGATACCGATAGATAGAGTAACTGCGAAACCTTTCACCGCACCTGTACCGACCGCAAATAGAATGATTGCAGTAATTAGTGTTGTGATGTTCGCATCAGCAATCGTGCTGAATGCATTCGCGTAACCTTGGTGAATCGCTTGTTGTGGACTACGTCCATCACGAATTTCTTCACGGATACGCTCGAAGATCAGTACGTTCGCATCAACTGCCATACCGACTGTTAACACGATACCGGCTATCCCCGGAAGCGTCATGGTAGCGCCTGGAATCATCGACATAACACCAATGATAAGCACTAAGTTTGCCATTAGAGCAATGTTTGCAATCAAACCAAAGCCGCGGTAGTAAAGCAGCGTAAATAGCATTACGGCAACCATACCCCAGATACATGCTTGGATACCCATATCGATGTTTTGCTGGCCCATTGATGGACCAATGGTACGTTCTTCAACGATAGAGATAGGTGCAATCAGTGCACCAGCACGTAGTAAAAGTGCTAGGTTGTGTGCTTCTGCAGCAGAGTCGATACCTGTGATACGGAAGTTACGACCAAGAGCCGATTGAATCGTTGCTTGGTTGATGACTTCTTCATGCTTATCCAGAATAACTTTGCCTTCAGGCGTACGACGGCCACTGTCTTTGTATTCTGCAAACACGGTAGCCATTAGCTTACCAATGTTCTTCTTAGAGAACGCAGACATCTTATTACCACCTTCGCTGTCTAGCGAGATGTTAACTTGTGGACGACCATATTCATCAACACTTGAGCTTGCATCTGTGATGCTTTGACCGCCAAGAATAACGCGCTTCTTAAGCACAACTGGGCGACCATCACGGTCCATCTTGATTTCACTACCTGCTGGCGCACGACCATTTGCCGCTGCCGATAGGTCAGCTTTATCATCAACTTCACGGAATTCAAGCGTTGCCGTAGCTCCGAGAATTTCTTTTGCACGAGCAGTGTCTTGAACACCAGGCAGTTCAACTACAATGCGACTAGCACCTTGACGTTGAACCAATGGTTCCGCAACACCTAGTTCGTTGACACGATTACGTAAAATCGTAATGTTTTGCTCAACAGCATAGTTACGGATCTCTTGTAAACGTTGCTCAGTAAAGGTTGCAGTAAGAGCGTAACGGCCATTTGAATCAGAATCGACAAAAATCATGTCCGGGTGATTCTTTTCTAGCGTTGCTTTCGCTTCTGCTAATTGCTCTTCGTTACGCAACAACACTTCTACCGCTTCTTTTCCAGAAGGGCGGATTGCACGGTAACGAATCTTGGCGTCACGAAGTTCGCTACGGAAAGCTTCTTCTTGTTGACCAATAAGCTTTTCCATCGCTGCATCCATATCCACTTCCATTAAGAAGTGAACACCACCGCGAAGGTCAAGACCTAGCTTCAATGGTGACGCGCCAATCGCTTCTAGCCAATCGGGTGTAGAAGGTGCAAGGTTAAGTGCAACAATTGTGTCTTTGCCTAGCGCTTCGCTGATGACATCACGAGCACTGATTTGTGTGTCAGTGTCGTTAAAACGAACAAGAATTGATCCATCTTCGAGAGCAATGGATTTATGAGAAAGTTGCTCTTTGTTAAGAGCAGTAGTGACAGCATCCAGCGTTGACATATCTACAGAGGCGCCACGCGCCCCTGTAACTTGAATAGCCGGATCTTCACCGTAGATATTTGGAAGTGCGTATAACGCAGCGGTGATGATGGCAAAAAGCACCATCAAGTACTTCCATAATGGATAACGGTTTAGCACAGCGAGGATCCTTTAGCTGTTTTATAGAGACTTAAGCGTACCTTTTGGTAGCACTGCAGTGATGAAGTCTTTCTTGATTACTACTTCATTGTTCGCGTTAAGCTCAATTGAAATGTAGTCATTGTCTTCAGCAATCTTAGTGATTTTACCCACTAGGCCACCGCTAGTTAAAACTTCGTCGCCTTTGCCCATAGAAGCCATTAGGTTTTTGTGTTCTTTTACGCGTTTCGCTTGTGGGCGGTAAATCATGAAGTAAAAGATCACTGCGAACATGCCAAGCATGATTAGCATTTCAAAACCACCGCCTGCTGGCGCGCCTTCTGCTGCTGCGTGAGCCTGAGAAATAAACATTAAAACATCCTCATTATATTTTATTGATAATCAAACAAATTGGGCTTTCGCATTTTAGATTCAAGTCTGAGAGTAACTAATAGAGATCGCTCTCTCAAAAATAACGTGCGTTAGCCTACTTTATTAGCAAAAGCCTCTGGCGACATGCCAAAGGCTTTAATTCTTTTAGTTTTTCAATTACTGCTCTTTTGCTAGTGGTGGCACTTCACGGCCACGACGCTCATAGAACTCAGTAACAAATTCATCGAAGCGATCTTCATCAATTGCTTTACGAATGCTTTCCATCAGACGTTGGTAGTAACGCAGGTTATGGATTGTATTCAAGCGAGCGCCTAAGATTTCATTACAACGCTCTAAATGGTGAAGGTACGACTTGCTGTAGTTTTGACAAGTGTAACAGTCACAATGCGGATCCAATGGTGTTGTATCCGTTTTATGTTTCGCATTACGGATCTTGATCACACCACCAGTCACAAATAAGTGACCATTACGTGCGTTACGCGTTGGCATTACACAGTCAAACATGTCGATACCACGACGAACACCTTCAACCAAGTCTTCTGGCTTACCTACGCCCATCAAGTAGCGAGGTTTGTCTTCAGGAAGTTGAGGACAAGTATGCTCAAGAATACGGTGCATGTCTTCTTTAGGCTCACCTACTGCCAAACCACCAACCGCGTAACCGTCAAAACCGATTTCCGTTAGACCTTTTACCGACACATCACGTAAATCTTCGTAAACACCACCTTGGACAATACCAAATAGGTTGTTCGGGTTTTCTAGCTTCTCGAAGTGGTCACGTGAACGCTGTGCCCAGCGTAATGACATTTCCATCGATTTCTTCGCTTCATCGTGTGTCGCTGGGTAAGGCGTACACTCGTCAAAAATCATAACGATGTCAGAGCCCAGGTCTTTTTGAATTTCCATCGACTTTTCTGCGTCCATGAAAATCTTGTCACCGTTTACTGGGTTACGAAAGTGAACACCTTCTTCAGTGATCGTACGCATCTTACCAAGGCTGAATACTTGAAAGCCGCCTGAATCAGTAAGAATAGGACCGTGCCAGTTCATAAAATCGTGCAGGTCACCGTGCATTTTCATCACTTCTTGACCAGGACGTAGCCACAGGTGGAAAGTATTACCTAGCAGAATTTCTGCACCAGTACCTTTTACTTCTTCTGGTGTCATACCTTTAACGGTACCGTAAGTACCTACTGGCATGAACGCAGGAGTTTGAACAGTGCCGCGTTCGAAAGTCAGTTGACCACGACGTGCATTGCCGTTTTTCTTCTTAAGATCGAATTTTAATTTCACGATGCCTCCGGGTGTCAGAGAAACAGTCTGACTGAGTGTTTAGGGCTCTACCCTACTTTAAGGAGCGGTCGCTTTTCCTTGCGAGAGACAAAGCAATGGATGCTTTATTTCCTAGCTTACTGCTAGCACTCGTAAATCTATTTTTAACTACGCCGTTTTCTTCTTGATGAACATTGAATCGCCATACGAGAAGAAACGGTATTTGTTTTCCACCGCATGTTTGTAAGCATTCATGGTGTTCTCGTATCCAGCAAATGCACTCACCAACATGATCAATGTTGATTCAGGCAAGTGGAAGTTGGTGATCAAGCAATCCACCAGCTGATATTCGTAACCAGGGAAAATAAAGATTTCAGTATCGCCAAAGAATGGGGCCAGCTCAGTCCCTTTTTGCAATGCGTCTTGCGCTGCACTTTCAAGTGAACGCACAGATGTGGTACCAACAGCAATAATTCGTCCGCCACGCGCTTTCGTCGCTTTAATTGCTTCGACGACTTCTTGTGGTACTTCTACGTACTCGGCATGCATGTGGTGATCGTTGATATTTTCCACTTTTACCGGCTGGAATGTACCCGCCCCAACGTGCAAAGTAACGTAAGCAAACTCTGCACCTTTCGCTTTGATTTTCTCCAAGAGAACATCATCAAAGTGAAGGCCCGCTGTCGGTGCCGCAACCGCACCTGGCTTTTGATTATATACCGTTTGGTAACGCTCTTTATCTGCATCTTCGTCTGGACGGTCGATGTAAGGAGGAAGCGGCATATGGCCGATTTCTTCCAGAATTTCTAGTACCGTCTTATCAGAACTAAATTTCAGTTCAAATAAAGCATCATGGCGTGCAACCATTTCTGCTGAATATTCATCATTCTCGCCAACAATAATGGTTGTACCTGGTTTTGGTGATTTAGAGCAACGAACGTGCGCGAGGATGCTTTTCTCATCCAACATGCGCTCCACCAGCACTTCTAATTTACCGCCCGATTCCTTGCGGCCAAAAAGACGAGCAGGAATAACACGAGTATTATTAAACACCACTAAGTCACCGGGTTGAACTTGGCCCAATACATCAGTAAATGTGCCATCAATGAGCTCTCCGGTATTGCCGTCCATTTGCAGCAGTCGGCTAGCGGTACGCTCTGGTTGAGGGTAGCGAGCGATGAGTTCATCTGGAAGGTCGAAATGGAAATCTGATACTTGCATGTTACTTGTCTTATCTATTGGTCAAATCACGTCTAGGCGACGATAAAATTGCGACGAGTTTTTCGCAGCAGACTAGTATATGTTTACATGCTGCAATAGCAAGCAAATCACCAGAATATAGCAGTAAAAGCCATGGTGAAGAGTGTAATAAAACGTGAAAAGCCTCGATTACTTGGCACTATTTTTAATTTGAGCCCCAAAGAGAGAACATGAAAAAAGCAAAGCAACGTATACCGCTGCTTATTAGTTTGGCATTCCAATCGCCCTATCAAACCTCACGCTTTCGCCACAAGAATAACGGCACGAATAAACCCAATAACCAAAACCCTAGACTGCCACCTTCATCATCTGAGCCTTTGAAATCACAGTTATTGGTCGCAATGCCATCGTGACACTCTTTATTGTCACCACTTTCATTGTTAGCACTTTTGATAAAATTCGGCGCAATGATGTAACGACTTGGTGGCGCATCGGCAGTGATGTAAGACTGTACCCAGTCGTAATAGTGGCTCACCTTGGTGTAGAAACTTGGGATCGTCAAAGAGCCACACGTTGGTAGAATAAGGGGGCCGCCACTAACAATACCAATTTGTTTGCCGGTCGCCACATCGACCAACGGGCCACCACTGTCACCTTTACATGCAGAGTTGCCATATTGAGTATGGCTATCTGGCTCCAATACATGGTTTTGTGTTGGTAGCGTACAAATTTTGGTTTGGTTGTCTCTTGAATCAATGATCCCCGGAAAACTGCTGCCAATTTCTAAACGCTCATAACATTTGTCGATGGGTAAAAATGTGCTAATGGTGGTTTTGAGCGTATTAGAAGGTTCAGAAGCATCCGGCTGAGTAGCCCCCCATCCAAACACTTGCACATTTTCGACACGTTGATTGGTCAGGTAATTATCGTTCCAATCCGCCACCAAACGTGCTTCGATACTCTCCATGTCAACTTTACTCGCTAGGTCAGCAAAGTTCGCGTTTGCCACTGGGCGCGTGAGATACAGCAACGCGATGTCTGAATCTAAACCGGTTTGGATAGGTTTCACGTTGCCATTACTGTCGGTCTCAGCTTTTGAAATCCGGGTGTAATCCGGATGAACCACAACATGAGACACCGGATAAAAGTTATCAAGCCCTGCAGAATTAAGTTCATACGCATTCGCATTCACCGACAGCTCACCCGGCGGGGTCACATAGTAGGTTGCTTCATTGGTTCCTTGTCCCATCACCACACAGTGCGCCGCAGTCAGTACCCATTGCTCTGTCAGCATCGTTCCACCACACAGCGGAAACTCTGCCATGTTACTTGCTCGCAAAGTAACGCGGTCAACAGGATCGGTTTGTTCATCTCCTAACACAATCGCCTGTGTTGATGGCACACTGAATGCCGCCACTGCCAGCGCAATAAGTTTGTTACACGTTGTTCGTTTCATCTAGGTTGCTGTCTTCAATTTGGTAAGCCTGGACGTATCTTCTTCGAGAGAAGAATCTTGGAAAATCCAGCGAATAAAAATGTGCGATTCAATTCATTGGATTACCTTGGGAACACATTCAATATCAACTAAAAATGCCAACTGACTCGCACACAAACCGACTTATTCAAATTAATAAAAACACCAATAAAACACAGATTACGCAGCCCATCAGCATTGTGCTATTTAATTGATGAAAAACGAGTTAGCTCCCAGATATACAGAAAAATATTCTCTATATTTAAGAGAAGGACAATGCCGCTGGAGGTCTCTATGATCAAGGTTGAAGACATGATGACTCGTAATCCTCATACCTTACTGCGCACGCACACCTTGCGTGATGCAAAAAGCATGATGGATGCGCTTGATATTCGACACATTCCGGTTGTTGATGCCAATAACCACTTACAAGGCTTGGTGACTCAACGCGACATTCTTGCTGCTCAAGAATCGAGCTTGCACCCAGATGAGGCTGAACAATCTTTTACTTTAGACACACCGCTCTACGAAATGATGCACACCAATATCATGACGGCAGAGCCTATCGCGGGGCTCAAAGAGAGCGCTATCTATATGCAAAAGCATAAAGTTGGCTGTCTACCTGTTGTCACCAAAGGTCGATTGGTCGGCATCATTACTGACAGTGACTTTGTGACCATTGCGATTAACTTATTGGAACTGCAAGAAGAAGTGGAACCTGAAGAAATCGAGCAGGAAGAGTAGTACGCAAGCGTATTCTCTTTGTTGTAAGTTTCGTTTTTACACCGGTTAAACGAAAAAAGAGCGGCAGGGTTGCCGCTCAAAATGCCATTACTGACGCTGATTAAGGAAGTGTTTCTCTGCCAATTAGAATTGGTCTTCTTCGGTCGAACCTGTCAATGCTGTCACTGAAGAGTTACCACCTTGGATAGTATTGGTCATTCTATCGAAGTAACCTGTACCTACTTCTTGTTGGTGCGCAACAAACGTATAACCTTTTTCAGCCGCTTGGAATTCAGGACGCTGAACTTTCTCAACATAATGACGCATACCTTCACCTTGAGCGTAAGCGTGTGCCAGTTCAAACATGTTGAACCACATGTTGTGAATGCCTGCTAGCGTGATGAATTGGTACTTGTAGCCCATGTCTGCAAGCTCTTGTTGGAACTTAGCAATGGTTTCTGCATCTAGGTTTTTCTCCCAGTTGAATGAAGGCGAGCAGTTGTACGCCAACAATTGATCTGGGTATTCAGCGTGAATTGCTTCTGCAAACTTACGTGCTTCTTCCAAACATGGCGTAGCCGTTTCACACCAAATCAAGTCTGCATATGGTGCGTAAGCCAGACCGCGAGAAATCGCTTGGTCGATACCCGCGCGAACGCGGTAGAAACCTTCTTGAGTGCGCTCACCTTCAATAAAGTCTTTATCATATGGGTCGCAATCTGAAGTAATGAGATCCGCCGCATTCGCATCAGTACGAGCAATAACTAATGTTGTTGTTCCCGCTACGTCAGCAGCCAAACGAGCTGCAACGAGCTTTTGTACCGCTTCTTGCGTAGGAACTAATACCTTACCACCCATATGACCACACTTTTTCACCGATGCTAACTGGTCTTCAAAGTGAACGCCCGCGGCACCGGCTTCGATCATCGATTTCATTAGTTCGTAAGCGTTAAGCACACCACCAAAGCCCGCTTCCGCATCCGCTACGATAGGTAGGAAGTAATCAATACCACCTTCATCTTCAGGCGTCTTACCAGCAGCCCACTGAATTTGGTCTGCACGACGGAATGAGTTGTTGATACGCTTTACTACTGACGGTACAGAATCTACTGGGTAAAGAGATTGGTCTGGATACATCGTCGAAGCGGTGTTGTTATCCGCCGCTACCTGCCAGCCTGACAGATAGATCGCTTCAATACCTGCCTTAGCTTGTTGAACGGCTTGACCACCCGTTAGCGCACCAAGACAGTTTACGTAACCTTTTTTCGCACTACCGTTGACCAGTGACCAAAGTTTGTCTGCACCACGTTGTGCAATTGTGTTTGCAGGCACCATAGAGCCACGCAGTTCCACCACTTCCTCGGCAGTGTAAGTACGCTTCACATTTTTCCAGCGTGGGTTAGTTGCCCAGTCTTTTTCCAGAGCTTCAATTTGTTGGCGGCGAGTTAAGTTAGTCATTGGTCTATCCCTCTTTATAATTTGCACTTTATGCGTGTGCGTTGAGTTTCCGTTCTCAGGCAGTACTTCCCTATCTGCCTTGAAAATCCTTCACGTTATTGGTGTTACAGTTATTCTTTATTAATCCAGGTAGTCATAACCAGGAACTGTCAAAAAGTTGGTCAGTTCATCGCTCGTCGTGAGCCTTGCCATTAAGTCTGCTGCTTCTTCAAATCGACCCGCATGGTAGCGCTGCTCGCCAATTTCTTGCTTCACGACTTCAATCTCCTCTTTGAGATAGAGCTCGAACAGCTCTTTAGTGACCTTTAATCCGTTGTCTAGCGACTTGCCGTGTTGAATCCATTGCCAGATAGAGGCGCGTGAGATTTCTGCCGTTGCTGCGTCTTCCATCAGTCCGTAAATCGGCACACAACCATTGCCAGAAATCCAAGCTTCGATGTATTGCAGCGCAACGCGAATATTGTGGCGCATTCCGCCTTCAGTGCGCTCGCCTTCACAAGGCTCAAGCAGTTCAGCTGCTGTAATAGGCGCATCCTCTGCACGGCTCACATCCAACTGGTTGGTGCGTTCACCCAGCACAGCACTAAAGACTTCCATAGCAGTGTCAGCCAAACCTGGATGAGCCACCCAAGTACCGTCGTGGCCGTTGTTAGCTTCTAACGATTTGTCAGTCTGGATCTTGTCTAATACTTTTTGATTCTCTTTCGGGTCTTTAGCTGGGATAAATGCGGCCATTCCTCCCATCGCGAAAGCACCTCGTTTATGGCAAGTACGTACCAATAATCGCGAGTAAGCGTTTAAGAATGGCTTGTCCATCGTTACCACTTGGCGATCTGGCAGTACTCGGTCTGAGTGTTTTTTCAATGTTTTGATGTAGCTAAAGATGTAATCCCAGCGACCACAGTTCAAACCAACGATGTGTTCTTTAAGCGAGAACAGAATCTCGTCCATTTCAAATACCGCTGGTAAGGTTTCAATCAGCACAGTCGCTTTGATGGTGCCTGTATCCAAACCGAAGTAGTCTTCCGTGAAATGGAACACTTCGCTCCACCACTTCGCTTCGTGATGCGATTGCAGTTTTGGAAGGTAGAAATAAGGGCCACTGCCTTTTTGAAGTAACGCTTTGTAGTTGTTATAGAAATACAGAGCGAAATCGAATAGCGCACCTGGAATGATCTGACCGTGCCACGTAACGTGTTTTTCTTTTAAATGAAGGCCGCGAACACGGCAGATCAACACCGCTGGGTCATCTTCCAGCTGATAATGTTTGCCATTGCTAGGATTGGTGTAACTGATGGTGCCATTAACAGCATCGCGCAAGTTAATTTGACCATCTAGCACTTTACTCCATGCAGGAGACATTGAATCTTCGAAGTCTGCCATGAACACTTTTACATTCGCATTCAGTGCGTTAATCACCATCTTGCGGTCAGTTGGTCCGGTAATCTCCACACGGCGATCTTGCAGATCTTGTGGGATTCCTAGGATCTTCCAACTTCCTTCACGGATGTCTTGTGTCTCTGGTAGAAAATCTGGTAGCTCACCAGCATCAATACGTGCTTGCTTCTCTTCTCTTGCTTCCAGCAACTGTTCAACACGTCCGGCAAATTTTTCACACAGTAGAGATAAAAAGGTTTGGGCTTCAACAGGGAAAATTGCTTGATGTTCTGGAGCAACGACTCCATTCACCTCAAGCATGCCTTGGGTTTGCTTTAGTTGTTGTGTTTTTTGTTCTGTCTGAGCAAGCATAATCATTCATCCTTAACGTGCTTTATCAATCTTGGGCAGTCAGCGTAAAGCTACATTTGTAAGTTATGAACAACAAATTACATCCTTTAACTTTGTGTTCAACTCGTCTAGCCATGCCGATAGATTGCGTAATGCTACGTGTATTTTCAATCTAGACATAAGTCGTATCGGCCTTTAAATAAGCTATATCAACAAAGGGTTTAGTGAAACCCCCAATATAAACAAAACAGAAAATTCAAAGTTTTATTCCGCAAGGTAAAAACCATCTATCAAGCGCCTTGTTTTGTAAGTTATTACGTAATAAAATTACATTAAATTTAAAGTCGTTTTATCATTTCAAACAAGCGTATGAATATAGACTGGTAAACAAACACCTTGTATTCACAAGGGCTGAAGAGATGGATTTAAACAGGGGTCAAACAAGGTATGCAGGGCTTTGTGTAAAATTAACATTGTGAAATTTCACTATTTTATGAAAGCTTCATCAAAGAAGAGCTGTAAAATTTTACAAGTCAAAGTTTACCAACAGAATAAAATACTAGAAAGCGCACTGTTTCCAGTGCGCTTTTAGATAAATAATGGAGAAGTAAGGGCTAATACTAATAGCTAAAGCAGCTCTGAAACGACTTCTGCAAGTTGATTAAATGTTTTCGTTCTTGACGAGCTCGGACGCCAAACTAAGCCGATTTCGCGATAAGCTTGTTTACCAGGAGGATCGATCACGACTAAATTCTGGTTATGCAGCAAGCCATGGTCGATAGCCATTTGAGGAATGAACGTTGTTCCCAAACCATTCGCAACCATTTGCACCAGTGTATGGAGGCTGGTTGCCGTAAACGGATTGATTTTTTCTTTGTCTGTTAATTTACACGCTGATACCGCATGTTCCGTTAAGCAATGTTCTTTCTCTAGTAGAAAGACGGATTCGTCAGGTAAATCCGCGTAACGAATCGGCACAGGGACCGATTGGGCTTGATTAGCGCTTATAACCATTCGAAACGGATCCTTACCCACTACTCGGCTTTCCATCCCATCAATTTCGACTGGTAACGCTAAAATAAGCACATCCAGCTCACCATGTCTGAGCGCTTGAAGTAAGTTTGTCGTCGTGTCTTCTCTTAATAAAAGATTCAGTTGTGGAAAACGGTAGTTCACCTCTTGTACCAAATCACACAGTAAAAACGGAGCAATTGTTGGTATACATCCTACTTTTAGCTGGCCTTGCATATCGTCGCCTTGGCACATACGTCCAAGTTCGACCAAATCTTGCCCTTTTGCTAACAGCTCTCGCCCCTGCTTTACTACCATTTCTCCTGTTTGAGTAAAAACCAGTGGACTTTTCTTATCTTTCTTTTCATATAAGGGACAACCTATCAATTCCTCTAAGTTTTGAATACCCTTACTTAAAGTCGACTGACTGACAAAACAACGCTCTGCAGCGTCACTAAAATGTCTTGTTTCATGCAGTGTGACTAAATAGTGTAACTGCTTCAAACTGGGCCATTTATTCATAATTGTATTTGTATCTACCGCCGTTCCAGTGATCGAGTTAAGAGTTTTGTTATTATCGTTTTTTTCGATTAACTCAATCTATTTATTTCGCTTTTTTCAATACTACAATCTGTACTATAGTTTGTCTCGTACAAACACGAACCAAACCGACACAACTGAATTCGGTTTGGAGCTAACCATACTTTTTAGGAGCAAAAAAATGGTACTAGTAGGTCGTCAAGCCCCTGATTTTACTGCAGCAGCTGTTCTAGGTAACGGTGAAATCGTTGAAAACTTCAACTTTGCAGAGTTCACTAAAGGTAAGAAAGCAGTAGTATTCTTCTACCCACTAGATTTCACTTTCGTTTGCCCATCTGAGCTAATCGCATTCGACAACCGTCTAGCTGACTTCCAAGCTAAAGGTGTTGAAGTAATCGGTGTTTCTATCGATTCTCAGTTCTCTCACAACGCATGGCGTAACACTGCTATCGAAGATGGCGGTATCGGTCAAGTTAAGTACCCACTAGTTGCTGACGTTAAGCACGAAATCTGTAAAGCTTACGACGTTGAGCACCCAGAAGCAGGCGTTGCTTTCCGTGGTTCTTTCCTAATCGACGAAGAAGGCGTTGTACGTCACCAAGTAGTTAACGACCTACCACTAGGCCGTAACATCGACGAAATGCTACGCATGGTTGACGCTCTTAACTTCCACCAGAAGCACGGCGAAGTATGTCCTGCACAATGGGAAGAAGGTAAAGCAGGTATGGACGCATCTCCAAAAGGTGTTGCAGCGTTCCTATCTGAGCACGCAGCTGACCTAGGCAAAAAATAATAGACCTTCACCCTAGCTCAACGGGTGTGATGGTTGGATGTATATAAAGCAATAAGCTAATGCGGAAAACCGCAAACGCCAATCAGTCTAAGTAAAGTCCTATCAAAGCCCAGAGCCTCTGCTCTGGGCTTTCTTTTTCCTTCAGATAAACCGCCAAAATGAGGTAACGCTTTAGCGTAAACTTTACCTCTATTTATCATCCCCTCCATACAGATTCTGCTTACTGGCCCTGTTAATATCTTAGCCACAACACTTATTTGTAACGTTAGCAGGATAAATGAACGTGGTTACTCACCTAGAAGTCTGTATTGATAATATTGAATCTCTGCACTACGCCATTGCTGGCGGCGCCACTCGGATTGAACTTTGCTCCTCTTTGGCTTTAGACGGACTAACACCCAGTTATGGCTTTATGCAGCAAGCGGCTAAGCTTTCTAGTGTTCCAGTTTATGCCATGATCCGCCCACGCCAAGGTGACTTCTTCTACAATGAAGAAGAGATCGAAATGATGCGTTGGGATATTGAAGCAGCTCACCAATCAGGCTTGAGCGGTGTCGTGTTCGGCGTGCTCACTCAAGACGGTGATATTCATATGCCTTACGCGGCTGCGCTGTGTGAATTTGCTCAAGCGCTTGGCTTAGGCGTGACCTTCCATCGTGCCTTTGACCAGTGTCGTGACGCTGAAAAAGCTTTGGAAGAAGTGATCAGCTTAGGTTGTGAACGTATTTTAACCTCCGGTCTTGCGCCTTCAGCACCACAAGGGATCGATGTGCTTAGAGCTTTGGTTAAGCAAGCCCAAGGACGCATAGCAATCATGGCGGGGGCTGGCGTTAATGCGAGTAACGCACGTGCGTTAGTAGAAGACACTCAAGTTCCTGAAATCCATCTGTCAGGCAAAACCACACGCCCTAGCCAAATGACCTTTGTTGCTGAACAAAGCAAAATGGGCGCATCCGATGTCGATGATTTTTTAATCCCCATCACAAGTACACAAGCCATTACCGATGTCGTAGCAGCTCTCAAATAGACGACCGTAACCTCACGCGCATAGCTTTTGAGTGCTAACATATTGTTTATCAAGGAGTGAGGAAAGGTGTATGTCTAAATTGAAGAAAAAGGAATACGAAAAGGAGCTCAAAAACCTTCAAGTTGAGCTCGTAAAACTTCAAGAGTGGGTCAAACACAAAGGGTTAAAAGTGGTGGTTCTGTTTGAAGGCCGTGATGCTGCGGGCAAAGGCGGAGTGATAAAGCGAATTACAGAAAAGCTAAACCCGCGTGTTTGTCGCGTAGTAGCTCTGCCTGCACCGACAGAAAAAGAAAAAACGCAATGGTACTTCCAACGTTACGTCGCTCATTTACCATCTGCTGGTGAAATCGTTTTATTTGACCGAAGTTGGTATAACCGAGCAGGTGTCGAAAAAGTCATGGGGTTCTGTACTCCAGACGAATACGAAGAGTTTTTACGCTCTTGTCCTGAATTCGAAAGAATGTTGCAACGCTCTGGGATTATTCTTATTAAGTATTGGTTTTCGGTTTCAGACGAAGAGCAGGAAAAACGTTTCCTAGGTCGAATTAATACGCCAATCAAACGTTGGAAATTCAGCCCAATGGATTTAGAGTCACGTCATCGCTGGGCGGAGTATTCGGAAGCAAAAGATAATATGTTTGCCTATACAGACACGAAAAACTGCCCTTGGTGGGTCGTCCCTTCTGATGACAAAAAGAAAGCGCGCTTGAACTGTATCAGTCATTTACTAAGCCAGATTGATTACAAAGCACTTGAGTACTCACCCATCGAATTACCTGAACTCAATAAAGAAGGTTACGTCAGAGCGCCCATTGATGATCAGACCTTCGTTCCTGATAAATATTGACGTGCTTTCCTTCTCTCTAATAAATAGACCAGCCTAAAAGCTGGTCTATTTATTGAAGTCAGTTACTTCAGTACGTCATCAATACTTTGATCACCTAGATGGCGTACATCTTTCCCTTTCACGAAGTAAATAATGTATTCACAGATGTTCTGGCAGCGGTCCCCCACACGTTCAATCGCGCGTGCCGACCACATCACTTGCAGAATGTTAGGGATATTTTTTGGATCTTCCATCATGTAAGTCATCAACTGACGAATCACCGCTTCATACTCGGCGTCTAGTTTGTCATCTTGTTTATGCACCTCTGCTGCCGCTTCTACATCCATGCGGGCAAACGCATCTAAAACCTGATGCAGCATATTAATTGCCTGACGGCAGAGAGGCTCTAACGACACTTGGAATTGTCGTTCTTTTGATGATGGGCTTTCGATGGCAACGTAAGCAATGCGTGTCGCCACATCACCGATGCGTTCTAAATCAGTGATCGTTTTGATGATAGCCATAATTAAGCGCAAGTCTTTTGCCGTTGGCTGACGCTTAGCAATAATGCGTGTACAAGCGTCATCGATCGAGACTTCCATCGCATTCACTTTATGATCGTCACGCACAACCTTACGCGCCAGTTCGATGTCTTCTTTATGCAAGGCTTGAATAGCATACGAAAGCTGCTGTTCTACCAAGCCCCCCATGGTTAATACATGAGTACGAATCGATTCTAGCTCTACGTTAAATTGTCCTGAAATATGACGTCCAAAGTGCATGATGTTCCTTATTCCGTATAGAGTCGCGACTTAACCGTAGCGACCCGTAATGTAATCTTCGGTCTGCTTCTTCATTGGCGAGGTGAAGATCGAGTCCGCGTCAGAGTATTCAATTAACTTACCCATATGAATGAATGCAGTATGATCACTCACTCGCGCCGCTTGTTGCATGTTATGGGTAACGATAACGACAGTATATTGAGTCTTCAGCTCATTGATAAGCTCTTCAATAGTTAAAGTTGAGATTGGATCCAACGCTGATGTTGGCTCGTCCAATAACAGGACTTCCGGCTCAATCGCCACCGCGCGCGCAATGACCAAGCGCTGTTGCTGCCCCCCAGATAAGCCAAATGCGTTCTCATGCAAGCGGTCTTTTACCTCATCCCACAACGCCGCCGAGCGCAAGGATCGCTCCACTGCGTCATCTAAACTGCGGCTGTTTTTTACACCTTGTAAGCGTAAGCCATAAACTACGTTTTCATAAATAGACTTAGGAAATGGATTGGGTCTTTGAAACACCATCCCCACTCGGCGTCGAAGTGTCGCAACATCGACATTAGGATGATAAACATTCTTGCCATGGAGACGCACTTTACCTGTGACTCGACACCCTTCCACTAAGTCGTTCATGCGATTGATGCAACGTAATAACGTCGACTTTCCACACCCTGAAGGACCGATAAAAGCGGTGACTCGCCCTTTGGGAATTCGCATCGAAATATCATGCAGCGCCTGAGTTTGACCATAGAACAGATTAAGGTTCTCGATTGAGATGGCTGTTTGTTCATCCGTTAAATTATGAACATCCAATGGTGGCTCATAACCTAATGTACTATCAAAATTAAACATACTTAATCTTGTCCTAACGTTCTGTATTTTTCTCGTAAATTATTGCGAATACTGATTGCTGTTAAGTTTAGCCCGACAATCACTGTCACGAGTAAGAAAGAGGTGGCATAAACTAATGGTCGCGCCGCTTCGATGTTGGAGGTTTGAAAGCCAACATCGTAAATGTGAAAACCTAAATGCATGAACTTTCTATCCAAATGCACATAAGGGAATTGTCCGTCAACCGGTAAACTGGATGCCAATTTCACGACCCCCACCAGCATCAGTGGCGCTACTTCGCCAGCTGCACGCGCAATCGCAAGGATCAAACCTGTGATAATAGCTGGCGTCGCCATAGGCAAAACCACGCGCCATAGCGTTTCGAACTGAGTTGCACCAAGTGCTAGAGAGCCATGTCGTACGGAGCTCGGAATTCGAGTTAAACCTTCTTCTGTCGTCACAATCACAACTGGAAGCGTCAGCACGGCAAGAGTTAGTGCTGACCATAACAAACCCGGCGTACCAAAGGTTGGTGCCGGTAGCTTCTCCGCATAGAATACGTTGTCGATAGAGGCACCAATCGTATAAACGAAGAAACCTAAACCAAACACGCCATAAACAATCGATGGAACACCCGCTAGGTTTATAACCGCAATACGAATAACTCTGGTTAGAGCGTTATTCTTAGCATATTCATGTAGATAGATAGCGGCGATCACCCCAAGTGGCATCACAATGATCGACATAATGAGTACTAAGAAAACCGTACCAAATATCGCAGGGAACACGCCTCCTTCGGAGTTAGACTCTCTTGGATCTTCAGATAAAAACTTCCAAACCTGTTTTCCCCAATGCATGACTTTATCAGGCAGTGACATTTGGTTTGGATACCAGTAGTCCAAAATGTCTTCGAGCGGAATCGATACTTGTGACCCCGTCATATCCTCGACAATCAAGGCATAGTCAGAGAGCTGAAGTCGTAAACCATCAAGTTGCAAATCTAACGTCGCAAGCGCTTTTTCTATCTGCTCTTTTTTCGTCTGGTTTTCGTTTAAGAAGCTTTCTGTCAGCGTGTCATTCAATTCATGCTTGCGCTTTTCTAATCGCAACTGCTCTAGCTTCCAACCAAGCTCTTTAAGCTGATCGACCACCAAAGAATCAATCTCATGGCGCAGAGTTTCTGCATCATCAAGCTTTTTATTTAGTACCGATTGAATATCACTGGTGTATATATTATCACCATCTTGAAACGCCACCAGCTTACCAAAGAAATAACCACCGCTACTGCGCTCTATCACCGCCCACTCTTTTGGCATCGTGGGCTCATCCAACTGCATTTGCAATACGGAGATAAAATCGGCGGGATACAACTCTCGGTTAGCGATTTTGATACTGAGTCGCGTGGCAAAATCTTCATCGTCTTCTAACTGTTGTGCTGCGCTTTCAGGCAAATAACTCTTCGGTACAAAGCTGCGCTCATACACTTGACCAATCAGAATAGTATTTTCATGTAGCACTTCGCCTTGTACAGGAGTCAGCGCTGCAACATTCCACTGATACAAAGGCGCTGGCCAAAAGTAAGTCAGGCCTTTCCAGCCGATAAGGAGTAACAACCCTAATACCGACAACAAACTGATGCTGACTGCACCGCCTGTTAGCCATATCCACGGTGCGCCAGAACGAATCCAATTTAACACGTTATTACTCGCTCTTTATTCAAACCATTATTACAACGCACGGTACTTATCTCTCAGTCTCTGACGAACCCACTCCGCAAGCGCGTTTACTGCAAACGTAAACACAAATAAAATCAATGCAGCTAGGAACAGCAGGCGATAATGCGAACTTCCAACTTCCGACTCTGGCAACTCAACGGCGATGGTCGCCGACAGGCTGCGCAATCCTTCCAAAATATTCCAATCCATTAATGGCGTATTGCCCGTTGCCATTAATACAATCATGGTTTCGCCAACAGCGCGTCCCAGGCCCATCATAATGGCAGAAAAAATACCTGGGCTTGCAGTAAGCAAGACAACATAGATTAAAGTTTGCCAAGGCGTGGCCCCTAATGCCAAAGAGCCATCCGATAAATGCTTCGGTACAGAGAAAATGGCATCTTCGGCAATGGTAAAAATCGTCGGGATAACAGCAAACCCCATCGCTAACCCCACCACCAATGCATTGCGTTGATCGTAACCAATACCATGCTCGGTTAAGAATAAGCGCATATCGCCACCAAAGAACGTCTGCTCAATCGTAGGCGAAATCCACACTCCAAGCCCAATCAGTACCAATATGACAGGCATGAGCACTAAAGCATGCCAACCATTAGGCAGACGATTCCGCAAAGGTTGCGGTATTAATGCCCATAGCCCGCCCATAATCATGGTGCTCAAGGGCAAAACAAACAGCATAACGACGATCGTAATCAAATGATCTTCGACAATAGGCGCGAACCACAATCCCGCGAGGAAACCTATGATCACCGTCGGCAGTGCTTCCATTAGCTCAATCGACGGTTTTACTACACGACGCATGCGTGGCGACATAAAGTAAGCCGTATAAATAGCACCTAGCACTGCGAGCGGTACTGAAAACAGCATCGCAAACATCGCCGCTTTTATCGTTCCAAACGCAATAGGTACTAGGCTGAACTTAGCCTCAAAGTTATCGCTCGCCGAAGTCGATTGCCACACAAATTCAGGCTCAGGATACCCTTCGTACCACACTTCTTGCCATAATGAAGACAATGAAACTTCCGGATAGGCATTGTCCACTTCCGCAACATTTAACGCATTATTTTGCCAAGTGATTAAGTAGCGTTCATTGTTAGACATTGCTGCGATTGCAGGCGCTTGATGGTACGCACGCTTAAACAACACCAGTTTTTCACTGGTTGTATAATGGCTTTGCAACGTGCCGTTGGTGTAAAAGCTATAAAATCCTTTTCGATGAGAATCCGGCAACAAATACTTAAGCTCTGATGCCAATTTAAAATCACGAATATGCGTTAACGTGCGTTTTTCTTCTTGCAGCGTATCAAACCATTGCGACACCCGACCATCGTTGTGCGTCACCAAAAGCGAGTAAGCACCAGCCAATAAGTCTATCGTACGAACGGAATGCTTCTTATCACCTTGAGTGAGATCGACCACCTCTCGCACAGCAAATTTACGTGCGGTTTTCTTTAACACGATCAACTCAGAGCCATCGCGCAAATAAAGCGTTTCACCGTCAGGTGTCAACAACATTTGCTGAGGCGTATTAAAGCCTGAAGAGAACGTAAAATCGATCGTTGTAGGAGACGTACCCAAAGACGAAGCCACTTGCCAGCGAGCTTTCACTTCACCACTTTGCGTCTGCCAAACAACCGTTGGTAAGGGCGTCGAAGCTGCAAATACAAACTGAGTCACAGGATCTTGAGGCGTACTTAGTGTCAGATCCATGCTGGTGTCTAGCTCAATCACTTCCGGAGGACGTGTATTTTCTCTCAATGTGGCATTAAATTCTGGCTTGAAAAGGTTCGCTTTACCCTGCCCATCAACAAATCCATACCAACCTAGCCCAGGAGCAGATTGAGAGAAAGCGACGGGTTTCTGGACGATTTGCTGTGTATACACCGCAGGTTTCGTAGGATCGTCCATCGACAAATATTGAATCTCACCACTTTGGGTTAGAACGAACGCGAGCTGAGCGTAATCATCCACTGAAATCGCAAGTGGTGTTTCAATATGAGTGGCTCGAATGGCTTGGTTGGTTTTGATCTCCGCATCAGAAAAAAGCGGAATGATCACCATGGCGAGGTAGACAAAGATCAAAATAAGCGCCGCGAGTACGCCGACACCACCGGATGTCACTGCAAGTCGAACTAAACGATCTTTTATCAGTCGTTTCTTATCTTTTTCCTGCAATGAAAACTCGGCTTGTGCCATTTATATCTCTACCTTTTTTGACTTAGTACTAGAATATGTCGTTAAGATGACAATTATATTACAGATCACATTAAACACCTGAAAAGAATACAACTCTTATGCAATGCGTGGTATGAAATAAATCTGTAATGAAAATCTCATAATGTTCTCACTCATCCATTTTTCCAAGATGAGTACGTAATACTTCACTTTTGGCTAGGTAAGGTTATGAGCGCAGAAAAACTATATATAGAAAAAGAGCTGAGTTGGTTGTCTTTCAACGAACGAGTATTACAAGAAGCTGCCGATAAAACCGTCCCTTTGATCGAACGTATTCGCTTTCTTGGGATCTTTTCCAACAATTTAGATGAATTTTACAAAGTACGCTTTGCGGACGTGAAGCGCAGAATCCTAATCAGCCAAGAGCGCGGTGGCAGTGATAGCCCTAAACGACTGTTAACCAAAATGCAGTCGAAAGCACTAAAGCTTAACGAACAATTTGATGAGCTTTACAGCGAGTTGATTCGAGAAATGGCGCGACGTCGCATTTTCTTGGTCAACGAGCAACAACTGGATGAATCGCAACAAAAGTGGATCGCGAAATACTTCCGTAGAGAGGTAATGCCGCATATCACTCCCCTCCTAATGAAAGACGAGATCGATGTTCTGCAATTTCTCAAAGACGAGTACGCTTACATCGCCGTGGAACTGCGTAAAGAAGAACATTACCAGTATGCTCTGATCGAAATTCCGACCGATCACCTTCCCCGCTTTGTGATGGTACCAGAACAGAAAGGAAAGCGTCGAAAAACCATCATCTTACTTGATAATATTATCCGCCACTGTTTGGACGAGCTGTTCAAAGGCTTTTTTGATTATGATGAGCTTAGCGGCTATGCGATGAAAATGACGCGTGACGCTGAATACGATTTACGCAATGAAATCGAGTACAGCTTGCTTGAACAAATGTCAGAGGGTGTCAATCAGCGACTGACAGCAAAGCCCGTTCGCTTCGTCTACGAACGCGATATGCCGCCTCAAATGTTAGAGTTTCTGTGTAACAAACTTAATATCTCTAACTACGATAACCTTATCCCCGGCGGACGCTATCACAACTTTAAAGACTTCATCGGCTTTCCAAATGTTGGACGAGAGTATCTTGAAAATAAACCTCTCCCGCCAATGAAATGTGCCGATTTCGAAGGTTATGCCAACAGCTTTGACGCGATTAAAGCGAAAGATATTCTGCTCTATTATCCCTACCACACTTTTGACCACATTAGTGAGTTAGTGCGCCAAGCCTCCTTCGATCCCAAAGTACTTAGTATCAAGATTAACATTTATCGCGTCGCGAAAGATTCTCGCTTGATGAACTCTTTAATTGATGCGGTGCACAACGGCAAAAATGTCACTGTGGTCGTCGAACTGCAAGCTCGCTTTGATGAAGAAGCCAATATCGAATGGTCAAAAGTATTAACCGAAGCGGGTGTGCACGTCATCTTTGGTGCGCCTGGTCTTAAGATTCACTCAAAGCTACTGATGATTAGCCGCCGCGAAGGTGAAGAAATTATTCGCTACGCACACATCGGCACAGGCAACTTCCATGAGAAGACGGCACGAATTTATACCGACTTCTCCCTGCTTACGGCAGATCAAGAAATCACTAATGAAGTCCGTAATGTCTTCGGTTACATTGAGAATCCATACCGACCAGTGAAGTTCAATCACCTTATGGTATCTCCTCGTAATTCTCGAACCCAAATCTACCGCTTAATCGATAATGAAATTGCGAATGCCAAGCTAGGGAAAAAAGCCGCTCTTACGATCAAGGTCAATAACCTAGTCGATAAAGGCATCGTCAATAAGCTTTATGGAGCAAGTACTTCCGGTGTAAAAATAAACATGATAATTCGAGGCATGTGCTCATTAGTACCGGGCATTGAGGGGATCAGCGACAATATTCGCATCATCAGTATTGTTGACCGCTTTCTTGAGCACCCTCGCGTGGTGATCACCCACAATGATGGCGATCCGCAAGTTTATATCTCCTCCGCAGACTGGATGACAAGAAATATTGATCACCGTATCGAGGTAGCAGTACCAGTCCGTGATCCACGTTTGAAACAGAGAATTATTGATATAACGAATATCCATTTTACCGATACAGTAAAGGCTCGTTTAATAGATAAAGAAATGAGTAACGCTTACGTACCACGAGGTAATCGCAAAAAAGTTCGCTCTCAAATCGCTATCTATGACTATCTTAAAAATATAGAAAAGCAAACTAGAAAACAAAATTCAGATGCCTCAAATACTTGAACAAGATACTCGCTACATTGCCGCGATAGACCTCGGCTCAAACAGTTTCCATATGGTGGTGGCCAAAGTTGTCGGCAGTGACCTACAACTGGTTAGTCGTCATAAACAACGTGTTCGCTTAGCATCAGGACTCGACAGTGAATTGAACTTAAGTCACGCCGCAATGGAGCGTGCGCTAGAATGCTTAGCCATGTTCGCTGAAAGGTTGCAAGGGCTTGATGAGTCAAATGTACGTATCGCCGCCACACACACACTAAGACGCGCTAAAAATGCCCACCTTTTCATCGAGCGTGCGAAAGAAGTGATGCCTTTCCCAATAGAAATTATCCCCGGAGAAGAAGAAGCCCGCCTGATTTACTTAGGCGTCGCGCACACTCAAGTAGAATCCAACTCCAAACTAGTCATCGATATCGGAGGCGGCAGTACCGAGATGATTATTGGACAAGAATTTGAGCCTGAGCTTCTCAACAGTAAACAGATGGGATGCGTCAGTTTTACAGAGCAATACTTTAAAAACGGCAAACTGTCAGGAAAAAACTTCAGCAAGGCGATGTTAGCGGCCGAACAAAAACTCGAGTCCATCGCTTCAACATATCGTAAAAAGGGCTGGGATATTGCTCTCGGCTCATCAGGAACCATCAAAGCGATTCAAGAAGTGCTAGTAGGATTAGGTTTTGAAGATGGCCTGATCACAGCGAGTCGACTGGATACACTTATCGAAACTCTGTGTAAATTTGATTCCATTGAAGATATTGAGCTGGCGGGTCTAACAGAAGAACGTAAACCCGTATTCGCAGCAGGCGTAGCGATTTTGTCCGCGATTTTCAAAGCGCTTCGCATTGAGCAAATGTTTTTCTCCGATGGTGCTCTACGCGAAGGCCTGTTGTACGAAATGGAAGAGCGTTTTGCACGCTCCGATATTCGCATGCGCACCACAGAAAATTTAGCCAACAAGCACCGAGTCGACTTAGAGCATGCCGCTCGTGTTAAGGGGCATGCACGTGAGATGTTATGTCAGGTACGCTCTGAACTAGGCATTAAGAAAAAGAGTGAATTATTTGACTTACTAGAGTGGGCAGCGTTGCTTCATGAAGTCGGATTAAGTATCAACTTGCGTAGTTTCCATCGCCACTCTTTTTATATTCTGTTGCACTCCACCCTACAAGGCTTCAACCGTGAGCAGCAATTAGTGCTTGCAACATTGGCTCGCTTCCAGCGTAAAGCGCTCAAATTGCAAGAACTACCAGATTTCAACCTCTATAAACAGAGTGACGTTATAAGCCTCATCAAAATATTACGACTTTCTATCGTATTAAATGGGCAGCGTAATGAAGATCCATTGCCTGATATCACCTTATCTATCAAAAATGACGAATGGATTCTCACATGCACAGATGAAGCATGGCTAGAAAACAATAAATTACTTCACGCGGATTTACAGGAAGAACAAGAACGTTGGGACAGCGCGAAGTGGACACTCACTTTCTGATCTCGTACTGCCCATACCTAAATAAAAAGTCGGCTTACAGGCCGACTTTTTTTAACTCTTCTTCTGCAAAGTCTGCCGTAATGGGCACATAACCATCTTTCTCAACCAACGCTTGTCCCTGAGCAGAAAAGATAAAGCGAATAAATTCAGCTTCAATTGGTGTTAATGGGTAATCAGGGTGCTTATTCACGTAAACATATAAGTAACGTGATAGTGGGTACTTACCACTAACAATATGTTCTCGCGTTGGAGTCACGTAGTCATTTCCCATTTTAGCCACAGGGACTAAGCGCACACCTGCCACTCGATAACCGACACCGGAATAACCAATTCCACTGATGGTTGACGCTACAGCTTGCACAACTGACGCGGAGCCTGGCTGCTCGTTAACTCGGGTCTTGAAATCGCCGCCACACAAGGCATTACTTTTGAAGTAACCATAAGTTCCAGAAACGGAGTTACGACCAAACAACTGTACGTTTCGCTTTGCCCACTGTGATTCAAGACCGAGTTGCTGCCAGTTTGTGACAAATTGACTTTCACCACAGCGTAGCGTGGCAGAAAACAAAGCATCTAATTGACTAAAGTTAAGACCTTGAATTGGATTATCTTGATGAACAAAAATACCGATTGCATCGATGGCTACCCTAAGCGCCGTTGGCTTGTAGCCATGTTCACGTTCAAACGCTTCAACCTCTCTTAAACGCATAGGGCGGCTCATGGGACCAAACTGAGCTGTTTGTTCGGTCAATGCTGGAGGGGCAGTAGAAGAGCCAGATGCTTGGACTTGCGCATTAATATTCGGGTAAATGGATTTAAACTCTTCAACCCAAAGCGTTGTCATACCCGCAAGTGTATCGGAGCCAACAGAGAGCAAGTTCCCGACAATCCCCGTCGTTTTATGATAACTCGGCAATGGTTTATCTTGAGCGGCAGCCATAAAAGAACAAACAAGCGCGAATAAACTGAATGTTTTTGCTAATCGTAAAGCCATTATTTCACCACCAAACGCTCAGGCAATACGAAAGAAAACTTACTACCCACGCCTACTTCACTGTGAATTTCTAAATGAGAGTCATGGTGACTCAGCGCGTGTTTTACAATGGCAAGCCCTAAACCACTTCCACCAGTATCACGTGATCTTGCTTTATCCACTCGATAAAAACGCTCAGTAAGTCGGTGGAGGTGCTGAGGTTCAATACCATCACCACTATCTTCCACCTCTAAGCATGCGCCTTGAGAGGTCTGGAACCAACGAACATTAATGTTCGCACCAGGCGGTGTGTATTTGACGGCATTATAAACGAGGTTAGAGATAGCACTACGTAACTGGTCATCATCGCCCAGCACGCGTAGGCTAGCATCAACATCAAATTTCAATTTATGTTGGTTGTCCCCACTAAGGCTAACCGCCTCTTTTTCTAACACTTCAAGCATCGCGGGCACATTCACGACTTCCTCAAGCTCATGCATAGGTGCCGCTTCAATTTTAGATAGTGTCAGTAGTTGGTTCACCAAACTGTTCATGCGGTTAAGCTGCTCCGTCATGACACCATGAGCTTTGCTCCACATAGGACCCACGACCATATCAGGATCTTCTGTCATCTCAAGATAACCTTGTAGCACCGTCATTGGTGTACGCAGTTCATGAGATACGTTGGCAAAGAAGTTGCGACGCATTCCCTCAAGTTGTTTTAACTGGCTAACATCACGCACCACCATCAAATGTTCACCTTCGGTATACGGTACGATACGTAGTTCTAGCATGCGTTCGACATTGAGTGGTGAACGCATTTCTAATGGCTCTGAAAAGTCTTTCTTGTTGAGGTACTTGATAAAATCAGGTGTACGAATGAGATTGGAGATAGGTTGACCTGAATCTTCTGGCCAATGGAAGCCCAGTAAGTGCTGAGCCAGCTTGTTGCACCAAACAATATTGCCTTCAGCACGGAATACCACTACCGCATCGGGTAGCGATTCTGCACCATTTCGGAATCGACGAATAAGATTAGTAAGCTCTTTTCGTTTGCGGCGTTGGCGCTGTTGTAAGCGATACAACCCATTGAACAAAGATTCCCAGTTACCGCTACCAGATGGTGGCGTGAGGCGTTTTTCATCCCATAACCAAGAAGATAAACGTACTTGGTTATGCAAATGCCACACAAGCTGCAATGCCGTAGCAGCCAAAAGCAACCACGGCATATAACCGAATATCCAACCTACTATCACCCATGGGGTGTAAAAAAAAGCCAGCTCCCAAGCCAGCTTTTTCCACGTTAATCTTTCAACCACTCATAACTCCAGAAATGGTACCGATAAGCTGCGTGTTAATTTATGCCTTCGTCGAGAAGCGGTATCCAGCACCACGAACAGTTTGGATCAGCTTATCATGCCCTGCAGCTTCCAATGCTTTACGCAGGCGGCGAATGTGAACATCAACCGTACGGTCTTCGACATACACGTTAGTGCCCCAAACATTGTTTAATAGCTGCTCACGGCTGTATACGCGTTCTTGATGCGTCATGAAAAAATGAAGCATCTTAAATTCTGTAGGGCCCATGTCTAATGGCGCATCATTAGCCGTAACACGGTGCGATACAGGGTCAAGCTTCAATCCCTGTACATCAATTACATCTTCTAGTGCAGTAGGGGTAACGCGACGAATCACCGCTTTTAGGCGTGCAACCAACTCTTTAGGAGAGAATGGCTTAGTAATGTAGTCATCCGCACCGACTTCTAAACCGCGCACTTTATCTTCTTCTTCACCACGAGCGGTAAGCATCACAACTGGAATGTTGCGCGTTAATTCCTCTCGCTTCATATGTTTGATGAAGTTAATGCCACTACCGCCTGGTAACATCCAATCCAGTAAAACTAAATCAGGGAAGGGTTCAGCCAGTTTGGTTACTGCAGTATCGTAATCTTCCGCTTCTACCGCTTGGTAACCTTTCTGCTCAAGTACGAAGCACAGCATTTCGCGAATAGGAGCTTCGTCTTCAACAACCAGAATCCTTCTAGACATAATTGAGTAACCTTATGTTCGTTGAGCTAATGAATTTAAGAGACAAAGCGCCTCTCTATGCATAAGCATTATCACTACCAATTATGACACTTTTGTGACCTTTGAAAACAAATTTTCATATAACTTTCTTTTGAGGTTCATTCGGATATTTTTCATTTCTATTAAGACATCAGCACAAAAATTCCCTATGATTAGTCCCTTGTCATCAAGCCTAGAGAAGATTTATGTGGTTTAAAAACTGTCTGGTATACCGCGTTAACCGCGAGGTTACTTTTAACGCCGAACAACTAGAAACTCAGCTGTCTGAATTCCGATTCACCCCGTGTGGCAGTCAAGACAAACAGAAATTTGGCTGGGTCAGTGCAATGGGTAGACATGGCGATATGATGACTCACGTGTCAGAAAACCGCATTCTGATTTGCGCCAAGAAAGAAGAGAAAATGCTACCTGCCTCTGTGATCAAAGAATCATTGAATGCAAAAGTAGAAGCAATGGAAGCGCAAGAAGGTCGTCCTCTGAAGAAGAAAGAGAAAGACAACCTGAAAGATGACATCGTAATGGATTTACTGCCGCGCGCATTCAGCCGCAGCAGCCACACTCACGTGCTTATCATGCCAAAAGAAGGTTTTATCCTTGTTGATGCAAGCAGCTACAAAAAAGCAGAAGATGTATTAGCATTGCTTCGTAAAACCATGGGTAGTTTACCTGTTATTCCTGCTATTCCAGAAGTGGCGATTGAAACTACGCTAACCGAGTGGGTGAAAAGCGGTGACACACCTCAAGGTATCAGCATGATGGACGAAGCTGAGCTAAAATCCGTACTTGAAGAAGGTGGTGTGATTCGCTGTAAGAAGCAAGAGCTAACCACTGATGAAATCCGCAACCACATCGCTGCGGATAAAGTCGTGACAAAACTTGCGCTTAATTGGCAAGATCGTATTGAGTTCATTATGACGGAAGATGCGGGCATCAAACGTCTAAAATTCTCTGATGAATTGAAAGATCAAAACGATGATATTCCACGTGAAGATCAAGCAGCTCGATTTGATGCAGACTTCTCTCTAATGTGTGGAGAGTTCAGTGCTTTCCTTCCCAACCTATACGATGCGCTAGGCGGCTTACCGAATCCTAACGCATAATATTGTATAAAGGTTAACCATAACGCCCTCACTTTTTTTGAGGGCGTTTTTCTATCTGAAGCACAATTACCCTAGTCACAGTTCACATTTTGACGTAAAATTTGCGCCCCATTTCCATTAGGTGGAATTGGCCTGACTTGTGATCAGATAAAAGAGAATTGAGCAATGACAACTGAGAAAGCATTCGTGCCTGAGCTACTATCTCCAGCGGGCAGCCTGAAAAACATGCGTTACGCATTCGCCTACGGGGCAGATGCAGTTTACGCTGGCCAACCTCGCTACAGCCTTCGCGTACGTAACAACGAGTTTAACCACGAGAACCTAAAAATCGGTATCGATGAAGCCCACGCCCTAGGCAAAAAGCTTTATGTGGTATGTAACATTCAACCACACAACTCGAAGCTAAAAACCTTCATCCGTGATCTTAAGCCAATCGTAGAGATGGGTCCTGACGCATTGATCATGTCAGATCCAGGCCTAATTATGATGGTTCGTGAAGCTTTCCCAGAAATGCCAATTCACCTTTCTGTACAAGCGAACGCTGTAAACTGGGCGACCGTTAAGTTCTGGGCAGCGAATGGCGTGGAACGTGTGATCGTTTCTCGCGAGCTATCTCTAGAAGAAATCGAAGAAATTCGTGAGCATTGCCCTGAAACTGAGCTTGAAGTATTCGTTCACGGTGCATTATGCATGGCTTACTCAGGTCGTTGCCTACTTTCTGGCTATATCAACAAACGTGACCCTAACCAAGGCACTTGCACTAACGCATGCCGCTGGGAATACAAAGTTGAAGAGGGTAAAGAAAACGACGCTGGTGATATCGTAGAGAAATTCGACCCGACTGAAGCACAGCCTGTCGAAGTACAAGACGAGCGCCCTGAAACCACAATTGGTCGCGGTAAACCAACAGATGAAGTCGTTCTGCTTTCTGAAGCACACCGTCCAGAAGAAAAAATGGCAGCTTACGAAGACGAGCATGGTACTTACATCATGAACTCTAAAGACCTACGTGCGGTACAGCATGTTGAGCGCCTAACCAAGATGGGTGTGCACTCGCTGAAAATCGAAGGTCGTACTAAATCATTCTATTACTGTGCTCGTACTGCACAGGTTTACCGTAAAGCGATTGATGATGCTGTAGCAGGCCGACCATTTGATGAAAGCCTAATGGGCACACTAGAGAGCCTAGCTCACCGTGGCTATACCGAAGGCTTCCTACGTCGTCATACTCACGACACCTACCAGAATTACGATTACGGCTACTCAGTTTCTGATGCTCAACAGTTTGTCGGTGAGTTCACTGGTAAACGTCGTGGCGATATGGCTGAAGTAGAAGTGAAAAACAAATTCCTTGTCGGTGATAGTCTTGAGCTAATGACGCCAAAAGGTAATGTTGTTTTCACGCTAGAAGCGATGGAAAACCGTAAGTCAGAGTCTATTGAGGATGCCAAAGGGAATGGTCACTTCGTCTTCATTCCAGTACCAGCAGATCTAGATTTAGAATACGGTCTATTGATGCGTAACTTGAACTCAGGGCAGGACACCCGTAACCCGACTGGTAAGTAATCATGGCCTTGCTCATTACTGACAAATGCATCAACTGCGACATGTGTGATCCCGAATGCCCCAATGGGGCAATCAGTATGGGAGAGAGCATTTTCGAAATTGATCCAGCGCTATGTACAGAGTGTAAGGGGCATTACGAAAAGCCGACCTGTCAGTCAGTGTGTCCAATTACAAAATGCATAATCACTGATCCGAACCATGTCGAAACTGAAGAGCAGTTGCTTGAAAAATTCGTGATTATTCAAGGGTTAGCATAAGAGCAATTAGGTTCAACTTTGACATCAAAGTTGAACCTTTTCTCAACCTGATTTTTCAATAGGGATAATATTGCAGAACAGCTCTTTTTCAAAATGATACTCTAGTCTCTCACGCCAATTTTCCGCTTGAGAAACAGGTATTAAATAAAAGTTTTCTCGGCTCGTATCAGTAACGAAAGCCATTCCATATTGCATCAGCTCATAATGCACATCATTAACAAAACCCGGATCAAGGCGTTGACGCCCAGTCAGGTGATTCACATCCTCTCGAGTCAAAGAGACTCCTTTAGTATCACTGCTAAATCTGTGTCTTAACCACTCTGCAAATTCTTTTGCACAAATCATAGTCATGGTTTTGTCCTTGATTTACTCTTCTAACAGGAAAAGGGTATATCCCTGCCTTACACACTTGTCTGCGTTGTTATCGCTTTTTAGCCAACTGACAGACATATTGCTAAGAAACCAGAGTATCGTGACGAAAGATCTTTTTCTAAACAGAGAAGTTACAACTTACCCATACTACAACTCTTTGTTTAATTTAGATTTCTATAATATGTCCCCAAAACTGATTGGGTTAGTTTTTGTATTGGTACTATTCAATGTAGACAAAAGTATGATGTTTCTCCAGTTTCATAAAAGAGATCACCAAGTACAGATAAACCTGAAGAGTAACACTAATTAGGATTGATAAGCGGCAAGCATTGAGGTGGAACGACTTTTTTTCGTTTGGGCTTAGAGGTTGTTTTTACCCGTTGAGGGGTATCAGTAGGTTTTGCTTTTGGCGCCCAACTTGCAAGCTCAGCACCGCAACCATCACCTACTGGAGGTGGTGCTTGATCAACACAATAGTCGCTCGAATCAGGACAAGACAACCTGACGTGAAAGTGGTAGTGATGCCCCCACCATGGACGCACTTTACGTAACCAAGAACGATCTTTGCCGTTTTCTTGCAAGCAAAGTTGCTCCTTAATAACAGGATGTACAAAAATTCGTGCAACATCCTTACTTTTTGAAGCGTACCGAATTAGTTTAAAGTGTCGTTCTTCCCAGCGATGATTAAGTATGGAATAACCTTTTAAATCCACCACACTCATGGGCTTAGGAAGTTGTAATTCGTTATAAGAAAGCGGTTGGTCAGCAAGTCTTAACCAGATATCGATATCTAACCCAGTTTGATGACTAGAATGACCAGAGGAGAACCTTCCACCTCTAGGTAAAGACAAATCACCAATTAGCAGAGTGGTGTTGAGATTTTGATGAGCTTTAAGCGCCAGATTTTCAATAAACCCTATCGTTTTAGGGTGCCCATAGTAGCGCTTCGTTTTACTACGTAAGACTTGATAACCAACGCCATCGAGAGGCAAGGGTAATGCACCATCTAAACAACCGTTAGCATAACTACCAATAGAGGAGGAAGAGTTTCGGGTAGGATTAACCACAGACTCCCAAGGAGTAGAACATACTGAAGCTGAGAAACATAAACCCAAAGTTACAATGAAACTCAGCCTCATAGCCTTTAACCTTTAGTAGTGTTCGCCATTATCGTAATAAGCTTTAGGAGATAAGGCGGAAAAGATAACTGCAACATCAATATCGGCACCAGCGATACCGCGCACTTGTTGCGTAATAAGCTTGGCAACTTCATCTTGCACTACCTGGCCACGGTCGAACCAAAGCACTTCGACAAAAGGATATGCAGCACTCACCTCACCCTCATTGAAAAACGTAGTGTAGATATACTCAAAAGTAAAATCCTCACGCGGACAGTCCATTAGAGGCTGAAGTTCATCCGTAAGGGGTTTTGATAATGCCTGAACAGCTTGTGGCTCTACAGCACGGAATCGAAAATGTGGCATAAACTTACTTCCTAATTATTAGCATTAATGCATGATGATAACAGGAACCAAGTCAGTAATCATCCAAGCCAATGTAACCACTGACCTTTCAATAGATTGTGAATCAGATGTGCTCGATAACGAAGAAAAAGTGTTATGAAATTCGAAGGTAAAACAGAAAGAGCAAAGCGATACATCAACATTTAGTAATTACATTACTAGAAAATAAAACTATCTGAAGCAAAGGTATGCCATATTCGTTGGATAAACATACACCTGACGCCGAAACTATACGTTAGGAATAAAAGAGCCCCTGACCTAAGCCAGAGGTTATGAACATGGGGGATAGGTGAAGTGGACCAATATCCCGGAGATATGAACTTTCAATCCCCCGATACTTTGGTATCAGAGGAATCGACAGCTCTCCAACTAGTCAGATTCTCTTTTCTTCAGATGCAAAAAAGCCCCAGCATTACTGCTGAGGCTTTAGAGTATGGCAGGGGTGGAGAGATTCGAACTCCCAACACGCGGATTTGGAATCCGCTGCTCTGCCAATTGGAGCTACACCCCTGTAATTCGTGTTTATTGAGACGACGCTCAAATAAGTGGCGGAGTGGACGGGACTCGAACCCGCGACCCCCGGCGTGACAGGCCGGTATTCTAACCAACTGAACTACCACTCCGCAGTGGTATCACTCGCTTTAATAAGCAAGCGTCCGCTTTTGTCTTCACTTTTCGAAAAAGTGAAAATAAAACTAAAGCCTGGCGATGTCCTACTCTCACATGGGGAAGCCCCACACTACCATCGGCGCTATTTCGTTTCACTTCTGAGT
>NZ_JAWOWP010000007.1:0-72283 GCF_033340555.1 Vibrio sp. 1069
ACTTACATTAACGGTCAAACTGACCTAGTGAAAGCCTCAGTAGACCAAGACGGTAAACTGCAAATCTTTGCTGGCAATAACAAAGTCGAAGGCGAAGTCGAGTTTTCAGGCGGCCTATCTGGCGAGCTAGGTTTGGGCGAAGGTAAAAAAGTGACGGTAGATACTATCGACGTAACCTCAGTTGGTGGCGCACAAGAATCTGTTGCTATCATCGATGCGGCACTGAAATACGTAGATAGCCACCGCGCAGAGCTGGGTGCTTTCCAGAACCGTTTCAACCACGCAATCAGCAACTTGGACAACATTAACGAGAACGTGAATGCGTCGAAGAGCCGTATCAAAGATACTGACTTCGCGAAAGAAACGACGGCAATGACCAAATCACAAATTCTATCGCAAGCGTCAAGCTCAATCCTTGCGCAAGCGAAACAAGCGCCTAACTCAGCGCTAAGTCTGCTAGGTTAATTTCAAACCTAAGACGAGAACCTCATTGGCTCGTGGTGAGAGATGAGCGAGTAAACCCAGCTTCGGCTGGGTTTTTTTCTGTCTTTTGGGGACTCAGGATTTCTGCGAATCACGGCATTAGAGCTTCATCACATTTCAGTAAACCAAAGAAAATAATCGCAAAAAATTGAAAATTTCTTCTAAAGGATATTCATTGGTCGCCGTTAAAGGGACTGAGAGAAATGAGATGTACCTAAGTGAGGTGAGAGACACGACGGTACATTCACTAAAGCCTTAAGGAGATCAATTATGGCGATTAACGTTAATACTAACGTTTCTGCGATGACTGCACAGCGTTACCTAAACCAGGCAGCTGACGGTCAACAAAAATCAATGGAGCGTTTGTCTTCGGGTTATAAAATCAATAGCGCGAAAGACGATGCTGCAGGTCTACAGATTTCAAACCGCTTGAATGCACAAAGCCGTGGCCTAGACATGGCAGTGAAAAACGCAAACGACGGTATTTCTATTGCACAGGTTGCTGAAGGTGCAATGAATGAATCTACCAACATCCTACAACGTATGCGTGATCTTTCGCTTCAATCGGCGAACGGCTCTAACTCAAAAGCAGAACGTGTAGCGATCCAAGAAGAAGTAACAGCGCTAAACGACGAGCTAAACCGTATTGCTGAAACTACCTCTTTCGGTGGTAACAAGCTTCTAAACGGTACTTACGGTACTCAATCTTTCCAAATCGGTGCGGACTCAGGTGAAGCAGTGATGCTTTCTATGGGTAACCTACGCTCAGACACTTCAGCAATGGGTGGTAAGAGCTACGCAGCAGAAGAGGGTAAAGACGCATCTTGGACTGTTGGTGAGAAAACCGAGTTCAAAATGAGTTACACCAACAAGCAGGGTGAAGAGAAAGAGCTATCAATCAGCGCTAAGCAAGGCGATGATATTGAGCAGCTAGCGACATACATCAACGGTCAAAACGATGATGTAAAAGCCTCTGTTGGCGAAGATGGCAAACTACAAGTATTTGCTTCTTCTCAAAAAGTTGAAGGTGATGTTGAGTTTTCTGGCAACCTAGCAGACGAGATCGGCTTTGGTGGCCCGAAAGACGTAACAGTAAAAGACATCGACGTAACCACAGTAGCTGGCTCTCAAGAAGCAGTAGCGGTTATCGACGGTGCTCTTAAGTCCGTAGACAGCCAACGAGCTTCACTCGGTGCTTTCCAAAACCGCTTCAACCACGCAATCAGCAACCTAGACAACATTAACGAGAACGTTAACGCGTCTAAAAGCCGTATTAAAGATACTGATTACGCGAAGGAAACCACTGCGATGACTAAGTCGCAAATTCTTCAGCAAGCAAGTACTTCAATCCTAGCTCAAGCGAAGCAGTCTCCATCTGCAGCGCTAAGCTTGTTGGGCTAAGTGGTAAACCCAGCCTGAGGTCAACACCTTAGTGCTGGGGCACCAAAGCGATAGATTCTATCGTTAGCCCATAAGGTGGAAGGGAGATTGTAATGGATATATCCTCCTACGCATCGAACATCCAGCCTTACGGCACGCCAAATGGCACAAAGTTTGCAAATAAAAATGGCAATGATATAGGCACGTCTAGCCCAGCAAATTCAAATGGTGAGATTTCGCCGCAAAAAGCGAAAAACACCGAATACGACTTCTCTGTTCAAGCTGCGATCGAGATGGCTGAAAGTCGTCAAGAACTGAACAAAGAAGAACGTGAAAAATTGGTCGCACAAATGAATGAATTTGTAACGTCCATAAACAAAGGAGTCGCATTTCGAGTGGATGAAGAATCCGGACGAGATGTGGTGACGATTTATGAAGCCAATACCGGTGACGTGATTCGTCAAATTCCTGATGAAGAAATGCTAGTGGTATTGCGTCGCCTAGCTGAGCACACAGCCAACAGCGGGTTGTTGACTGAAAAAGTGTAAGTCGTTTTTAGAGGTGATTTGATGAGTTTAGGCCCTTTGGGGATGTCTGGCGGCATGGATATTAATTCCATGGTCAGCAAAATTGTGGATGCCGAACGCGTACCAAAGCAGCAACGCATCGACAACGAACGCACGACAATTAATGCCAGTATCAGTGCTTACGGGCGACTCAGAGAATCATTGGATACGATGAAAAATCTCATGGCGAACTTTCGTCAGGAGAAAGCATTTGCCGTTCGCACCGTCGAAACGACCAATGACAATATTGTATCTGCCACGGCAACCACAGATGCTATCGCTGGCAAATATGCTATCGATGTGTTGCAGCTTGCTCAGAGCCATAAAGTCGCTTCTGACGTATTGCCAGAAGACGCAAAATTTGGCCCTGGTAAGCTGCAGATTTCGCTTGGTGACGAGCGTTTTAATATCGATGTTCGTTCCCGATCTAAGCTCATCGATGTCGTACGCGGCATTAATGGCGCTAAAGATAACCCTGGCGTTCGTGCATCTCTTATTAACGACGTCGAAGGTCCACGCCTTATCCTTGCTTCTAACCTCTCTGGTAAGGATCATCAAATCAGAGTCAGTGTGGAGGCAGAAAAAGGCAACCCTCTTAAATATTTCGAATACCAAACACTTGAAGACCGCGTCAACGCGCTTGAAGAAGCTCGTTCAGCGGCGGAAGATGTCTTAGGTCCTCTTAAATTTCCGGAACAACCAGCAGCAGAGCTGGATGCAAACGGCAATCCTCTACCTCCAGAAGAGCAAAAAGCGGCAGACGATGTACAAGATGATGCATCGCAAGCGCCAATCTCTGCGGCGGGTGCAGAAGCAGCCAAAGCTGGTCAAGAAGCCATTGATGAAGCCAACCGACGCGCGAGCTTACGCCCTGAAGACAGAATTCCAGGGTGGACAGAAACTGCGTCAGGTACTTTGTTGGACTCTTATGAAGAACCAGAGCTTGAACTCGACGAAAAGGCAATAGAGAAGGCACCAGATGTACCAGGCTGGAATAATGCCGCATCGGGCACCCTAACCGATTCTTACGTTACGACGAAAGAGGCTAAGCAGCTTCTTGAGCAAGAAAAAGCGGAAATCGAGCAAAAAATTGCGAGTGAAAAGCAAGCGTTAGACGAAAAAGTGGCACGTGGTGAACTTTCCGAAGCGCAAGCTAAGCAAATTCATCGCGCTAAACTTGATCCTCAAGAACGTGAGCGTCTGGAAAAAATTGATGAAGCAGAAGCGAAAATCGCAAAGGCACAATCTGCTTTTGAACAATACCTTGGGATGACAGAAGTACAAGCAGGGCAAGATTCAGAAGTTCTGCTTGATGGCGTGGCAAAGCTATCTAGCCACAACAATGTGATTGAAGATGCGATCGAAGGTGTTGATTTAACACTAAAAGGCAAATCAGAACCGAATAAACCGCCTGCTGAAATTGGTGTCGAGTACGACCGTCAAAGTGTACGCAACGATATCGAAAACTTTGTGGCAGCGTATAACTCGTTTTATCAAACCTCCCAAGCGTTGGCGAGTGTGGATCCGGTAACTGGCCAAAAAGGGCCGTTGTCAGGTGACAGCACCGTACGCAGTGCAGATTCACGATTAAAATCGGTCTTTTCTACTCGAATCGATAAAGCACCTGAAAACCTAAAGTCCTTAACAGAATTTGGCATTACGACCACACGTCAAGGCACCCTAGAAATCAACTATGACATGCTAGACCGCCAGTTGAACAATAACTTCAACGAGTTAGAAAAGTTCTTCGGTGGCAACACAGGTTTTGCTAAACGAGTAGAAGATGCGATTCACGGTATCACAGGTATTACAGGCAGTATTCGTACTCGAGAAAAAAGTCTCACAGAACAAAACTACCGTTTGAGTGACGATCAAGCGGCATTAGATCGCCGCATGGAAAGCCTAGAGAAGCGTACTCATGCGAAGTTTACCGCGATGCAAGATGCAACCGGTAAAATGCAAGGCCAGTTAGGCACTTTGATGAGTGCGTTGGGTTAATAAATGCAAAAAGAACTCATAGAAATTAGTGATATAGATCAACTAATTACGCAAGAATTAGAGAAAATTGATTTTAATGCTGAAGAAATTCTTCGCTTGGTCGATATCAGGGAACGGTTATTGCAAAACCTGTTACCAATTATTCATCAAAATCCTTTGGTTAAGCAGGATGCAGAGTGGCAAGCATTGCTAACTCGTACCAAAAGAATTGTCGAGCTGATGCAATCGGAAACGTCAAAGGTCGGAAAAGAGCTCCATAAGTTTCGTTATGGCCAGCGTTCACTTCAGCAGTACAAAAAATTTATTTAAAAGAGGATTACTATGCGCGGTTCTTTGCAAGCATACAAAAAGGTATCAGTCGACAGCCAGCTTAGCGCGGCTTCTCCGCACAAAGTCATTCAAATGCTTATGGCTGGTGCGATTGAGCGCCTTATTCAAGGTAAAGCAGCCATGCAAGCAGGCAATATTCCAGCAAAAGGTGAGCGCTTGGGTAAAGCGTTAGACATCATTATCGCGCTACGCAGCTGTCTATCTATGGATGACGGTGGTGATATTGCTTCAAACTTAGATTCACTGTATGAGTTTATGATCACGCAAATTTCTGCTGCTAACCATCAAAATGAGCCTCAGCTGATCGATGACGTTATCGACATTATCCGTGAGATCAAGTCCGCTTGGGACCAAATCCCAACAGAGTTTCATAATCTTACCGCTGCTGAAGTTGGTATTTAATAGTCAAAACAATGCGTTAAGATACTAGACGAATATATTTGTCAATTGCGCAACGAGTTGTGTAGCAAAGTTTCTATCAAGCTCACACCTCTCCATTGCTTGGTTGCCTTATTTTTATATTCAAATAAAATAGAAGCCATTAGTAGCCCTAATGGCTTTTTTGTTGCTGATTTTCCTATTTTGTCTATCGTAAATTGAGTGTGGTGGTTCTGCCTTCTTTAGCACCCAATTGCGCAAATCAAGGTTTGGCCGCAACGCACCTAAAATAAAGGCAATCATTCTTACTTATGCATGGTTTGGCAAAGCTGCTTGTAATTGATGATGACGCATCAAGTCGTTTAAATTTAAGCAATATATTGGAATTTGTTGGAGAAAATTGCGAAGCGGTCAGTTCTGATCAGCTCAGCGATGTTGATTGGTCTAGCGTATGGTCGTGCTGTATTGTTGGTAATATTCCAGCAGGTCAAGCGGCGAGTACGGTTATCTCTCATTTAAACAGCGCTTACCACATCCCTCTTCTAGTCATGGGCCGTTTTCCTTTGCCTGTTGATGATCTTCCAAATTTTGTTGGTGAACTAGAGCTGCCGCTTAATTACCCACAGCTTAGTGAAGCGTTACGCCACTGCAAAGATTTTCTGGGGCGAAAAGGAGTGAATGTTGTTGCTAGTGCACGCAAAAACACGCTTTTTCGCAGCTTAGTTGGTCAAAGTAGAGGTATTCAAGAAGTTCGACACCTGATTGAGCAAGTATCAAACACGGAAGCAAACGTGTTGATCTTAGGTGAGTCCGGTACGGGTAAAGAAGTTGTTGCGCGTAACATCCACTATCATTCTTCATACCGCGATGGCGCATTTGTACCTATTAACTGTGGTGCAATACCGCCTGAGCTCCTAGAAAGCGAATTATTTGGTCACGAAAAAGGCGCGTTTACTGGTGCGTTAACTGCCCGTAAAGGTCGATTTGAGCTCGCAGACGGTGGCACGATCTTTCTTGATGAGATTGGCGATATGCCAATGTCGATGCAAGTAAAGTTGCTTCGTGTATTGCAAGAACGCTGCTTTGAACGTGTAGGTGGCAATAGTACCATCAAGGTAAATGTTCGAGTGGTGGCGGCGACACACCGTAATCTAGAAAATATGATTGAAGAAGGCACGTTCCGAGAAGACTTGTTCTATCGCCTGAACGTGTTTCCAATTGAGATGCCAGCGCTGAAAGAGCGCAAACAAGATATACCATTGCTGCTGCAAGAACTGATGACACGTTTAGAGGCGGAAGGCGGACAACCTATCTGCTTTACACCTCGTGCAATCAACTCACTTATGGAGCATAACTGGCCGGGCAACGTACGCGAGTTGGCTAATCTTGTTGAGCGAATGATTATTCTGTATCCAAATAGCTTGGTGGATGTAAACCATCTACCAACCAAATATCGCTACAGTGACATCCCAGAGTTCCAACCAGAGAGCAATCCATTTGTTTCGGTGGAAGAGCAAGAGCGTGATGTATTCCAAGATATCTTCTCTGAAGATTTTAGCTTTGAAGATCAAGACGACCTTGATCACAGCATGAACGCCCCGCAAGCGCTGCCACCGGAAGGGGTTAATTTGAAAGAACTGCTAGCTGATTTAGAAGTTAATATGATCAGCCAAGCATTAGAAGCGCAGGGTGGCGTTGTAGCAAGAGCGGCCGACATGCTGGGTATGCGACGTACTACGCTGGTGGAAAAAATGCGTAAGTACAACTTACAGCGCTAGGTAAAGTGAAGTTTTAAGACGATATCTGAATTATCACTTGTGCTAGTTAACATCGTTTTTCTGGCATCCAAAACCGTTATCTCTGAGTGTCAACTTATTGTCGATAGCTTAACGTCCTGATAAATATAGAAAATAGCTTGGTACGCTAATTGCTTACCAAGCTATTTTAGTTTTAGCGGCGATATTTCGACAGGCAGTAATGGATAACAACACCAATCAATCCCATTTAGATTCCGTAGAGAATCAGGTTGAGCGCTACAAACAGGTGCTCGATGTGATGCCTGCTGGAGTGATTTTGCTCGATACGTACGGAGTAGTGCGTGAAGCAAATCCAGAAGCGCACCGAATTCTTGAGATTCCACTGGTTAACGAAAAATGGTTCAACGTTATCCAGGCGGTGTTTGACCCACGTGAAGATGATGGCCATGAAGTTTCCCTGCGGAATGGCCGTAAAGTTCGACTCGCCATCTCGGCGTCCACAACAGGTCAATTGATCCTGATTACCGATTTAACCGAAACCCGTTTACTTCAAGCTCGTGTCAGTGATTTACAGCGCTTATCGTCGTTAGGACGTATGGTTGCGTCGCTTGCTCACCAAGTAAGAACGCCGCTGTCGAGCGCTATGTTATATGCATCCAATTTGGGAGCGCCAAATCTTCCTCCAGCGACAAAAGATCGCTTCCAAACCAAATTAATGGATCGACTGCACGATTTGGAAAAGCAGGTTAATGATATGCTGCTTTTTGCTAAAGGTGGTGATAATAAAGTCATTAAGCCATTCACGATTGCCCAGTTGGTAGCGGAATATCAGCCGATGGTCGAAACCGCGCTAAAAAACAACAGTATTGATTACTGCCTAGAAGTTGAAGAAGAACAAACTGAGCTACTAGGCAATGCGAACGCCATTGCATCTGCATTAAGTAATCTGGTCATGAATGCGATTCAAATGTCTGGTAAAGAATCGCAAGTCGATATTTTTTTCCGCCCGGTAAATGGTGAGTTACGCATTTCTGTGCAAGACAGCGGACCGGGTGTGCCCGAAGAACTGCAAGCCAAAATCATGGAGCCATTTTTTACCACACGTTCTCAAGGAACTGGATTAGGGTTGGCAGTTGTTCAAATGGTTTGCCGTGCCCATGACGGTCGATTGGAACTTATTTCAGAGCAGGGTGATGGAGCCTGCTTCACCATGTGCATTCCGCTAGAGCGAGTGCAAACAGAAGCGCAATAAGCGGCTTTTGGTAATAACAATTTCTGGAGAATCATAATGGCGCAAAGCAAAGTGCTGATCGTAGAAGACGATGAAGGTCTTCGTGAAGCCCTAGTCGATACTCTGGCTCTGGCAGGGTATGAGTGGTTGGAAGCGGACTGTGCTGAAGATGCACTGTTAAAGCTGAAATCGAATACGGTTGATATCGTCGTTTCTGATGTGCAAATGGCGGGTATGGGTGGCTTAGCTCTGCTCAAAAGCATCAAGCAGAATTGGCCTAACTTACCAGTATTGCTAATGACGGCGTACGCCAATATTGAAGATGCCGTGTCTGCAATGAAAGATGGCGCGATCGACTACATGGCGAAACCATTTGCACCAGAAGTGTTGCTAAATATGGTCAGTCGTTATGCACCGATAAAAAGTGATGACAACGGTGACGCTATCGTTGCTGATGAGAAAAGTCTACGTTTACTCGCGTTGGCCGATAAAGTGGCACGTACAGATGCGAATGTTATGGTGCTAGGTCCGAGTGGCTCAGGTAAAGAAGTGATGTCGCGCTATATTCACAACGCGTCAAATCGTAAAAATGGTCCTTTTGTCGCAATTAACTGTGCCGCGATTCCTGACAATATGCTCGAAGCAACACTGTTTGGCTATGAAAAGGGCGCATTTACTGGTGCTGTTCAGGCATGCCCAGGAAAGTTCGAACAAGCGCAAGGTGGCACAATCTTGCTTGATGAAATCAGCGAAATGGACTTGAACCTGCAAGCGAAGTTATTGCGTGTTCTACAAGAGCGCGAAGTAGAGCGCCTAGGCAGTCGCAAAAGCATCAAGTTAGATGTTCGTGTGTTAGCGACGAGTAACCGTGATCTTAAGCAATACGTGTCAGAAGGAAACTTCAGAGAGGACTTATATTACCGCCTGAATGTATTCCCAATTGCGTGGCCTGCACTTAAAGAACGTAAAGGCGATATTGCACCGCTTGCCAAGCATCTTGCTGAGCGTCATTGCAGCAAAATGGGCATGCCAGTGCCTCAATTCTCGACCGTTGCGTTAGAAAAACTATTGCAATACCCTTGGCCGGGTAATGTTCGTGAATTGGATAACGTGGTTCAACGAGCGCTGATATTAAGTGAAAATGGCGACATCGATGCAGAGCACATTTTGCTCGAGGGCGTAGATTGGCAAGATGCCAATAGCTTGCAACACGTGGTGCAAAATGCAGATATGGTCGTGCCCAATGTTAAGCCAGTTGCTCAAGCTGAGAGTGTCAGCCGCCCAGTAACTGGTGGAGAAGGCTTAGGCAGCGAGCTGCGCGATCAAGAATACGCCATTATTTTGGAGACTTTGGTTGAGTGTAATGGTCGACGCAAAGAAATGGCGGAGAAACTGGGTATAAGCCCTCGAACCTTGCGCTATAAGCTTGCCAAAATGCGTGATGCTGGTATAGATATCCCGAATTAACACAGACAACGGCCATAAGACAAAAAAGTGTAAGTAAATTGATTGCTAATGTCTTATGGCACGTTAATTGCTGTGTCAATAATCAGTTTTGTTAATAGTCAATCTTTTGGCTTAGAGGTGCTAATGAAAATTGATGGTATTCAGGCAGAAATGCGCGCCATGATGGTAGAAGCAACCAATACGGCTCCTACTGCAAGTGGGGCGAAAGTTGGAGCAGATTTTAACGATCTCCTAACTAAAGCCATCAATAACGTAAACACACTTCAAAAAGCATCTGGTGATTTACAAACCCGTTTTGATCGTGGTGATGCCGATGTATCCCTTTCTGACGTTATGATCGCTCGTAACAAGTCTAGTGTCGCTTTTGATGCGACGGTTCAAATTCGCAATAAACTCGTTGAGGCATATAAAGATCTCATGAACATGCCAGTGTAATTTAGGTAATAAGTGTGGCAGACAAGTCTACAGATTTAACCGTCACTGAAGGCGGCTCAGATGGTGCACTGGTAGCAAGTTCCGATGTGGATGTGGAGAGTCAAAATCCAGATCTAGAGGAGCGTAGTGCGTCAAAATTCGATATGGCAGTGGGCGACCTCGATTTACTTCGTCAGGTTGTGCTTGTGCTGTCGATATCCATCTGTGTTGCATTGATCGTGATGCTGTTCTTTTGGGTCAAAGAACCGGAAATGCGCCCACTTGGTGCGTATGAGACCGAAGAATTGATCCCCGTTCTGGATTATCTGGACCAGCAGAAAATCAATTATAAGCTTGATGGCAATACTGTTTCTGTTGAATCGAGTGAGTACAACTCGATCAAACTTGGCATGGTTCGTTCCGGCGTTAACCAAGCTACAGAAGCGGGCGATGATATTTTGCTGCAAGACATGGGTTTTGGTGTTTCACAACGTCTCGAGCAAGAGCGTCTCAAACTCAGTCGAGAGCGCCAATTGGCTCAAGCAATTGAAGAAATGAAGCAAGTTCGCAAAGCACGAGTGTTATTGGCACTGCCAAAGCACAGCGTGTTTGTGCGTCATAACCAAGAAGCGTCTGCGTCGGTATTTTTGACATTGTCGACAGGCACGAACCTTAAGCAACAAGAAGTGGATTCTATTGTCGACATGGTGGCTAGTGCTGTGCCGGGAATGAAAACTTCTCGAATTACCGTCACAGATCAGCATGGCCGCTTACTCAGCTCAGGCTCCCAAGATCCCGCTTCTGCGGCGCGACGCAAAGAACAAGAATTAGAACGCAGCCAAGAGCAAGCGCTGCGCGAAAAAATTGATTCCGTACTATTACCCATTTTAGGTTATGGCAACTATACGGCGCAGGTTGATATCCAAATGGACTTCAGTGCGGTTGAACAAACCCGCAAACGCTTTGATCCAAACACCCCTGCGACTCGCAGTGAGTACGCACTCGAAGATTACAATAACGGTAACATGGTAGCGGGTATTCCGGGTGCGTTGAGTAATCAGCCTCCAGCGGATGCCTCAATTCCGCAAGATGTGGCTCAAATGAAAGATGGTTCTGTCATGGGGCAGGGTTCAGTTCGTAAAGAATCCACGCGTAACTTTGAACTTGATACGACCATCAGCCACGAGCGAAAGCAGACTGGGACGGTGGCTCGTCAGACCGTTTCTGTTGCGATTAAAGACCGTCGTCAAGTTAACCCTGATACGGGTGAAGTGACTTATACCCCAATGTCCGAATCTGAAATCAATGCCATTCGCCAAGTATTAATTGGTACTGTTGGCTTTGATCAAGGCCGTGGCGATTTGCTGAATGTATTGAGTGTAAAGTTTGCTGAGCCAGAGGCTGAGCAGCTAGAAGAACCACCAATTTGGGAGCACCCTAACTTCAGTGATTGGGTTCGTTGGTTCGCAAGTGCATTAGTGATTATTGTGGTTGTGTTGGTTCTGGTTCGCCCAGCAATGAAGAAATTGCTTAACCCTACCAGCGATGATGAAGACGAAATGTACGGACCAGACGGCTTGCCGATTGGTGCGGATGGTGAAACTAGCTTGATTGGCAGTGACATCGAAAGCAGCGAACTGTTCGAGTTTGGCTCAAGTATTGATTTGCCAAACCTTCATAAAGATGAAGATGTATTGAAAGCGGTTCGCGCTCTGGTTGCGAATGAACCTGAACTGGCTGCTCAAGTAGTGAAAAACTGGATGAATGACAATGGCTAACGATATCGTACCTCAAGATGACAACGCCGCGGGAATGCCAGTAGAGCTGGATGTTTCAACCATTACCGGCGAAGAAAAAGCGGCAATTTTACTACTGAGCCTTAATGAACAAGATGCAGCTGGCATTATCCGTCACCTAGAACCAAAACAGGTTCAGCGTGTTGGTAGTGCGATGGCTCGCGCGAAGGATCTCAGCCAAGACAAGGTATCTGCTGTTCATCGTGCGTTTTTGGAGGATATCCAGAAATACACCAACATTGGTATGGGCAGCGAAGACTTTATGCGTAATGCACTGGTTGCCGCTCTTGGTGAAGACAAAGCCAACAACTTAGTTGACCAGATCCTACTTGGTACGGGCTCAAAAGGTTTGGATTCTTTGAAATGGATGGACCCACGCCAAGTGGCGAGCATTATTGTCAATGAACACCCACAGATTCAAACTATCGTACTGTCTTATTTAGAAGCAGACCAATCTGCAGAGATTTTGTCTCAGTTCCCTGAGCGCGTGCGTTTGGATCTGATGATGCGTATTGCCAACCTTGAAGAAGTTCAGCCATCAGCATTGGCAGAGCTGAACGAAATCATGGAGAAACAGTTCGCGGGTCAAGCGGGTGCACAAGCAGCCAAAATTGGCGGCCTGAAAGCAGCAGCGGAGATCATGAACTACCTAGACAACAACGTCGAAGGTTTGTTGATGGAACAAATTCGCGATCAGGACGAAGACATGGCGACGCAAATCCAAGACCTAATGTTTGTCTTCGAAAACTTAGTCGAAGTGGACGACCAAGGTATTCAGAAGTTGCTGCGTGACGTACCACAAGACGTGTTGCAAAAAGCACTCAAAGGTGCAGATGACTCGTTACGTGAGAAAGTCTTCAAGAACATGTCTAAACGTGCTGCTGATATGATGCGTGATGATATAGAAGCGATGCCGCCAGTACGAGTGGCAGATGTAGAAGCCGCTCAGAAAGAAATCTTAGCAATTGCCCGTCGAATGGCGGATGCTGGTGAGCTCATGTTGTCTGGCGGTGCTGACGAATTCTTATAATTTCTATTGCTTCGCAATTATCCTATTGCGGAGCACCCTCACTTCTTAATCGAACACACAATAGGTAACCCATGGCTGGCGATAGAAAACGTGGATTTATCCGTCCTGATGAAGATGATTCGATGATCGAACCTCAACGTTGGGGGCTGCCTGATTATGGCGAGCCTAAAGCCAAACAAGCAAAACAAACCGCGTTCAACTATGACCCGGGGTGGGTGCCGAATTTTGATGAGCCTGAAGAAGAGCAGCCACTTGCGCTAACCGAAGAACAAATTGAACTGATTAAGCAAGGCGCTTATCAAGAAGGCTTACATCAAGGTCAGGAAGCTGGCTTTAAGCAAGGTTACGACAAAGGTAAAGAAGAAGGGTTGCAAGCCGGCCATGCTGAAGGTCTTGAGCTCGGAAAAGCTGAAGGGGTGACTGCAGGGCAAGAATACATTCAGCAGCAAGTTGAAACCTTTATGAACTTGGCCAATCAGTTTGCTCAACCTTTGGAGTTGATGAATGCTCAGGTTGAAAAGCAGCTGGTGGATATGGTGCTCTGTTTAGTTAAAGAAGTGGTGCACGTTGAAGTACAAACCAACCCTCAAATTATTTTAGATACGGTGAAGCAGTCGGTCGAAGCGCTACCAATATCAGGCCACCCTATTACCTTGCACCTGAATCCAGAAGATGTCGCGATTATTCGTTCAGCTTATGGTGAAGAAGACCTTAATTGTCGCAACTGGACGTTAGTTGCTGAGCCATCGCTCAATCGAGGTGACGTCCAGATTGAAGCCGGTGAATCAAGCATTAATTATCGCATGGAAGAACGCGTCAAAAGCGTATTGCACAGCTTTTGTGGCGCAAACCGTCATCAAGAGGGTGAGTAATCCATGCAAGCACTCGCTGACCGCTTAAAAAGCTACAAAGTTGAAGGTCTTACGACGCGCCCTGTCGCCTCTGGCAAACTGGTGCGTGTGGTTGGGTTAACGTTGGAAGCAACCGGCTGTCGCGCACCAATTGGCAGTTTATGCTTAGTGGAAACCATGTCAGGTCAGATGGAAGCCGAGGTTGTCGGCTTTTCAGGTGACAACCTATTTTTAATGCCAAGCGAACAAATTACGGGCATTTTACCTGGTGCGAGAGTCACCCCTTTAACCAGTGACGCTGGTTTGCCTGTCGGCATGGAGCTACTTGGGCGCGTTATAGACGGGGTTGGGAATCCACTTGATGGACTTGGCCCTTTGTATACCGATCACCGTGCCTCTTTTAATGCCGAACCAATCAACCCATTGGCTCGAAAGCCAATTTCTGAACCGCTCGATGTTGGCCTAAAAGCCATCAATGGTTTGTTGACGGTCGGTAAAGGTCAGCGTATCGGTCTGTTTGCAGGTTCTGGTGTGGGTAAATCGGTCACGCTTGGCATGATGACGCGAGGCACCACCGCACAGGTTGTGGTCGTCGGCCTGATAGGTGAGCGTGGACGTGAAGTTAAAGAATTCATCGAAGAGATCTTGGGTGAGGATGGTCGTCGCCGCTCAGTGGTGGTCGCGGCGCCTGCCGATGCTTCACCTCTAATGCGCTTAAAGGGGTGCCAAACGGCATTAACGATTGCTGAATACTTCCGGGACCAAGGGTTAGATGTTCTGCTATTGATGGACTCGTTGACTCGTTTTGCACAAGCACAGCGTGAAATCGCACTTTCTGTTGGTGAGCCGCCAGCGACGAAAGGTTACCCGCCTTCTGTATTTGCCAAGCTGCCAGCGCTGGTTGAGCGAGCGGGTAATGGAAGTGCCGAGCAAGGCTCGATTACGGCGTTCTTTACCGTGTTGACCGAAGGGGATGATTTGCAAGATCCGATAGCGGATGCATCGCGAGCTATTCTTGATGGCCATATTGTACTTTCTCGTGAAATGGCGGATGCAGGCCATTATCCGGCGATTGATGTCGAGAAGTCGGTGAGCCGTGTTATGCCGCAAATCACGACCGAAGAGCACGTTCTGATGTCAAAAGCGGTGCGACAGGTCTTGTCTATTTGTCGCAAGAATCAAGATTTGGTCTCGATTGGAGCGTACAAACCGGGTACCGATCCTGCTATTGATGGCGCATTTACTTTGAAACCGAAGTTAGACGAATACTTGCAGCAGAGCATGAAAGAATCGGTGCCATACGATATGTGCGTCAATATGCTTAGAAACATTTTGGGTGGGTGATAGCGCATGAATAATGCGATGGAGTTTCTACTTGAGCAAACGAAGGATCGTGAAGACCAAGCTGTGCTTGCACTGAACAAAGCGCGTTCTGAACTCGAAGATTATTACCGTCAGGTTGAACAAATTGAAAAGTATCGGCTTGATTATTGCCAGCAACTCGTCGACCGTGGTCAGGCGGGCCTAACGGCAAGTCAATATGGGCACCTAAATCGATTCCTTACCCAGCTAGATGAGACTTTATCTAAGCAAAAGCAAGCAGAAAGTCATTTCAAAGAGCAGGTTGAAAACTGTAAAGAATATTGGTTAACCGTGCGTAAAGAACGCAAATCCTATGAGTGGATGATAGACAAACGCGAAAAAGAGAAACAACTTGCTGAAGCTAAGCGCGAACAAAAGCAAATGGACGAGTTTTCCACCTTACTTTACAGTCGAAAACCACATCGTTTCTAAAGGTTATCGGTTCGATATTGCATTACGGTGTTGCAGTTGACTACATCTCTACCGATTCAAGTAAGGTAACTTTGATTGAGTCTTGTTCAATTAGCTCAAATACCTTCGGTCGAATCTCGCGAACCCACCACTCGTTGTATGTTTCTTCGTAGAGAGCCTGGCGTGCTTGTTCATTGTCGAACTCTCTAAGCCAAACAAAATAGTCATGTCCATCATCACCAGTGTGGACGTAAGTATTCAGCACACGCATGCCTTGTGAGCGTTGATAGGGCAACAGTTCTTCCTTCATCCAACTTAGCCACTGATCTGTTTTGCCTGCTTTGATTCTATATTGGCGTAATTCTGTGATCTTCAAAGTGATTCCTTAATTGTTAAGCCAAGTGTCTGTTTACGCTTATCGTTTTTCAAAGTCAATCAAGTAGCTGTACATCATGTTAGGAACCAGGTTATCGGATAGTATTGTTGATGTTTGTTCCATAAACATGCCATCTATTAGCTTGCCGAGAATTGGCTCAATATTGTGGTGTGATTTTTGCATTTTAGCTGTCAGTGTCGGGTCTTTTTGACCTTAGTTTGCCGCCAGTATTGCTGCCTGCCAGCGATATACTCAGAGCCACGAGAACGAGAGTTTCTAAATGAGTGTGAATTTGTCCCATGTATCTGCGACTACCAAGACGCCAGTTTCTGATGTGTCCGCTAAAGCGTCCGCAGAGAGCACTGAGAGCAAGGGATTTTTAGAAACGTTAACCGATGCGTTTGCTGGTAAACAAAAGCCCGAAAAAGTAGCAACAGAATCGACAGTGGTTGAAGAAAAAGAAAGAGCGGATGTAGGCAGTACTTCTTCTGCTAACGTCTCGGACGAATTGTTGGCGCAAGAAAGCCAAGAATCCGTCAGTGACGAGCCCCATGGTTTTGATGAAATATCAGCAAACAAACCGAATGCAACCTTAAGTGAAGAAGCAAGTTTACAAAAGGCGAGTAACAGCACACCTTTGGAGAATGATGTTGAAGCTATTGAAAAAGTGAAATCAACATCAATCGATACGAGCAACCCATCAAATATAGTGGACGTAAAAAGCACGATGGGCGAAGGACAACAGCTTCTTGGTCGAATTGAACAAGCGAATCAAACCCTGAATGCGAGTAATGCATCCATCGATAGTGGCAAAGTTTTGCCTCAGAGCGCGAATTTAGTGCATTCGTTCCACGAGCAAGCAACCGTTTCGACACACCTTGATGAGCTGGCTTTGAATGAAACGCCATCAGTTCATTCTCTTGAACAAGCACAGATGATCCCAGGACAAGACTTAGAGCCAATTTTAGATAAGAATGGTCAACCTATCGATGTCGACAAACTCTCGTCTGAGTTTGCTGCTTGGCAAGAGCTAGCGAAACAAGCCAGCCATCCGACGACTAAGAGCGCAGTCAGTGGTGAAGTAGCTAATGAGCTGTCGCCGTTGTTAACAGACGTTGATGGTTCCAACATCGACGCGCTTCCACGAGTCTCCTTGGATGAACTTGAAGTTATAGATACCAAGTTGGCGCAAGGAAAACCACTGACCCAGCAAGAAGCTCAGATCATTGAAGGGTTGAAACAAGGAACGATCACGGCGGATATTCCTGAGCAAGACCTTGCCCAATTTGTTGCGCTCCCTAATGACATTAAACAGATTCTAGCAGAGCAACAAGTACAACATAACTTAACTCGCCAGGCTGGACCTATGGCAGTGTCTCAGCAAATCCAGCATACAGCGGCTCAAGTACCCCAGCCACAAACTGCTCATAGTGGAGAAAAAGTCGCATTATCTCCAACGCCCGATACGTTGATAACCGCGCAAGTGCCGACGTCGCTTCAAGGTGTGAAAGACGGAGAGATTAGCCAGAAAGTGATGAACGCAGCATTGGCGACTGGTGCGCTAAAGGCGACTGCGGATAAACAAGATAAGCCGGATCTCCAACACGGTTTCGCTGGACAGCTTCAGGCTATGGCAGGTCAGCAAGGAATTAATGTACAGCAACAAGCGCGTATTGATGCTGCACAACAAGCTCAGCTTCCGTTGCAACTAACTAAAGAGCTAGCCAACGAGCAAGTTGCGGAAAAAGTGCAAATGATGATGTCGAAGAATCTGAAAAATCTCGATATTCGTCTTGATCCACCAGAGTTAGGTCGTATGCAAATTCGTATGACCATGAATAATGACGTTGCCAATGTACATTTTACAGTGAACAACCCGCAAGCTCGTGACATTATTGAACAGACGCTCCCTCGTTTGAGAGAAATGCTAGCACAACAAGGTATGCAGCTGGCTGATTCTTCCGTCCAGCAACAAAACAGCGGGCAACAGCAAGGTAGGTATACTGCTGAACAACATGGTCAAAGCGCGCAAAGTGGCGGTTTTTCTGGACAGTCCGAAGAGGGTTTTGAATATGATGTCAATCTGGATTTGAATGTCGCTTCAAAGCGTGATGGAATTAGTTTTTACGCATAAAAGGCCGTTTAACGGCAATGGAATATGGTTACCAAGCAACTCACTAAAACGTCTTGGTAACTCAAAAAAACAATAAGAGACAAGAATGGCAGAAGAACAGTTACAAGGGGCCGATGCGCCGAAAGGAAAAAGCAAGTTACTTATCATCATCATCGCTGTTGTAGTATTACTACTTGGTGGCGGGGCAGCGGCATTTTTTCTAATGGGCTCTGATGAACCTGCTCAGGCTGAATCGTCTCAACAGGCTCAAGTGAAGGCATCGGATGCTGCGCCCATCGCGTATGTGAATCTTCCTCAGGCATTTGTATTTAACGTTACTGGGGATAGCCGCGATAGGCTGGTTCAAATTAAAGCGCAGTTAATGGTTCGCGGTGCAGAAAATGAAGAGTTGGCGCGGTATCATTCGCCACTGATTGAAAGCTCTATGCTATCAACGTTTGCTTCCGCGACGGTTGATCAATTGCGCTCTCCTACAGGACGAGTGGAATTGCGCGATCGTGCTTCCGAAGATATCAAAGCAGCGCTGAATGCTGCGGTCGGTAAGCCAGTGATTGAAAAAGTACTGTTTACAGATTTTGTTATTCAATAGGTAAAACGTGACCGATCTATTAAGCCAAGACGAAATTGATGCGCTATTGCATGGGGTTGACGATGTTGATGACGTCGATGAACCGATAGAAAACGACACTGAGGGTGCCGTCAATTTTGATTTCTCGTCGCAAGACAGAATCGTACGTGGTCGAATGCCGACGCTCGAACTTATCAACGAGCGCTTTGCACGGCACATGCGTATTAGTCTGTTTAATATGCTGCGTAAAACGGCAGAGGTGTCGATCAATGGCGTGCAGATGATGAAGTTTGGTGAATACCAGAACACATTGTACGTGCCAACCAGTTTGAACATGGTGCGTTTTCGTCCGTTAAAAGGTACTGCGTTGATCACCATGGAGGCTCGTTTAGTCTTTATTCTGGTAGAAAACTTCTTTGGCGGTGATGGTCGATTCCACGCCAAAATCGAAGGCCGCGAATTTACCCCAACGGAACGCCGCATCATTCAGTTGTTACTGAAAATTGTATTTGAAGATTATAAAGAAGCGTGGTCGCCAGTGATGGGGGTAGAGTTCGAATATCTCGACTCTGAAGTAAACCCAAGCATGGCAAACATTGTCAGCCCGACAGAAGTGATTGTCGTGAGTTCATTCCATATAGAAGTTGACGGCGGTGGCGGCGATTTTCATGTCGTTATGCCTTACTCCATGGTTGAGCCTATTCGTGAACTATTGGATGCAGGTGTTCAGTCCGACAAGATGGAAACGGACGTTCGCTGGAGCTCAGCACTACGTGAAGAGATCATGGATTGTCCGGTTAACTTCCGCGTGAACTTGCTCGAAAAAGACATTTCTTTGCGTGATCTCATGGAGCTGCAACCGGGCGATATCATCCCGATTGAAATGCCAGAACATGCGACGATGTTTGTAGAAGACCTACCGACCTATCGCGTAAAAATGGGTCGTTCGGAAGACAAATTAGCGGTGCAAATTTCTGAGGAAATTGAGCGCCCACATGTCGTCAAAACAGATTTAGCTTTCTTAGGTAAAGACATCATGTCTGAGCTTGAGAGTGAAGACGATATAGACCATTAAGATACCTTATTAAACAGACATGCTATGGCATGAGTTAGGCGTAACACAGGATAGAAAAATGGAACCAAGTGACGATCAAAAGCTAGCAGACGAATGGGCAGCCGCTCTTGGCGAAGACCCGTCTGCCCCTTCTGTAGACGTAGATGAAGTATTGGCTGCGCCACTGGAAGAGCTAAAAGACACTTCAAGCCCAATTAGCGAAGATGAGCGTCGTAAACTCGACACTATTATGGATATCCCGGTGACGATTTCGATGGAAGTCGGTCGTTCTCAAATTAGCATTCGGAACCTGTTGCAGCTTAACCAAGGTTCGGTTGTTGAGTTGGATCGTCTAGCCGGTGAGTCGCTCGATGTATTGGTTAACGGTACTTTGATTGCTCACGGCGAAGTCGTGGTCGTCAACGATAAGTTTGGTATCCGTTTGACGGATGTGATCAGCCAAACTGAACGAATTAAGAAGCTGCGTTAAGATGAGTCGTTCAATCAAAATGCGATTGAAGCAAATCACTGGAGCACTGAGCTTAATGCTAAGTGCTCCTTATGCATTTGCTGCCGCACCAAATAATCTGGATCTTGCGACGACACTTGGCTCGCTTGTGCTTGTAATCGGCGTGATTCTTTTGCTGGCTTGGTTGCTGAAACGTATGCAAGTGCCAGCGATGGGACAACAAAAGGGCTTGCGTATAGTGAGTCAGTTGCCAGTGGGTACAAAAGAAAGAATCGCAGTAGTTCAAGTGGGTGAAGAACAGTTTTTGGTTGGGATTACTAGCCAATCGATCCAAACTTTAGCCAAGTTAGATAAGCCACTGAAAGAGGAAGAGTTGGCGACCAATGCTTTTGCGACTCAATTTAGCCAGCTGATCAAAAAACATGACAAAGGGTAATCCAATTCGTTTGCTCCTGAGTACGTTGTTACTTTTTGTCGGCGTGCTGTTTTCTTCATTTACCTTTGCTGAAGCAGAGGAGTCAGCGCTGCCAGATAACTTAGCCGATGGAAGTGGTGTTACAGTTCAGGCTATGCAAAGTGATACTGGTGCTAGCCGTGCTATGTCCGTTTCTAGTGGCGGTGGTATTCCAGCATTCACCATGACCACGAACCCTGATGGCAGTGAAGACTACTCGGTTACACTACAAATTTTAGCGTTAATGACCATGCTTGGCTTCTTGCCTGCCATGGTGATTCTGATGACCTCGTTCACTCGAATTGTGGTGGTGATGTCGATATTGCGTCAGGCAATGGGTTTGCAACAAACGCCTTCTAATCAGGTTATTATTGGTATTGCGCTGTTTTTGACCTTTTTTGTTATGTCTCCTGTCCTGAACGAAATCAACGACAAAGCTGTTCAGCCTTATTTGAACGAGCAAGTTACGGCGCGAGAAGCGTTTGATGCTGCACAAGCGCCAATGAAAGCATTTATGCTTAAGCAGACCCGAATCAAAGATTTGGAGACGTTCGTAACCATGTCAGGAGAGCAAGTCGAGAATCCAGAAGATGTGTCGATGGCGGTGTTGATTCCGGCTTTTATCACCTCAGAGCTAAAAACTGCATTCCAAATTGGCTTTATGCTCTTCTTGCCGTTTTTGATTATTGACCTTGTAGTCGCTTCGGTACTGATGGCAATGGGTATGATGATGTTGTCACCAATGATTGTTTCGTTGCCGTTCAAGTTGATGTTGTTCGTATTGGTCGATGGTTGGAACTTGATACTCTCGACACTTGCGGGCAGCTTTGCCCTTTAGATAAGCGCAGATAGAGGATAAGACATGACACCAGAAATGTTTGTCGAGCTTTTCCGTGAAGCACTTTGGATGGTGCTTATCATGGTCTGCGCTATTATCATCCCAAGCTTGCTTATCGGCCTTGTAGTTGCGATTTTTCAAGCTGCGACATCCATCAACGAACAAACATTGAGCTTCTTACCGCGTTTGATTGTCACGCTTTTGGCCCTGATGCTGTTTGGGCATTGGATGACGCAAATGTTGATGGAATATTTCTATGGCTTGATTGAACGCTTACCTCAGGTGCTTTATTAGAGGCGCCTATGGAGTACCCCACTAGCGTTGTCTTAGATTGGATCGCAAACTACTTCTGGCCCTATGTTCGTATCTCATCCATGTTGATGGTGATGACAGTAACCGGGGCCCGATTTGTTTCGCCAAGAATCCGCCTTTACCTCGGTTTAGCCATCACTTTCGCTGTCATGCCAGCCATCCCCGCCGTACCTCAGGACATTGAGCTACTCTCGTTTCGTGGCTTCATGACCATTGCCGAGCAAATGATCATCGGCATAGCGATGGGTATGGTTACTCAATTTATGATTCAAACCTTTGTCCTACTTGGTCAAATATTGGGTATGCAATCAAGTTTGGGCTTTGCTTCTATGGTTGATCCCGCAAATGGTCAGAACACGCCATTGCTTGGCCAGTTATTCATGTTCTTAACGACAATGTTTTTCCTTGCCACCGATGGACACTTAAAAATGCTGCAATTGGTGGTGTTCAGTTTTAAAACTTTGCCGATTGGCTCCGGCTCGCTCAACGCGGTTGATTTCCGTGAAATGGCAGGCTGGCTTGGTATTATGTTCCAAACTGCATTGAGTATGTCTCTATCCGGCATTATTGCACTACTGACCATTAACTTGTCGTTTGGTGTAATGACCCGTGCCGCACCACAGCTGAATATCTTCTCGCTTGGTTTTGCTTTTGCTTTGATGGTGGGTCTATTACTTTGTTGGTACATACTGGCTGGTCTATACAGTCATTATGAAATGTTCTGGACAGTGGGTGAGGCGCAGATTTGTCGGCTCATTCGCTTGGAGTGCTAAGATTTGGCAGAATCAGACGGTCAGGAACGCACCGAAGAAGCCACGCCCCGACGGTTACAACAAGCCAGAGAAAAGGGGCAGGTCGCTCGATCTAAAGAGCTTGCATCAGCATCTGTGCTGATCGTTGGCGCCATTTCATTGATGTGGTTTGGCGAGGCGTTAGCACGTTCATTGTTTTCCATCATGAGCCGTTTATTTGATCTTCAACGAGAAGAGATTTTCGATACTGCAAAACTGTTTGATATCGCTTTGGGCGCGATGAGTGATTTGTTGTTCCCACTATTTTTGGTGTTAGCGACATTGTTTACCGCCGCCATGATTGGAGCAGCAGGTGTGGGAGGAATCAGTTTTTCTGCCCAAGCGGCCATGCCCAAGCTGTCGAAAATGAATCCACTTAGCGGCTTAAAGCGAATGGTTGGCATGCAAAGCTGGGTAGAGTTGATCAAATCAATCCTTAAAGTGGTTCTGGTCACTGGTGTCGCCATCTATTTGATCCAAGCATCGCAGGCCGATCTGATTCAATTGAGCATGGATGTGTATCCGCAAAACATCTTCCATGCTTTAGATATTTTGCTGAACTTTATTTTGCTGATCAGTTGCTCGCTATTGATTGTGGTTGCCATCGATATTCCATTTCAAATTTGGCAGCACGCCGATCAGTTAAAAATGACCAAGCAAGAAGTCAAAGACGAATACAAAGAGACTGAAGGTAAGCCGGAAGTGAAAGGCCGTATTCGTATGTTGCAAAGGGAAGCGGCTCAACGTCGAATGATGGCGGACGTTCCTCAAGCTGATGTTATTGTTACTAACCCAGAGCACTTCTCGGTAGCGCTTCGTTATAAACAGAAGACAGACCGTGCGCCAGTCGTGATCGCTAAAGGTACTGACCACATGGCGATGAAGATTCGAGAAGTCGCCCGCGAACATGACATTACGATTGTGCCCGCACCACCTTTGGCTCGTGCGTTGTACCACACGACAGAGCTCGAGCAAGAGATCCCCGATGGGTTATTTACTGCCGTCGCTCAGGTTTTGGCATTTGTATTCCAATTGAAGCAATACCGAAAACGAGGTGGACAGCGCCCGAAAATTCAAGATTATGATTTGCCAATCCCGCCCGAGCACCGTCATTGATACGAAAAGCGGTAAAGCCTTAAAAAAGCTCGTTTGATCAAAAGCTAAGCTCTATTTGAGTGTTTAGTCATTATTTTGGCGCTAATTATGGTACATAGATTGCTTAAAACGCTTTAATTATCAACCCTACCTAAACTTTTAGGCTAAAGCGGTCGCGTATTAATAGTAAGAGCTTACGTGACGCTTCAATCGATTGAGATCTCTCGCAGTATGAAGTTAAGCCTGCCGTTTGCAGATAAATTGCCACGAATCCCTCAACGTGAAATGCCAGCTATTGGTGCTCCGGTGATGGTTTTGGCCACCCTAGCGATGGTGGTACTGCCGATTCCAGCATTTTTGCTGGATATGTTCTTCACCTTTAACATCGCGCTGTCGATGGTGGTGTTGTTAGTGACCGTTTACACACGTCGCCCTTTGGACTTCGCTGCTTTTCCAACGGTATTGCTGATCGCCACGTTGCTCCGCTTGGCTTTGAACGTTGCCTCGACTCGTGTCGTCTTACTGCATGGTCATGAAGGCGGTAATGCGGCAGGTAACGTAATTGAGGCGTTCGGTAACGTCGTTATTGGTGGTAACTACGCGGTCGGCCTAGTGGTTTTCCTCATCTTAATGATCATCAACTTTATGGTGGTGACCAAAGGTGCGGGTCGTATCTCTGAGGTAAGTGCTCGCTTTACGCTTGATGCGTTGCCGGGTAAGCAAATGGCGATTGATGCCGACTTGAATGCCGGATTGATAGACCAAGAGCAGGCAAGAGTTCGTCGTTTTGAAGTGACCAAAGAAGCGGATTTCTATGGCTCGATGGATGGTGCCTCGAAGTTCGTAAAAGGTGACGCGATTGCCGGTATTTTGATTCTGTTTATCAACATCGTCGGCGGTCTGTCGATCGGTATGGCGCAGTATGGATTGGGTTTCGGTGAAGCGATTGAAATCTATACCTTACTGACAATCGGTGATGGTTTGGTCGCACAAATCCCATCGCTATTGCTGTCGATTGCAGCGGCAATGATGGTGACGCGCCAAAACACCGATGAAGACATGGGGGAACAACTGGTCTTCCAGATGTTCGACAACCCAAAAGCGCTGATGATTACTGCGGCTATTCTTGGTGTGATGGGCATCGTACCGGGCATGCCACACTTTGCGTTTTTGAGCCTGGCAGTCGCGGCCGGTGCAGCGGCATATTTCATCGACAAACGGCAGAAGCAGAAAGCGAAAGAGCCCGCTTTACCAGCAACAGCAGACGAAGGTACAGAACCTTCCTCACAGCGCGAACTGTCTTGGGATGACGTCCAGCCAGTCGATATTATTGGCTTGGAAGTCGGTTATCGCTTAATCCCTTTGGTGGACAGAGACCAAGGTGGGGAACTGCTAGAGCGCGTAAAAGGCGTGCGTAAAAAGTTATCGCAAGATTTTGGGTTCCTAATTCCAGCGGTTCATATTCGTGACAATCTTGAGCTGACCCCAAACAGTTACCGAATTACATTGATGGGGGTTGCGGTGGGCGAAGCAGAGATTCGTCCGGATCAAGAGCTAGCGATTAACCCAGGTCAGGTGTATGGCATGATTGATGGTGAACCAACCATTGACCCTGCTTTTGGACTGGAAGCCGTATGGATCCGAGAAGATCAGCGTGAGCACGCGCAGGCTCTGGGTTATACGGTTGTTGATTCATCAACGGTATTAGCGACGCACCTAAGCCAGCTATTGACCAACAACGCATCACAGCTAATTGGCCATGAAGAAGTAGAGAATTTATTAGAAATGTTGGGACGCAGCGCGCCTAAGTTGGTCGAGAACTTTGTTCCTGACCAATTACCATTAGGTGTGGTGGTGAAAGTCCTACAAAACTTGTTAAACGAGGCCATTCCAATCCGCGATATTCGCACGATTGTTCAAACTTTGGCTGAGTACTCAAGTAAGAGTCAAGAAGCTGACATATTGACGGCAGCAGTTCGAATTAGTCTTAAACGTCTAATTGTTCAAGAAATCAATGGTATAGAGCCTGAGTTACCAGTGATCACCTTGATACCCGAACTGGAACAAATATTGCATCAAACTATGCAAGCATCAGGAGGCGAATCCGCGGGGATTGAACCGGGACTCGCTGAGCGATTGCAGTCTTCACTAAGCCAAGCGACACAGGAACAAGAACTGAAAGGCGAACCTGCCGTTCTGCTTACTTCCGGTGTATTACGCTCGACGTTGGCGAAATTTGTGAAGAACACAATACCTAATCTCCGGGTACTGTCTTACCAAGAAATCCCGGATGAAAAACAGATCAGAATTGTGCAAGCCGTGGGTAACTGATCTCACGCATCATTAATGGATTCATAGTTTGAAAATAAAGCGATTTTTTGCCAAAGACATGAGAACGGCGCTGCTCCAAGTGAAAGAGGACTTAGGCGCGGAAGCGGTGATCATGTCAAACAAGAAAGTGGCTGGTGGAGTAGCGATTGTTGCGGCGATAGATAGTGAATCTAATCCGTCTCAAGCAAGCGCAGCGTCACAGCAAAATCGCGGTGCTTCTCAATCGAATCGCTATAACGAACATCGTCAAATGTCATCGTCTTCTGCTGATCGTTACCAAGATCGTCATTTAGATGAAGATAAAATTAGCCTGAACAGTAATAACAGTAACAATGAAAAAACAGGCTCAATGACGCAGCGATTCGCTAATATGCTTAAGCAATATAGCGGTGGTGCAGCAGATGCTGACGATCACGTAGCAGAAAATGAAGATTCGCTCTCTGCTTTGCTGCAACGCCAAAATAAGCATCGCGACGGCTACAACCAAGAAAAGCCAGCGCCATATCAACCAGATTCACCTTTGGCGAAGCTAATCGCACAGGACAATCGATTTGAACGTCCGACGCCCAAGCTGGACCCGACGCGCTATGACCGACGTCGCCCAAGTGATGAGCGTGACGAATCGGCCGATGAGCTAGAAAGCATGCGCGAAGAGATGACGTCAATTCGTCGTCTGTTGGAGCACCAAGTTTCTGGCCTGATGTGGCAAGAAGTAGAACGCCGTGAGCCGCTAAGAGCTATGCTGATTAAGCGCTTAGAGCGAATGGGCGTTTCTCCGGAGTTAGCAGACCAGATGGCCTGTTATATCCCGGAAGATACAAAGCCAGCGCGAGCGTGGAAAGCGTTATTGTCGCTGGTGGCGGATCAAATCAATATTCCTAAACAGGACATTTTAAAACGTGGTGGCGTAGTCGCATTGTTGGGTCCGACGGGGGTTGGGAAAACAACAACCGTAGCGAAACTCGCAGCACGCGCAGCCATGGAATACGGTGCCGACAATGTGGCCCTTGTGACAACAGATACATATCGCATAGGTGCACATGAGCAACTCTCAATTTACGGAAGAATCATGGGTTGTCCCGTAAGAGTTGCTAAAGATTCTAACGAGTTAGCCGATGTTATATATCAGCTAAGAAACAGAAGACTGATTTTGGTCGATACGGCAGGGATGGGGCAACGAGATGTGAGGCTTTCCGAGCAGCTCGACACTCTAATGCAAGAGAGCGGAGAAGTGATCCACAGCTACCTTGTTTTGCCGGCTACCGCACAACGTCGTGTTCTACAAGAAACGCTGGATCACTTCCGACGTATACCACTTTCGGGTTGTATTATGACGAAGCTTGATGAGTCATTAAGCCTAGGCGAATTCATCAGTGTAGTGATTCAAAACGCAATGCCAGTAGCTTACATCGCTAATGGTCAGCGCGTACCAGAAGACATTGTGATAGCGCAACCAAAATATATGCTTGCGAAAGCAAATGAACTGTTAGAGAAGTCGACAGAGAACGAACCTCACTTTTGGAACAGTGACAGTGAAGGACTCTAAGGCGGCGGACTACTATGACTGAGAATATGATACACGATCAAGCAAGCGGCCTCCGTCGCTTAACACAACCATCGTTGACCAAAGTGATTGCTGTTACTGGCGGCAAAGGTGGTGTGGGGAAATCAAACGTAACACTGGGTCTGGCGATTTGTATGGCTCGCCAAGGCAAGAAGGTGATGGTTCTCGACGCTGATTTAGGTCTGGCCAATGTGGACGTGATGCTCGGAATTCGTGCAAAACGTAATCTAGGACATGTCTTAGCGGGTGAATGTGAGCTAAAAGATGCGATTGTCGAAGGGCCTTATGGTATAAAGATAATTCCTGCAACTTCTGGCACACAGAGCATGACAGAGCTTTCTCACGCTCAGCATGCCGGACTCATCCGAGCATTTGGTAGTCTTGAAGACGAAATGGATGTCCTGCTGATTGATACCGCTGCTGGTATCTCTGACATGGTAATCAGTTTTTCGCGAGCAGCTCAAGATGTGGTTGTAGTTGTGTGTGATGAACCGACGTCAATCACAGATGCCTATGCATTAATCAAGCTGTTGAGTAAAGAACACCAAGTTCAACGCTTTAAAGTTGTAGCAAATATGGTCAGAAGCTACCGTGAAGGGCGAGAATTGTTTGCAAAGTTGACACTAGTCACAGAGCGATTCTTGAATGTTAGCCTTGAACTCGTAGCATGTATTCCATTAGATGATAAAGTACGACAGGCTGTAAAAAGACAAAAAATTGTCGTTGATGCGTTCCCACGCTCGCCTGCCGCTTTAGCTATCAGCTCACTAGCAAACAAAGCGTTGACGTGGCCACTACCGAAAACACCAAGTGGACACTTGGAATTTTTTGTGGAAAGGTTGCTAAATCGTACCGAATTCGCAGAGGACCCTTTTGGTGAATAAAGCGATAACCTATGACCAACATGGCAAATTTAATAGCCAGCAGGCGTTCATTGAACGTTATTCAGTGTTGGTTAAGCGCATTGCTCACCACCTACTAGGCCGTTTACCGCCGAGTGTTCAGGTAGAGGATTTAATTCAGGCCGGCATGATCGGTCTTATCGAAGCTCAGCAGAATTATGATGGTTCTAAAGGTGCGAGCTTTGAAACTTATGCAGGTATCCGTATTCGTGGCGCAATGTTAGATGACATGCGTAAAGGCGATTGGGTACCGCGTTCTGTTCATAAAAATAATCGAGAGATTAACCAAGCGATTGCGGAGCTGGAAGGCGAATTAAATCGAGATCCTACTGATTCTGAAGTAGCCACGCATCTCGGTATGACACTGGATCAATATCATAGTGCTCTTACCGATATCAACTGCTCAAAATTAGTCGGTATTGAAGATTTAGGCGTTTCTGATGATGTGATTTCACCAGCGGATGAAACCGATGACAGCAACCCATTCAAAGGGGTAGTTGATGAATCATTTCGAAAAGCACTGGTTGAATCAATAAAACAGCTTCCAGAGCGTGAAGCTTTGGTTCTTTCGCTTTATTATGATGAAGAACTCAATTTGAAAGAAATTGGCGATGTGTTAGGCGTAAGCGAATCTCGCGTAAGTCAAATACTGAGTCAAGCGATGCAACGTTTACGTACCAAGCTCAGTGCGTGGACACAAAATGACTAAAAACACTGATTTTACGATTCAGTGGAGGCAATTTTGAATAAAAACATGAAGATCCTTATTGTTGATGATTTCTCAACAATGCGCCGTATTGTTAAAAACCTGCTTCGTGACTTGGGTTTCAATAACACTCAAGAAGCGGACGATGGTTTAACCGCATTACCAATGCTGAAAAAAGGTGACTTCGATTTTGTTGTAACTGACTGGAACATGCCAGGTATGCAAGGCATCGATTTGCTTAAACACATCCGCGCGGATGCAGAACTTAAGCATCTGCCAGTTCTAATGATCACGGCTGAAGCGAAGCGTGAGCAGATCATTGAAGCTGCTCAAGCAGGTGTAAACGGCTACATTGTTAAGCCATTTACTGCTGCAACATTAAAAGAAAAATTAGATAAAATTTTCGAGCGTTTATAACTCTCTTTCTCTTTGTTATTCGAGTCATTCATACCAATTATTAAATACCTATTAAATGACTCGTTTAGCGTTTTCAAAGTGATAAGAAGAACTAAACGTAAAAGGGTCTATTCAGAATGATCTCACTAGAGCAGGCGAAGTCACTCGTTCAAATGCTAGAAAACGGGGAACAAGACCAAGCCAATATGCTTGTTGCCTCGATCTACGAAGGTGCCGATAACCCAATGCTGCAAGAAATTGGAGCGTTAACTCGAGACCTTCACGAATCACTCAAGCAGTTCAGTCTCGATCAGCGCATGACCGAAATTGCGAAAGACGAAATCCCTAACGCTAGGGATCGTCTCAATTATGTGATCGAGAAGACAGAGCTTGCAGCCAACAAAACAATGGATGCGGTCGACTGCTGCCTTCCTATCGCTGACAACCTGCATGATTGCCTTCTAAAAGTTCGTCCTCAATGGAATGAACTCATGCACGGGCGCATAGAATTAAGCGAATTTAAAGCACTGTGCCACCGAATCGACGGGCTATTAGTGCAAGTCGAAGGTGACAGCACTGAATTGCGCGGCCAGTTGACCGAAATTCTCATGGCGCAAGACTTCCAAGACCTAACTGGCCAAATCATTCGCCGCGTAATTACGTTGGTTAATGAAGTAGAAGGCCGCTTAGTGGAAATCCTAACCGTATTCTCTGGAAATAAACTCGAAGAACACATTCAAGTTTTGTCAGAACCGGCAGATAAAAAGAATACACAAACAAGCGAAGCCGAAGGCCCGATTCTTCATCCAGAACTGAGAGAAGATGCGGTTTCATCGCAGGACGAAGTCGATGACTTGTTGTCCAGTCTTGGATTTTAAAGGTAACGTATGAGCTACGATTTAGACGAAGATATTCTTCAGGACTTTCTCATTGAGGCTGGGGAAATTCTCGAGCTGCTTTCTGAGCAGTTGGTTGAATTGGAAAATAACCCAGAAGACAAAGACTTACTTAATGCTATTTTCCGCGGGTTTCATACCGTAAAAGGCGGTGCCGGCTTCCTTTCATTGGCAGAGCTAGTCGATACTTGTCATGGTGCGGAGAACGTGTTCGACGTTTTACGAAACGGTCAACGCACGGTAACGCAAAACTTAATGGATACGATGCTAAAAGCCTTGGATACGGTTAATACCCAGTTCCAGGCTGTTCAAGATCGTGAGCCGTTAGAAGCTGCGGACCCTGAGCTTCTTGAAGAACTTCATCGTCTATGCAAACCTGAGTCAGAAGATGAAGTAGCGGCAACCGTAGTTGAAGAACCAGTGGCTACTCCAGAGCCTATTATTCCCGAGCCTATCATCGAAGAACCTGCTGCGCCGTCAGCACCATCAAGTGTCGGCTCTGTTGATGAAATTACCCAAGACGAATTCGAAAAGCTACTTGATGAGCTTCATGGTAAAGGTTCAGCGCCAGGCACCTCAATGTCTGCGACATCTACAACGCCATCTGAACCGCCTCAATCGAGTGCACCATCAGTTGAAAGTGGTGATATCACTGATGATGAGTTTGAACGTTTACTCGATGAACTGCACGGTGTAGGAAAAAGCCCTTCTACGGCAGAGGCTGCTGCATCTGTACCAGTAGAGCCACCTAAAGCGGCAGAGCCTTCCGCTCCAGTGTCATCTTCATCAAATCAAGACAGTGACTTAATGACGGACGAAGAGTTCGAAAAGTTACTAGATGAGCTACATGGTTCAGGTAAAGGTCCAACGCTAGAAGAATTGGATATGGCAACGAAGCCAGCTTCAGCAAACGTAGAGCAAAGCCCTGCGAAACCTGAGCCTGTTGCTAAGCCAGCACCGGTTCAAGCAGCGCCAGCACCAAAGCCAGAATCTAAACCAGTCGCGGTAAAAGAAGAAGCCAAAGCACCAGCGGTTAAAAAACCTCAGGCTGAAGCAACCGTTCGTGTTGATACCTCGACGCTTGATACCATCATGAACATGGTGGGTGAGCTCGTATTGGTTCGAAACCGCCTATTAAGCCTTGGTTTGAATAGCGACAACGAAGAGATGTCCAAAGCGGTCGCTAACCTTGATGTGGTAACTGCGGATCTACAAGGCGCGGTAATGAAAACGCGTATGCAGCCAATTAAGAAAGTGTTTGGCCGTTTCCCACGCGTTGTCCGTGACTTGGCTCGTAACCTAAATAAAGACATCGTGCTAGAAATGCGCGGTGAAGAAACCGATCTCGATAAAAACCTTGTAGAAGCATTGGCCGATCCGTTGATTCACTTGGTGCGTAACTCGGTTGATCACGGTATTGAAATGCCAGACGCACGCGCGAAGGCCGGCAAATCACGCACAGGTAAAGTGATTTTGTCAGCATCGCAAGAAGGGGACCATATTGAACTATCCATCGTAGATGATGGTGGCGGTATGGACCCGAACAAACTGCGTGGCATCGCGGTGAAGCGTGGCATGATGGATGAAGATGCGGCGGCACGTTTAACAGATAAAGAGTGCTTCAACCTTATCTTCGCACCTGGCTTCTCAAGTAAAGATAAAATTTCTGACATCTCTGGTCGTGGCGTGGGTATGGACGTGGTTAAGACGGCGATCAATACCTTAAACGGTTCAATCGATATCGATTCTGAGCTAGGCAAGGGCACTAAGATTACGATCAAAGTACCACTAACGTTAGCGATTTTACCGACACTGATGGTTGGTGTTGGCGGTCATCCGTTTGCTCTACCACTGGCTTCGGTGAGTGAAATTTTCCACTTAGATCTTAGCCGTACAAACGTGGTAGATGGTCAGCTGACGATCATTGTGCGTGAGAAATCTATCCCACTATTTTACTTACAAAACTGGTTGGCATCCAAATCGCAAAACGTCCAAGAGCGTACTGGTCACGGTCACGTGGTGATTGTACAGATTGGTAACCAGCGCGTTGGTTTTGTTGTGGATACGCTTATTGGTCAAGAAGAAGTGGTTATTAAGCCACTCGATAATCTATTACAGGGCACTCCAGGTATGGCTGGTGCGACAATTACTAGCGATGGCCATATTGCATTAATTCTAGATGTGCCTGATTTACTTAAGCGATATGCTGCGGCTTCACGCCTTTAAGCAAAGCTGACGTTATTAAAAGGAATAAGATGGCGATTAAAGTACTAGTCGTTGATGATTCGAGTTTTTTCCGACGTCGCGTGAGCGAAATCATCAACTCAGAATCGCGCCTAGAAGTGATTGACGTTGCGGTAAATGGTAGAGAGGCGGTTGAGAAAGCCAAATCTCTCAAACCTGACGTCATCACGATGGATATTGAAATGCCAGTGATGGATGGCATTACAGCTGTACGTGAAATTATGGCCGCTGCTCCAACGCCAATTCTAATGTTTTCGTCCCTGACCCACGACGGGGCGAAAGCTACGCTTGATGCGCTAGATGCAGGCGCATTGGACTTCTTACCGAAAAAGTTTGAGGACATTGCGCGTAACCGTGAAGAAGCGGTGTCATTACTTCAACAGCGTGTGATTCAGATTGCCTCGAAGCGCGCTTTCATGCGTCGACCTATCGCTCGCCCAACAGCGAGTACCAGCACGACTACTCGATCATTAGGTTCAAGAACGGCTTCACCTGTGACTCCAACACCAACTCGACCTGCTGCGACAAAGTACCGTGCTTCTGGTAAGAAGTATCAACTGACGGCAATTGGCACATCAACAGGTGGCCCCGTTGCTCTACAAAAAATTCTGACGCGTTTGCCGATGAACTATCCGCATCCGATTGTATTGATTCAACACATGCCAGCAACGTTTACTTCTGCGTTTGCCAGCCGTTTGAACACCTTGTGTAAGATTCAAGTGAAAGAAGCACAAGATGGCGATGTGTTACAGCCCGGTGTGGCATACCTTGCACCAGGTGGGAAACAAATGATGGTGGATGGACGAGCGGGCGCTGCTCGTCTTCGCATTATTGATGGCGGCGACCGCATGAACTACAAACCATGTGTGGATGTGACTTTTGGTTCTGCCGCAAAAGTATATGGCGACAAAGTGCTCTCTTTAGTGTTGACAGGCATGGGTGCAGACGGTCGTGAGGGCGCTCGCATGTTGAAGTCTTCAGGCTCAACAATTTGGGCACAAGATGAAGAAAGTTGTGTTGTTTATGGCATGCCCCAAGCGGTTGCTAAAGCAGGCATTTCTTCAGAAGATTTACCGCTTGACCGCATTGCTGAACGCATGTTGGTGGAAGTTGGCCTAGCTTAGGATTCATCATGATTGTTTGGAGTGTAGCTAACCAGAAAGGAGGCGTGGGTAAAACCACCTCAACAGTGACATTGGCGGGCTTATTGAGCCAGAAAGGCCATCGAGTATTGATGGTTGATACTGATCCTCACGCCTCACTGACTACTTATCTCGGTTATGATCCTGATGCAGTAACTTCGAGCCTATTTGATTTATTCCAGTTGAAGACGTTTTCTCGTGAGACGGTTAAGCCGTTGATTTTAGAAACAGAGCTGGAAGGAATGGATATCATTCCCGCGCATATGTCCCTTGCCACGCTTGATCGCGTAATGGGTAATCGCAGTGGTATGGGATTAATCTTAAAACGGGCGCTGCAAACTGTCTCACAAGACTATGACTATGTGTTGATTGATTGTCCGCCAATCCTTGGCGTGATGATGGTGAACGCGTTGGCAGCCAGTGACCGAATTTTGATTCCTGTTCAAACAGAGTTTTTGGCGATGAAAGGTCTAGAGCGCATGATGCGTACGCTAACCATTATGCAAAAATCTCGCCCGGGCGGTTTCAAAGTGACTATCGTCCCAACCATGTACGATAAGCGCACGAAAGCGTCATTGCAGACATTGATGCAACTGAAAAAAGATTACCCAAATCAAGTGTGGACCTCAGCGGTGCCTATTGATACCAAGTTCCGCGATGCCAGTTTAAAGCACTTGCCAGCGTCGCATTTTGCTTCTGGTAGTCGTGGTGTGTTTGCCTATAAACAGCTACTGATTTATCTGGAGAGGTTGGCGTTCGATGAGCAGTAATGATGTGCTGTCCAGTGAACAAGCACTTGATGACTACTTTAATGCATTACTGGATGATGAAACTGAAATAACGACTCTTGAGGAAGACCTTGACCTGTTGGCTCAAGAGGTATCATCTGCAGAGCCAGAGCCAGAGCCAGAGCCAGAGCCAGAGCCAGAGCCAGAGCCAGAGCCAGAGCCAGAGCCAGAGCCAGAATTACAGCTACAATACTCGGAGCCAGAAACGTACCAGTTTCAAGAAACATATCCGCCAGAGTTGGAAGCTCCAAACCTGGAAGATGTTCAAAGGCTATTAAGTCAGCTTGAAGCAAGCAACCCAGTGGCTGAGTTGGATATTGATAGTATTCTTGAACAAAATACGATTGATATTGCAGCAGAGATAAAAGCGGCTGAGCCTGAGGTACAAACCTTTAGTGAGGTGCCTGAGCTTCAGGTTGTTGAGGAAATACAGGACTGGGTGACTGATGAGCCAGTTTTTGAGGAAGCGCAACCAGAGGTGGATGAACCTCACGCAGTGATCGAACAAAGTATCAATATAGAATCGAACGTCGATACTGAACTCGAAACACAAGCAGATTCCGATATACCAACGGTCTGGGAAAGCACGAAGCGAAGTGAGGACTTCCAAGTTCTTTACTTTGATGTGAATGGTGTCACGTTTGCTGTACCTCTTGATGAGTTAGGTGGTATTCATCGCATTAGCGAGTTTAACCATTTGATAGGAAAACCCGCCTGGTATTTGGGGCTACAAACAAATCGCGAGCAGCAGTTTGATGTCGTCGATACCGCGAAATGGGTGATGGCAGATAAGCTTCGTGATGATAGCTATAAAGATAACTACCAATATGTCGTCATGCTTGGTGAGAGCATGTGGGGGTTGGCCAGTAACCAATTAATGGGGACTGAAACGCTTAATATCGACAAGGTTCGCTGGCGTGAGCAGGCGGGTAAACGCCCTTGGCTAGCGGGCATGGTAAAAGAAAAAATGTGTGCCTTAATTCATGTCCAGGCGCTCATTGACATGCTAAACGCCGGTTTAGATGTCAAATCACTGAATTAGATTTAAGTCGGGAACGACATTAACGAGGATTAACTATGTCTCAAGCTTTTGAAGTAGAAGTGAAGAAAGATGCATCGAATGACGAAGTTCTTCAGTGGGTGACGTTCCAGCTAGAAGAAGAAACGTACGGCATCAACGTAATGCAAGTTCGTGAAGTACTTCGTTATACTGAAATTGCCCCTGTTCCAGGTGCACCAGATTATGTACTTGGTATCATCAACCTACGCGGTAATGTAGTTACTGTTATCGATACACGTTCACGTTTTGGCCTGATGGAAGGCGAAGTCACTGACAACACTCGTATTATTGTGATCGAGTCTGAGCGTCAAGTGATTGGTATCTTAGTAGATAGCGTGGCAGAAGTTGTTTATCTGCGTTCTTCTGAAATTGATACGACGCCTTCAGTTGGTACCGACGAGAGTGCGAAGTTCATCCAGGGTGTGAGCAACCGTGACGGCAAGCTTCTTATCCTTGTGGATTTGAACAAGCTGCTAACAGATGACGAGTGGGACGAGATGGCTCATCTTTAATGGCTGAATGATGATGGCTGAAGAGACTCTTTTATCTGCTCCATTCCTTGCGGGTGGCGTCGCTTTTATCGTGTTAGTATTGGTTGTTTTGCAACTGCGGATTCGCTCGGGGTTACAAAAGCAGTTAGACCAACAACGATCTCAATCTCGACACGCAGATAAAGAAGTGCAAAAGTTGAGTAAGCAGTTACTCGAAGTGCGCTCGGTTGTCGTTGGTCTTGGACAAAAAGTGACGGAGCAACAAGACATTATTCAGCACTTAAACGAGAGAATTCGCGAACTCGAACACGCTGATACTGATGGTCGCTTGTACAGTCGCGCTTCTAAAATGGTACAGCTTGGCGCTGATATCAACGAGCTGATTGAAGAGTGCGAACTACCAAAAGCCGAAGCTGAGTTGATGCTTTCACTGCAGAAGAAGCTGGCGGGGAAAGAGAAGATTCCACCATTAAGTGGTCAGCCATCAGATGACGCAGAATATCCAACGCGTGGACGTCGTCGACGCTAAAGGTTATCAAGCGATAAAAAAGAGGCATTATTACGCCTCTTTTTTTGTTTTTAGCCGCTAATGCTCTTCTTAAATACAACCCTAGATAACCTTCAGTCGATCTTGCTCTTAGCTCTGGCCTCTCAAATTCAAAATGAGCGCTTATAACTACTTATAGTTAATTTTATTAAAGTGTGATGATTAATTAACAAAAATACATGAACTTACATGTAACCTAGCCCTCTTATCCTGTTTTGTCATAACTAAGCTGTGCTAATATAGCGGCTCGTTCATTTTTTAGTTGAAGCTCTATGTTAGAAGTGTCTAACCTGACAGCAATCCGTGATGAAAGGGTTCTGTTTGAAAACCTGCAGTTTGAAATTAAGCCTGGTGAATTGGTCCAGATCGAAGGGCGTAATGGTACTGGTAAAACTACATTGCTACGGATTGTGACAGGGTTAGGTGATAGAGAAGAAGGTGTCATTAAATGGAAAGGCGAAGAGGTTGAAAAATCTCGTGATGTTTTCCATCAAGATCTGCTTTTCTTAGGACATCAAACAGGAGTGAAACGAGAGCTTACCGCTTTAGAAAACTTACGTTTTTATCAATCTATTCAAAATAATCGCTCTTCAGACGAAGAAATCTTCATCGCTTTGACTCAAGTAGGATTAGCTGGTCGAGAAGATGTGCTTGTAGCACAACTTTCCGCAGGTCAGCAACGACGAGTCGCATTGGCAAGGTTATGGCTCAGTAAGCAAATTTTATGGATTTTAGATGAGCCGTTGACTGCCATTGATAAGCAAGGCGTCAAGGTGCTTGAATCTTTGTTCGCAAGTCATGCTGATAATGGCGGTATTGTTGTCTTGACGACGCATCAAGATATGTTTGCGGACAGCCCGAAACTTAGAAAAATAAAGCTGGGTGACTGATATGATTTCATCGATGACCACCATCATTCGTCGTGAGCTCCTAATCGCATTTCGCCGTCAGGCAGACATTCTGAACCCGCTGTGGTTCTTTATTATTGTCATTACTCTCTTTCCTCTGAGTATTGGACCAGAACCTAATTTGTTAGCACGTATTGCAGCGGGCATCGTTTGGGTTGCCGCATTGCTGTCCGCCTTATTATCATTAGAGCGTCTATTTCGTGATGATTTTCAAGACGGTGCACTAGAACAAATGATGCTAATGCCGATTCCATTGCAACTTGTAGTGGTTTCAAAGGTCATAGCACATTGGTTGTTAACAGGGTTACCTCTGATTTTAATTAGCCCATTATTGGCGGTTTTACTTTCGCTCGACTTCAATACTTGGCTATCGGTTGTACTAACCTTGATGATCGGTACACCAACACTAAGTTTTATTGGCGCCATTGGTGTGGCGTTGACTGTTGGGTTGCAAAAGGGTGGCGTTCTTTTGAGTTTGCTTATTCTTCCGCTCTACATCCCAATTTTGATTTTCGCAACATCGGCAATTGATGCTGCCGCACTCGGTATGGCGTATAACGGTCAACTAGCGATTTTAGGTGCGATGCTAATGGGGGCGATGACATTAACGCCTTTTGCCATCAGTGCCGCATTACGAGTTAGTGTTAACTAACTCAATAAAGTGCCAATGAAGCGGCGCTTGATCAAAGAATTATTATTAAAGCACTGCTACGGTCTCAACCCTTTAGACAGTGTCCCTGAAGTAAGAGTGAGAACAAAACATGTGGAAATGGCTACATCCTTATGCCAAGCCAGAAGCAGCTTATCGTTTGAGTGGTAAGTTTCTGCCTTGGTTTTCTGTATTGGCCCTCGTATGCTTATCGGTTGGTACGGTTTGGGGGCTTGCATTTGCGCCTTCAGATTACCAACAAGGTGACAGTTTCCGAATCATCTACATTCATGTCCCATCAGCTATTTGGTCTATGGGCGTTTATATGTCGATGGCGATCGCTGCATTTATTGGCCTAGTATGGCAAGTTCGCCTATCTGATATGGCGGCACTTGCGATGGCTCCGATTGGTGCAGTATTTACTTTTATTGCTCTACTTACAGGTGCTGTTTGGGGCAAGCCTATGTGGGGCACTTGGTGGGTATGGGATGCCCGTCTTACATCTGAATTGATTCTGCTATTTCTCTACCTTGGTGTGATTGCGCTCTACCATGCGTTTGACGATCAAAAAACCGCTGCAAAAGCCGCTGGTATCTTAGCGATCGTAGGCGTAGTAAACCTACCTATCATTCACTTTTCCGTGGAATGGTGGAACACGCTTCATCAAGGTGCGACGATCACGAAATTTGAGCAACCTTCTATTTCATCCGACATGCTTTGGCCGTTATTGCTGAACATCTTTGGCTTTGCGTTCTTCTTTGGTGCCGTGACGATGGTCCGTTTTCGTAACGAAATCATCAGTAAAGAAAGTCACCGCCCCTGGGTGCGCAAACTCGCAACAGAACAAACTCAGTGAGGTAACTGATTATGCATTTTGAATCTCTGAGCGACTTTTTTGCCATGGGTGGCTACGCATCATACGTATGGAGTGCGTTTGGTATTACTTTCTTATCCATGCTGATTCTTCTGATCACTAGCCTTCGCCGCGGTGATGCATTATTGAAAGAAGTGAAAGCAAAAATTGACCGTCAAGCTCGTATCGACGCAGCGAAGAACATGGAGAACACCTTATGAACCCGAGACGTAAAAAGAGGCTAGGTATTGTACTAGCGATCTTTATCGGTATTAGTGCCACCATTGGTTTGATACTTTATGCGCTTAACCAAAATATGGACCTTTTCTACACTCCAACGGAATTGGTTAATGGTAAGCCAGATGGCACCAAGCCAGAAGTAGGCCAGCGTCTGCGTATCGGTGGAATGGTGGTTGTGGGCTCAGTTCGTCGAGATCCTAATTCTTTGAAAGTGAGTTTTGACCTGCACGATGTCGGTCCGAAAGTGACGATTACCTATGACGGTATTCTTCCTGACTTGTTCCGTGAAGGGCAGGGTATTGTTGCTCAAGGTGTACTGAAAGATGCCACGACAGTTGAGGCATTTGAGGTCCTAGCGAAGCACGATGAAGAATACATGCCACCAGAAATTGCAGAAGCGATGAAGAAAACGCATGAACCGCTTCAATACAGCACCGAACAGAAACAAGGAAGCGGCCAATGATTGCTGAAATCGGTCACTTTGCTCTCATTCTTTCGCTTGCAATGGCTGTGCTGTTGAGCGTATTGCCATTGTGGGGAGCATCGAATAATAACACCATGCTCATGAACACAGCGCGACCGCTATCTTGGTCTATGTTCCTGATGCTGTTGTTCTCTTTCGCCATTTTATGTTGGGGATTTTATACTAACGACTTCACGTTACAGTATGTAGCGAGCAACTCGAATAGTCAGCTTCCTTGGTACTACCGTTTAACCGCAGTATGGGGTGCACACGAAGGTTCACTGTTGCTATGGGTGTTAATCCAAGCTGCTTGGACTGTCGCTGTAGCGACGTTTAGTCGTGGTATGCCGCAAGAGTCGGTTGCACGTGTACTTGCTGTTATGGGCATGATCTCAGTGGGTTTCCTACTGTTTATCATCCTAACGTCAAATCCATTCCTACGTACGTTACCGTTCTTCCCGGTTGACGGACGTGACTTGAACCCTCTGCTTCAAGACCCTGGTTTAATTGTTCACCCGCCAATGCTTTACATGGGCTATGTTGGTTTCTCGGTTGCGTTCTCTTTTGCGATCGCATCCCTAATGACTGGACGCCTTGACACGGCTTGGGCTCGTTGGTCTCGTCCTTGGACAACCGCTGCATGGGTATTTTTAACACTTGGTATCGCACTAGGTTCTTGGTGGGCTTACTACGAACTTGGCTGGGGTGGCTGGTGGTTCTGGGACCCAGTAGAAAACGCATCATTCATGCCTTGGTTAGCGGGTACCGCATTAATGCACTCTCTTGCCGTGACAGAAAAACGCGGCACATTTAAAGCGTGGACGGTACTATTGGCAATCTCTGCATTTTCGTTGAGTTTGTTGGGCACCTTCTTAGTCCGTTCCGGTATTTTAGTATCGGTGCACGCGTTCGCGTCTGACCCGTCGCGCGGTATGTTTATTCTAGGCTTCCTCGTTTTCGTTATCGGTGGCTCTTTATTGCTGTTTGCCGTAAAAGGGGCAGCAGTGCGTGTACGAGGTAACTTCGACTTAGTCTCACGTGAAAATGCGCTCTTAGCCAACAACGTATTACTTATCGCCGCTCTTGTTGTGGTGTTAGTGGGGACACTGTTGCCGCTCGTACACAAGCAGCTTGGTTTGGGGTCGGTCTCTATCGGTGCGCCATTCTTTGATATGCTATTTGCGTGGTTAATGATGCCATTTGCTTTCCTGCTTGGTATTGGCCCTCTTATTCGTTGGAAGCGAGACAATTTATCTAAACTTGTGAAGCCAATGCTCGTTTCAGGTGTGCTTGCTTTCGCCTTGGCCGCGCTATGCGTGTACCTGTTTGCCGATTTCTTCTCAACCATGGCTTACATTGGTTGGGTGATGGCGATTTGGATTATTGCGATGCATGGCTTTGAACTGTACGAGCGCGCAACGCACCGTCATAGCTTTAGTGAAGGTGTTCGCAAGCTGCAACGTAGCCACTGGGCAATGATGTTGGGTCATGTTGGTCTGGCGGTATCTGTTATCGGTATTGCGATGGTACAGAACTACAGCATCGAGCGTGATGTACGTTTAGCACCTGGCGAACACTTCCAAATTCAAGGCTATGATTTCTACTTCTCAGGCTTGCGTGATAAAGATGGTCCAAACTACGATGGCTACATCGCAGACTTTGAGATCACACACAATGGCAAATACGTGAATACGCTTCACGCAGAGAAGCGCTTCTACCGTACGGCTAAGTCTATGATGACTGAAGCAGCCATTGACCGTGGTATTAGCCGCGACTTATACATTGCAATGGGTGAACGTTTAGACGACAACCGATCTTGGGCTGTTCGTATTTACTATAAACCGTTCGTTCGTTGGATTTGGGCTGGCTCTTTGATTATGGCATTAGGCGGCGCACTAGCGATTTCTGATAAACGCTACCGCTTCCGTAAATCGCCGAAGAAAAATGCGAAGTCAAAAGAGCAGGAGGCATAACATGAATAAGAAAATCTTATTTATTCCGCTTGTCGCTTTCATGATTCTAGCGGGCATTTTCGCAACCCAATTAATGCGTAACCAAGAGGGCGATGATCCAACTAAATTGGAGTCGGTTTTGGTTGGCAAGCCAGTTCCTGAGTTTCATTTAGAAGACCTGGCTGAGCCTGGAAAACAGTACGACCAATCAATTTTTAAAGGTGAACCGTTGCTCTTGAACGTTTGGGCAACGTGGTGCCCAACGTGTTATGCAGAGCATAAATACCTAAACGAATTGGCGGGTAAGGGCGTTAAGATCATCGGTATGAATTACAAAGATGATCGTAATAAAGCAATAGGTTGGCTGAATGATCTCGGCAACCCGTACTTGATCAGCCTATTTGATGGCAGTGGTATGCTTGGCCTTGACCTTGGCGTTTATGGTGCTCCAGAAACATTCATTATTGATGCAAATGGTGTGATTCGCTATCGCCATGTAGGGGATGTAAACCCACGTAATTGGTCAGAAACACTGGAGCCGCTTTACAACAAATTGGTTGAGGAGGCGAAGCAATGAGAAAGCTAATTCTTGCCGTTTTTGCTGCGATGACATTATCTCTTGCTGCTCATGCGGCCATTGAAGTGTACGAGTTTGATAATTTGGAACAAGAACAGCAGTTCAAAGAGTTAAGCCATACGCTCCGTTGCCCTAAATGTCAGAACAACACGATCTCGGATTCTAACGCTGAACTTGCTCAGGACTTACGCCATAAGGTGTACGAAATGACCAAAGAAGGTAAGTCCAAAGATGAGATTGTTGATTACATGATCGCCCGTTACGGTAACTTCGTGACTTACAACCCACCATTTACGGTCGCGACTGCGATTTTGTGGCTAGGGCCACTCGCTGTAGTACTGGGTGGTTTTGGTTTGATTGTGCTGCGTAGCCGTAAATCTAAAGTTAAGGCAAAAGCGAGCAGTGACGAGCAATGGGATGAGCAAAAAGAAGCTCGTTTAAAAGCATTGCTTGAAGAAGAGAACAACGGAGATAAGAAGTAATGACACTATTTTGGATTTCCACCGTTGTTCTCACGCTTATTGCTTGTGCGCTGGTGGCTTTGCCGCTGCTTAAACAAAAAGCGAACAATGATGATGTGTTACGCGATGAGCTTAACAAGGCATTTTATAAAGACCGACTATCTGAGCTTGCAGAAGAAACTGACGAAGGTCTAGTTGAAAGTGAAGACGAACTGATTTCTGATCTAAAGCAATCACTGCTTGACGATATCCCTGGTGATAAAGCGCAAAAAGAAACTAAGGTTTCTCCAATCGCGGTTTTAGTTCCATCGGTAATTCTGACGGTGGTGCTGAGCTATGGTTTGTATTATAAATTTGGCGCGTCAGACGATATTGTTCAATGGCAAGAAGTGTCTGCAAATCTACCTGAGTTATCGAAAAAGCTGATGTCGGCTTCTTCTGAGCCGCTGAGTGACGATGAAATGGCGGATTTGACCCTTGCCCTTCGAACTCGCTTACATTACCAGCCGGAAGACTCGACAGGTTGGTTACTGCTAGGTCGTATTGCGTTAGCAAATCGTGATGTCACCACAGCTATCGATGCGATGGAAAAATCGTACCGCCTAGAGCCAAAAGATCCTGATGTGATGTTGGGTTATGCACAAGCTCTGATGCTGTCTCAAGAGGAAATGGATCAAGCGACGGCTCGCTCATTACTCGGCAAGCTGATGCAGCAAGACTATGTCGATCTGCGTGTGTTTTCTTTGTTAGCGTTCGATGCGTTTGAGCGTCAAGACTTCCCGGCAGCCATCAAGTACTGGGGAATCATGCAGCAAATGATTGGTCCAGAAGATAGTCGCTACGAGATGTTGTCACGCAGTATTGAGAGTGCTCGTAAGCAAATGGGCGAAGCGGTTTTACCGGATAAGAGTGTAGCTGTGACAATTAATGTGGCACCAAATGCTCAGTTGGATCCAAACGCAGTTCTGATTGTGTCAGTACATCGTTCAGATGGCTCTCCAATGCCTGTGGCTGCTGCTCGTTATCCGCTAGGTACTTTCCCTCGCACAGTCGTATTAGATGATGGCAATGCCATGATGCAAGGGCAAAAGTTATCTTCACTCGATAAGCTAATCGTCCGTGTGCGTGTAGATTCCGACGGTAACGTAGCAACGCGTGATCAAGATTGGCACGGAGAAAGTGACGTCGTTGAATTTGGCGCACCAGTAGAAGTGACCATTGATCAGCAGTATTAATTGTTAACATCTGTCTCTGAAACATGACAACGAGGTAGAGTCAGTTGCCTTTAGTGGTATGACTCTAAACGATCGAGTAGAATACCGAAGGCCAGCGATTGCTGGCCTTTATTTATTCCCATATCTGAGTCATCTTTACTATGTATCCTGCTCAACATACGTACAATGGTTAATCGGGGTGACTTAGGTACATTAATAGTCGTTATGGAAAATAAAATGTATAACAAGGGTAAATCTACCTTCTTGTTGCTGTTAGCCGTTGGACTGGTTGGCTGTTCAAGTGCGCCTGATGAAGCAGTAACAGGACAAGAAACAAATCAAACGACTTCTGATGTGTATGACCCGTTGGAAGGCTTTAACCGAACCATGTGGGAACTCAACTACGAATATTTAGATCCGTATTTGGTTCGTCCTGTATCACTTGCGTATGTAGAATACACGCCAGTTCCTATTCGTTCTGGTATCGCTAACTTCTTATCGAACTTAGATGAGCCAGCAAGCATGGTTAATAACTTAATCATGGGTAATGGTACGAAAGCCGTGGACCACTTTAACCGTTTTTGGATTAACTCGACGTTCGGTATTTTCGGTTTATTCGATATTGCAAGTGCCGCGGGTATTACGAAGTACGACGAGAAAGCGTTCAGTGATGCAGTAGGCCACTATGGTGTTGGAAATGGTCCTTACTTCATGGTTCCAGGTTATGGTCCGTATACCTTACGTGAAGTGACAGATACCGTAGATAGTACGTATTTACCCCTCTCTTATCTCAACTTCTGGGCGAGTTTGGGAAAGTGGGCGTTTGAAGGAATGGAGAAGCGTGCTTTATTAGTACCGCAAGAAGCGCAGCTAGACTCGTCGCCGGATCCATATATTCTAACTCGCGATGTTTATATCCAGCGTCAAAACTTTAAAGCAGAAGTTGAAACGGTAGAAGAAGTTAACATCGAAGAAGAAGAGTATTTAGATGAATATCTAGAAGACTTTTAAGCGTTGTTCTTCACAATAGAGAAATGAAAAAAGGCTTAGCTGATGCTAAGCCTTTTTTGTATTTTGCAGCTTGGTTAGAAACGGTAGTTTGCTTGAACACCGATTAGCCAAACATTACCCGTAGTTTCGCCTACAAATTGGCCACCGACTTGTTCTGCAGTGTCGTCTGACTTGTAACCACGAGACTCAACGATTGGTGCGTCTTTCGCAAAAATATAGGTGAAGCCAGCGTCTAGGCTGAAGTCTTTCGTCCAATCGTACGTTGCGCCAATACTTAGCCAAGTGCGGTCAGTTTCTGGAATAGTGATCGTACGGTTTTTGTCGCTTACCGCTGAAGTATCGTATGCAATACCAGTGCGTAGCGCTAGCTTAGGATCAAGCTGGTAAGTGGCACCAACAGCAAAGCGATAGTTGTCTTCCCAGTTTTCTACTTTAACCATATGCGTGCCAGCAGTATCTAGACGTGCTTCCAATTTCTCGAAAGAGCTCCAATCCGTCCAGTTAACGCTTGCGTGTAATGCAAGTTGGTCTGTTACTTGGTGGAAGCTTGCCAACTCAGCTGTTGCAGGCAGGTTTAGATACATGTAGCCGTTGTCGCGTTCAGAAGTACCGAAGCCAAAACCAAGACCTTCAGCATGGCCTTCAAGCTTCAGTTCAACTTCAGATTTGTACGCGAATCCGATACGGTTATTTTCATTGATCTGCCATGCTGTACCAACTTGCCAGCCCCAAGCGGTATCGTCACCTTCCATGTATTTTAGAGCGGTACCTTGAGGAACACTGATTGGTTGATTAGTTTCAGGGTTTAACCCTACAACGTTATTCTTAGGAGCTGCTGCGCCAAAGCTGCCTTCGCCGATGATGTAACGGATACCACCACCAACGCTGATCGATTCATTGACTTTGTAAGCTGCGTTTAAGTTCGCTTCCATTGTCGTTACGCTTGCTTCATTACCGAAGTGCGAGGCACCAAAGCCTTTACCTAAATCGGTTTCCATGCCGTAGTTGGTGCCAAATGCCAAACCAATCGCGAATTTCTCATTATATTGGTGTGATAGGTAGAAGTTTGGAATGATTGCATCATGTGCGAAGTCATCTGAAGATGCAGAAGAAGTGCTACCGTGGAAGTTTACATCACCTTCAATATCAATATTTGGGTTCACATAGATTGCACCAACGGACACTTGAGTGCCTTCCAAATAAGTTAGCATTGCTGGGTTACGCCATTGTGCACTTGCGTTGTCAGCCATTGCAGCTTCACCAGCATATGCTCGACCTAGGCCTGTCGCAGAATATTCAGCAAGTTGGAAACCTGCTGCGTTAGCCATGCCCGTTGTGCCAAGTAGGCTTAATGCCACTGCTGTTGATAGAAGAGTCTTGTTGGTTTTCATTCGAATGTTCGCTGATTTGTTTATAACGTGGGACGAAAGTTTAAAGGTAGAGTTTTTACTTTAGAAATGAAAATCCAGCGCAAGTGGTCATTTGGAATATTATCCTTTCAAATGTTATTTGTGTGGTTTAATAATCTAACTGTGAAAGGCTTGTAAACGGAATTCAGCGAACAGCTGTGCGTCCTAATTGTGAGATTTAGATACACGTGTTCACTCAAATTGAGTGGGCAATAAATCGCAGATATGAAAAAAGGCTGGAAATCCAGCCTTTTATATAAAGTATTTTTCTACTAACTAACAGCGAAGTGTTTAGAAGCTACGGCTGTATTGTAAGCCGAATAGAATTGCATCAGCATGAGTTGTTGCTGTTACACCGGTAGAAAGACCAGGAGCTAATTGAGTATTCTCATTAACTTTTACATCTTCACCTAACAAGTACGTGAAGCCAAAATCGATGTTTGAGCTATTATCAATATGGTAAGAGAAACCTGTGGAGAACCACTGGCGATCTGAGTCTGGTACCGAGATAGACGTTACTTTATCTTGAGCGCTTGTGTCGTACATGTAACCAGCACGAAGTGTCCAGTTGTTGTTTAGGTAGTAAGTACCACCAATTGCGTAGTGCCAGCCATCTTGCCATTGATAGTCTTTCGAGTAACCACCTTTAAGTAAACCCTGATTTAGGTTCTCAAAATCAATTTGGTCGAAATCTTTCCAACCGATGTATTGGATGCTGTAGTGTACAGCAAACTTAGTGTCTTGGATTTTGTGGAAACCAGAAAATTCGGCCATATCTGGTAGAGGTAGCGTGATTTCCTGACCTTTGTCGTCTTTCGCCGTAAATTCAGGGCTGTAACGATACGCTAGACCAAAACGGTTGTTTTCATCTAGTTCGTACACAGTACCAACGTTAAAACCAACAGCCCAACCATCAGCTTTATCTACGTCCAGAATTTTTTGACCGCCAACCCCTGGGACTGAAGAGCTAGTTGTACGCTTCATTGTGCCTTGGCCGTAGATTAAATCTAAACCAGCACCAAAGCTCCATTGTTCGTTTAAACGGTAAGAACCCGCCAATCCAAAGTTGAAGCTTTTTACATCCGTAAGACCACCGTACTCGGTTGCGGTGTAGTTATCTGAAAATTCAGTTTTAGTGCCGAAATTAGAGTATGCGTTTACGCCCCATGCAAACTTGTCATTTACTGGAACGATTAGGTGAATGTTTGGAGCTATTGACGTATCACCCACATCATCAGTATCAGCAACATTTACAGTACTGGAGCCCAAAGGAGTATTAACGTTATATTTCGCATCTTTCACTTCAATCATTGAAGTAATGCTTTCGAAGCCTAACGAAAGTTCCATTTTATCAAATAGAGCCATTGCTGCTGGGTTACGAGCCATTACCGCGGCGTTATCTGCGATTACTGCATCACCAGCAAATGCACGGCCGATGCCAGTTGCTGATTGAGCGTTGATTTGGAAACCCGCTGCCATCGATTGACCTGAGGCAAAAGCTACCGTTACTGCTAGGAGAGTCTTTTTAAACAGACGCGTGTTCTGAGTCATTTGTTTTTCCTTATTAGATTCGTCTCTTTGGACGATAAATTGAGCTTTTGCTCAGTGGCGCAGATAGTAGTATCAATAGTTGCTTGGACAAATCCGACCATTGGATAAAATTGAATAAAAATTGCAGAAATGATGTCTAAAAGACGGGAAATTGCACTTAAAATGCATAATTTAGAGTTTAAGCTCTAAATGCAATAGAGGTGGTGAATGTTTTGTGTTCTATTTATACAAAAATGCCGCTAAATAAGATCATTTAGCGGCATTTAACCTTTTGAAGGCTGGAAATCGTCGAAGTTGTTACATCGGCTTAATCATTGATGCAAGAGTCGTAGCGATCGCATCAATATTTTCACCTTCTTCCCCGACTAAAATTAGGCTTGAACTCCCGACGGGCTGAACGATTCCGGTCATGCCATCCTTACTAAAGTCGGTACTTTGTTCGCTTGGAATACCAGTAATAAATAACGTTACTTTACCTTTTGGACCTTGGAACACCATATGTACCGCATTGGATTCGCCAAAACCGCAGTGGTTTAGGTAGTAAACGTGATATGGAAAGTTTTCACTAAACTGGTAATGAAATGGCGACATTTTCGCATTAATTTGCGAGCTCGGTACATCCTCATCAAGATGACGAACAAACGGTTCTTCATGAATAACGTGTTTCATCGCGGTATCCGCTAAACTGGCTTGTGCTGGAGACACCAAAACATTTCCCCAGTTTACTTGACCAACGAATAATCCTGCGGTGAACGCAATAGAAGCGGCAAGTGCCATTGCTTTGCGGACAAAGTTTGGTCTTACGACCTTCTCTTCATCAAGTGCACTCGACGTCTGGCTAAATAAAATCTTATCTGCGAGATCTTCGGGTACATCCACATTCATGGCTTGTTTAATTTTTACATCGAGATCCAAAACGTCATCAACAAACTTATTGTTGGCGTCGCTACCAGCTAAAGCTTGCAGAATCTCTTCATCCTTTTGTTTTGGATCCGACAAAATACGACGACGAAATTCTAAATCATCCATTCTTTTGTCCTCTCTTGGTATCTTGAGAATCCAACATCTCTTTAAGTTGATTACGAGCGCGAAATAGTCGAGTCATCACTGTGTTTTTATTTAAATCAAGAATGTCGCCAATTTCTTCTCCACTGAAACCACCAACAACCTGGAGAAATAAAGGCTCACGGTATTCAACATCGAGCTTCATGATCTGTGCCTGCAGCCATTCTTGCTGATGATGTGAGTCATCGCTGACTTTAGCGTCATTGCCGTAATCATCGATATCAACTAAATCAAATTGTTTACGTTCGAAGCGGCGCGCATTTTCTCGTCTCAATATTGTGATGAGCCAAGACTTGGCAGCTTTTTCGTCTTGGAGGCTATCGAGTGACTTCCAAGCTCTAAGACAGGTTTCCTGAACTAGATCTTCCGCGACCGCTTTATCTTTGCACAACCAATATGCGTAGCGGTACAAGTCACGATGATACCCTCGGACGAGCGCTTCGTATTTTCTTTGCTTGTCCATATCAGAGTTGACCGGACTGTTGGAATTTTTCTTTCCAAACATTTTTAATATGGCCACAGGAGCCTCCATCCTCGCTCTGTGAGTTTCTTATTTGTTCTGAGCATGACTTTACTTGCTTCATCGCTTAGCGGTTTTGGTTGCAGGATTTGTCATGCAACCCCTTTGACACAATAAGCCATGTGGTTACCTAAAAGTGTATACGCAAATGTCAGATATCATCGAACACGAATTGATATATATTGTTAACAATATCATCATTAGTAATCAATGGCTTGGATAAGTTCACTCGATGGAGCATTAAAAGGGACTTCTGATGGTGGATTCTTGAATTGTTTTGAATCAATAATCGCTTTAGGTGAGCTTAAAACTCGTAAAATCACTATAAAATTGATCTATTTCAAAATATCAAGCAGTGAAGGGGTTATAGTACACCTTGTCATCTCGTTAGTCATTGCGACTAACATGTTGAGCAAGATGACACTTCCTTTTGAAGGCTGACTTTACTTTCTCCTAATCAGGAAACTGATTACTTTTCAATTGGCGTAAGTTAATTGTTTTATAGATATTCCGACCACACAGTTATGTGTGGTTTTTTTTTGCTTCGATTTTACTTTCCGTATACCTCTTACCGTTTTAACTCTCTATAGTTAACCATTAGTAATCGCATAAGAATCAAAGAAGTAGAGTAATTGAACTACTTGCTTCACGTTTATTTAAACGCACGTTTGATAAATTTAACAAATTCATTACAATGCATCAGGTCAGACCTCTTGTATTTAAGGAGAAACAATGGGCAAGCAGGAAGTAAAAACACGCAATGGTGAGCGTGTCGCTATTGTCGCGGGGCTTCGAACTCCCTTTGCTCGTCAAAGCACGGAATTTAGCCAAGTGCCAGCGGTCGATTTAGGGAAAATGGTAGTAAGCGAAATGCTTGCTCGAACAGATATTGATCCGAAGCTAATCGAACAAGTGGTATTTGGACAAGTAGTACAAATGCCTGAAGCGCCAAACATCGCACGAGAAATCGTGTTAGGCACTGGTATGAACATCCATACTGATGCTTACAGTGTGACTCGAGCGTGTGCGACGAGTTTTCAAGCGGCGGTTAATGTCGCAGAAAGCATCATGGCGGGAACCATCGATATTGGTATTGCTGGCGGTGCAGACTCTTCTTCCGTCCTGCCTATTGGCGTATCAAAGAGATTGGCTGCTAATCTGCTTGCTCTTAGTAAGACAAAAACAATGGGTCAGAAGCTTAGTATCCTCAAAAACTTGAGCTTTAAAGACCTGATGCCAGTGCCACCAGCAGTAGCAGAGTACTCTACGGGTTTATCCATGGGACAAACTGCAGAGCAAATGGCTAAAACACATGGTATTTCTCGCGCAGAACAGGATGCGCTTGCACATCGTTCTCATACGCTGGCTTCTCAAGCTTGGAAAGAAGGAAAAATCCAAGATGAAGTGATGACGGCTTTCCCTGAACCATACAAAAAGTGGATTTCGGAAGACAACAATATCCGTCATGACTCAACGGTTGAGGGATACGCGAAATTGCGACCTGCGTTTGATCGTCAGTATGGCAGTGTTACGGCTGCGAACAGTACGCCATTGACTGATGGTGGTGCGGCAGTGATGTTGATGCGAGAAGGTAAAGCGAAAGAGCTCGGAATGGAGATTCTTGGTTACATCCGAGGTTATGCATTCTCTGCTATCGGCGTGGAAAAGGACATGCTGATGGGGCCGACTTATGCCACAGCGAAAGTGCTTGAAAATACAGGCTTGGAACTGTCAGACCTGACGTTGATCGACATGCACGAGGCCTTTGCTGCTCAAGCATTGGCGAATGTGAAGATGTTTGCTTCCGATAAGTTTGCTCAAGAAAACCTTGGTCGCTCAAAAGCGATTGGTGAAATTGACATGGATAAGTTCAACGTGCTTGGCGGATCAATTGCTTATGGTCACCCATTTGCTGCGACTGGTGCGCGTATGATGACGCAAACCCTACGAGAACTAAAACGCCGTGGCGGTGGTATTGCATTGAATACCGCATGTGCTGCTGGTGGTCTTGGTGCGGCAATGATTCTGGAGGTTGAGTAATGAGCGAGCAAAAAGCATTTAGTCTAAAGGTTGATGAGCAAAATATTGCTTGGTTAGCAATTGATGTTCCTAATGAAAAAATGAATACGCTGCAGGCGGCTTTTGCTGACGAAATGAAAGAAATTTTTGCTCAGCTAAAAGACTCCAGTGGTATTAAAGGGATGATCATCCACTCCCTAAAACCGGACAATTTTGTTGCGGGCGCAGATGTTCGAATGCTAGAAGCATGCACCACAGCAAGTGAAGCGGAAGACTTAGCAAGGCAAGGTCAGGATTTATTCCAGCAGCTATCGGACTTACCGTATCCTGTCGTTGCGGCTATTCATGGCCCATGTTTGGGCGGTGGTTTAGAACTGGCTCTTGCATGTGATTACCGTGTTTGTACGGATTCTGACAAAACGCGTTTAGGTCTGCCAGAAGTACAACTTGGTTTATTGCCAGGTTCTGGTGGTACTCAGCGTCTGCCACGTTTGATTGGCCTGTTACCGTCGTTGGACTTGATCCTGACGGGTAAACAACTTCGTGCGAAGAAAGCTAAAAAATTGGGCGTTGTGGACGCCTGTGTGCCTGACACCATTTTGCTCGACGTAGCAAAACAGTTTATCGACAAAGGTAAAAACAAGGGCACGAAAAAGCTATCGACGAAAGAAAAGGTGATGTCTGGTAGCGGGCTAGGGCGCAAGTTTGTATTTGAGCAAGCTGCGAAGAAAACGAATCAAAAAACTCGCGGTAACTATCCAGCAACGGTTGCAATTCTAGAAGTTATTCAACATGGCTTAGAGAAAGGCTTCGCTAAAGGTCAAGAGCTTGAAGCGAAGCGCTTCGGTGAGCTTGTGATGAGCTCAGAGTCAAAAGCGCTCCGTTCGATCTTCTTTGCCACAACAGAAATGAAGAAAGAAAATGGCACGGATGCGAAACCAGCACCAGTTCATAAAGTTGGTGTGCTTGGTGGTGGTCTGATGGGCGCCGGAATCAGCCATGTGTCTGTTGCAAAAGCAAAAGTACCTGTTCGCATCAAAGACGTTAGCAACGATGGCGTTTTAAACGCGCTCAACTACAACTACAAGTTATTTGAGAAACAGCGCAAACGTCGCATTCTATCCAAGGCCGATCTGCAAGCGAAAATGCTGCAACTGTCTGGTGGTGTCGATTTTACCAGTTTTAATCATATTGATGTCGTAATTGAAGCCGTTTTTGAAGACTTAGATCTTAAGCAAAAAATGGTGGCGGACATTGAAGCGAACGCTAAGACAGAAACTATCTTTGCGACCAATACTTCTTCGTTGCCTATCCACAAAATTGCAGAAAAAGCGGAGCGTCCAGAAAACGTAGTGGGTTTACATTACTTCAGCCCGGTAGAAAAAATGCCGTTGGTGGAAGTGATTCCGCATGAAACGACGTCAGATGAAACCGTTTCAACAGTTGTTGCACTTGCTAAGAAGCAAGGTAAAACCCCGATCGTAGTGAAAGACAAAGCGGGCTTTTACGTGAACCGCATTCTTGCTCCATACATGAACGAAGCGGCGCATATTTTGTTGGCTAACGAACCGATCGAAAAGATTGATACGGCGTTGCTTGATTTTGGTTTCCCTGTTGGCCCGATTACCTTGTTGGATGAAGTTGGTGTCGACATTGGCGCGAAAATTATGCCGATCCTGGTTAATGAGTTAGGTGACCGATTCAAAGGGCCGGATGTGTTTGATATCTTGTTAAATGATGGACGTAAAGGACGCAAGAGTGGTAAGGGGTTTTACACTTACAAGGGCAAGAAGAAAGATGTCGACAAATCGGTTTACAAACTGCTTAAGCTCGACCCTGAATCTAAGCTAAGCGATAACGATATTGCGTTGCGCTGTGTGCTGCCAATGCTGAATGAAGCGGTACGTTGTTTGGATGATGGTATCATTCGCTCGCCACGTGACGGTGATATTGGCGCGATATTTGGTATTGGTTTCCCACCGTTCTTGGGTGGTCCGTTCCGTTACATGGACCAATTTGGCATTAAAGAGCTCGTAGAGAAAATGAATGAGTTTGCATCGAAGTATGGCGATCGTTACGCGCCATGTGATGGTTTGCTTACTCGAGCTGGTGAAGGGACAACGTTCTATTAAACGTTGCTGCGGTAGAGAAAAAGGCTTGCCAGTGGCAAGCCTTTTTCATAAAGAAGAAATGGTTACTTCTTCTTGTCTTTCTTATCTTTATTGTGGCCTTTACCTGGGTTGTCGTCCCCGTGAACGCTGCTGTTACCTTTTTTGTCTTTATCATTCCACTGCTTTGAAGAGCAATCATCTGATTTGATGGATACATTGTCTCCGCTAAGGCGCACACAGTCGTCACTTAATTCGAAGCCATCGCCTTTGACTGAGATTTCAGCGTGAGCAGATGCCAATGGCAGTATAAGAGCCACAAGTAAAAGTGCTTTTTTCATGATTACCTCATTAAGTTATTTTTAGTGCGGTAATTAGAGCATAAGCCGCAATGGCGTAATTTCAATTTTCTGCCAATTATGGTGCCGATTCAATCTATGAGACCGACAACCTCATGGGTTTGTAGGTTCATTCTAGTAATCGACAATTTTATTTCTGCGCAACTAGATCACCCCAAGCCGCAATCTTTTGGCCGAAGTTGGAACTCTTCAATCGATCCTATTTCTTGTCCTAGATGGATGCGCGGAGCCTCCGAATGCGCTTGACCTTGAGAGTGCATGATCAAACGATTTGCAGTACGAGGTTTCAATTCGTTCACAACGAAGCGAATCATGTCTGCGCGCGTCAGCTTCTTCAACTCCGCCAGTACCTTGTCACGTTGGTTAAACTCAGTGTCTTTGTTTCCTATCGCAACCCAAAGACGTTGAGCCCGACCTCGAAGTGTGGTGTCCGGCGTTGCTATTTGGTTCCACAAGCCGCGCTTACTGCTGTGCCATTGGTAATCGTTTAACTCTAACAGCACCATATAAAAGGCATTTAAAAACTCATCGATTGAGGTAACCAGCTCGGCAGGTGCTGCATTAGGTGACTGCACATACAGTACAATACCAGGGTGACGATTTAGCGGCATATTGCCAGTGCCTACCATGTAACCTAATTGCTGCTTGGTACGGATTTCGTGGAAAAACGTTGCCGACATAAGGTGATTGGCCAATGAGTATAGCGCGATACTGCGAGGCTCAATATCCTCGCACTGGTGGTAAATAACGACCGCGGAATCTTGCTGATTACAATGCACCTCACGTTGAAAACTGCCATTTTTACCTAGCATAATGAGCGGACGAAGTGCTTCTTCATAACGTTGCTCGTTAACTCTTAGAGCATCTTTTAAAGTCGTTGCCATGTCATGGGCTTGCTGGCGTTGCCAGTCTCCGTAAACAAACATTTCAACGTGCAGTTCTGCAAGAATGGATTCTACGAATACCGAGAGTTCATCGACTTCGATTTCTTCTAGCGCTTCGACTAAGGTTGCGAAAGGCGGGTTATTGGGTTGAAGTAACCCAGTAAGTGCGTTAAACAGCTGCGAAATAGGGCGATCTTGTGAAGCATTTCTCCAGTTTCGTAACAGTTGTTGTTTGATGGTTTCAAAGCGAGCAGGGCTGAAATCTCGAGAAGCAAAACGGTGCAGAATCATTTCTAGCAACTGAGGCAGCTTTTGACTGAACCCTGAGAGGGTTAAGGTCACGCCACCTTGGTGAGCGTACATGTTGTAACCCATCCCTGCGATTTCTGCTTGATAGGTTTCTTTTGCTAGCGAATCGAGGAACATCTCTACACATAAGCGCGTTTTGACGATGTTCTTTGGTGATGCAACGGCATGAGAGCTGTCGATAGCGACATAAACGACACCTTTAGGCACGCGAAATTCGTCATCTTGCAAATGCCACAGCCGAAACCCTTCGAGATCCTCAATCAACTCTGGCAGTGAATCACCATTTTCGAGTGGCATGGGGTCGAGATCGTAGCAAATATAAGGGTTCTTTTCCGGTAAGACGAATTGCCAGCTTGGGTCGATTTGTTGATAGAAACGACGTTGGTCTTCACTAAAAGGTGTGACGGAGTACGGGGTAAAGTACCATTCGGCAGTACGGTTGTATTCCAGGCCTTTAGCAATCAAAGTGACGCGTACATTATCGATGGTTAAGTATCGCAGCAATGAACGCTGTAACTCCTCATCGTAGCCCGCCATTTTGTAGTCACCATAAACCGTGTCTTCCGGTTGATAGTGCTGCATGTTGATCACCAGATGGCTGACGAGATCCATTGGGCGCGATGGCTCTTGGAAGCGGAAAGCCGATTCTAATACCGCTTGTTTTTCGAGATAGCGCCATTCATCTAACCCGTCTTGTTTGATCATCGAGAGGTATTGAAAAACCGCTTGAACGATATCATCAACATGATCTAAGCCGTTTGGCGTCAGGGTGCAGCTTACGGTAAAGTCTCGGTAGTTACTGCCACTCGCGCCGCCGCCCGCTGAGAGAGAGGTAATCCAGCCTTTTTCTTTGAGTTGAAGCATCAAACTGCCTTCTCCTTCATAACCCAACAGGTGAGCAAAGTAGGAGAGTGGCTTCACGCTATAATGCGCATCCATTCCCGGCATGGGGAATGTGAGAATCAGTTTACGGAACTCTTTGAGCGGCTCGACTTGAACCAAAATGCCCGTGCTTTCCTCAGTGCCTATCGGTACATCAATCGATTTTCCACGAAGGTGGTGATTTGGGATGTCAGCAAACATGGTTTCTACCCAAGCTTGCTGTTCATCGAGCGACTGTGGCCCAAATAGAGTCAGTGTCATCAAATCGGCGGAATACTGAGAGTGGTGAAACTCCACAATTTCGTCGCGGATGGATTTACCATCTCGGTCGCCAAGAGTATCTAAGTTTCCGACAGAGAATTTTGAAAACGGGTGCTCTGGATTGATGACTTCTTTGTTAACTTGATACAGGCGACGAGAATCATCATTGAGTTTGAGCTTGTATTCGGAGTCGACAGCCTGGCGTTCTTTGTCTAATGCTTCTTCGTTAAACAAAGGTGCGGTAAAAAATTGGCTAAATCGATCTAAGGCACTTTCAAAGGCATTTGGAGCAATATTGAAAAAGAAACAAGTGTGCTCTGTACCAGTCCAAGCGTTGTTTGTTCCACCGTGTTGGCTAATATAGCTTTGAAACTCGCCCACTTTAGGGTATTTTTCCGTACCCAAAAAAAGCATGTGTTCTAAATAGTGTGCCAGACCTTGGCGATCGTTTGGGTCGTCGAAGTGTCCAACGTTCACTGCCAGAGCAGCTGCCGACTGTTGAGCTGTATCGGAATGAATCAGCAGTACACGCAGTTCATTGCTCAAGGTAATGTAGCGGTATTGATTTGAATCGTTAGGACTTAGATGCACGATGCGTCTCCAGATTTCGCATTACAGTAATTTAGGCTCCCCTCGCGGGGGGCGCAAAGTTTGCGTTTCGACAAATACTGCTTGCCGTATTTTTGTTATTCGTAGACTTCTGCACAGGCCCATCGCGTTTGCGTATGGGGAAGAACTGTTTGAGTGAATGCTCTGAACTCATTGCACAGTTAAATAGTGTGATGAACTGAGTACATTCTTTTAATAGATTGTTAAGAAAGTCGCTATCTTTAACAAGCGAATTGGTATAATGAACAGATAATTATATCAGTATTTTTGTTTCGTCATTGTTAAAGTTAGCCCCGTCTATCTAATAAAGATAGCAGTCAACCTTTTGGTAGCGTTAGCTATCCCTAGGAAATAACATGAAAATATTCATCATGCGTCACGGTGAAGCCGAGCATTTTGCAGATTCAGACGCAGCACGACAATTGACCCCAAGAGGCAGAGTCGAATCAGAAGCGGTTGCGAGAGCCTGTAAAGAACAGGGTTTTGCGCAATTCGATAAAGTGTTGGTGAGTCCGTACATTAGAGCTCAACAAACTTGGCAAGAGATCAGTGCGTATTTCTCTGCAAAAAGCATTGAAACTTGTGAAGATATTACACCTTATGGCCAGTCCGAGCATGTCTTCGATTTCGCAAGTGCGTTAATCGAAGTCGAACAATTGGACTCGCTTTTGTTCGTATCGCATTTGCCTTTGGTCGGTTATCTGACTTCAGAGTTTGTAAAAGACATGACACCTCCGATGTTTCCTACATCAGGCCTAGTGTGCATTGAATATGATTTACAAACACAAAATGGTGAAGTGCTATGGCATATTACGCCATAAGTGTCTAAACCAAAATAAGCGTTTGCAAATTAGAGACAGAATAAGAAAGGCAGGAGATCCCTGCCTTTTCGTTTCATCGTGTCTACGGTAAGCCTGTTACTTTTCAGGAATTGAAAGCAACACTAACAACGCACCATCACCACCAAATTCTAGTGGCGCTTGGTGAAAAGCCATAACGTCAGGATGCTGTGCTAACCAAAGTGGGGCTTTCTGTTTCAGGATGTGTTTCCCAATACCATGTTGCACACACGCACAATGAATCTCGTTTTTGATGCAATAGGCTATCATCGCACCAAGCTCGCGTTTTGCTTCTTGCTGTGTCATGCCGTGCATATCGAGGAACACGTCCGGTACATACACGCCACGACGTAGACGTTTGACTTCATAAGTGGAGACGTCGTCACGTGCATAACGAGTTGGACCTTCATCGTTTAATAGAGGGACAAACTCATCTGAAAAGTAAAATTCAGAGTCACTCGCTTCACGGTTGGAGCGCTTGATTTCTTTTTGCTTAGTATTTTTTTTTGGTTGCTGGATTATGGTATCCTGTCGCAACTTTTTTACGCCCTGTACTGCTTCCTGAAACAAGGCGAAATCGTCATCGTTCTCGGTGTCTTTTTTGCTCATTAGGTAAACAATTTCATTAATAAACTTTATTGGCAGTATTGTAGCGCTTTTCGGAGGCAATTTTGGATAAGATTTTTGTAGAAGAAGCGGTATCGGAACTGCATACCCTTCAAGATATGATTCGTTGGACGGTAAGCCGCTTTAATGCAGCGAACCTGTTTTACGGTCATGGTACTGATAATGCGTGGGATGAAGCTGTTCAGCTTATCCTGCCAACCTTATACTTGCCGATTGATGTGCCTCCGCACGTATTGAACTCTCGCCTAACGACAAGCGAGCGTCTGCGTATTGTTGAGCGCGTAGTAAAACGCATCAACGAGCGTACGCCAACAGCATACCTAACAAACAAAGCATGGTTCTGCGGTCTTGAGTTCTTCGTTGATGAGCGTGTACTTGTGCCACGCTCTCCTATCGGCGAATTGATTCAAGCGGAATTCCAACCTTGGTTGGTGGAAGAACCTACGCGCATCATGGACCTATGTACGGGTTCTGGTTGTATTGCGATTGCTTGTGCGCACGCTTTCCCTGAAGCAGAAGTGGATGCGATCGACATCTCTACAGATGCTCTACAAGTGGCTGAGCAAAACGTACAAGATCACGGTATGGAGCAGCAAGTGTTCCCAATTCGCTCTGATTTGTTCCGTGATCTTCCAAAAGAGAAATACAATCTAATCGTGTCCAACCCACCATATGTGGATGAAGAAGACATGAACAGCCTGCCAGATGAGTTCACGCATGAGCCTGAGCTTGGGCTAGCTGCGGGTACGGATGGTCTAAAACTAGTGCGTCGTATTCTTGCTAACGCGCCAGATTATCTAACAGATAACGGCATTCTTATTTGTGAAGTCGGCAACTCAATGATTCATATGATGGAACAGTACCCAGAGATTCCATTTACTTGGATTGAGTTCGAGAACGGCGGTCATGGCGTGTTTATGCTAACGCGTGACCAGCTGGTTGAGTGTGCAGAAGAGTTTAAACTGTACAAAGACTAATAGAGTCTTGCACTAAACATCAAAACACCGAGCTTTATGCTCGGTGTTTTTTTATGCATACCTCGCCGATATTAACTCTTTACATCAAAACGTAATAAAGCCACTATGAATCCACGAAGAATTGGAAAGCAGCTATGCTCTGTTTTGAGAGAGCGTGGCGATAAAAACTTGAGGAAGTAATGGCAGGAAACAGTATCGGACAACATTTCCGAGTGACGACATTCGGGGAAAGTCACGGTATCGCACTGGGATGTATCGTAGACGGATGTCCTCCGGGGTTGGAAATTACAGAAGCAGATCTACAAATCGATCTCGACCGCCGTCGTCCAGGCACATCACGTTACACCACACAACGTCGTGAACCGGATGAAGTTAAAATTCTTTCTGGCGTTTTTGAAGGCAAAACCACGGGCACATCGATCGGTTTGCTAATTGAAAACACCGATCAGCGCTCAAAAGACTACTCTGACATCAAAGATAAGTTCAGACCGGGTCATGCTGATTACACTTACCACCAAAAATATGGCATCCGCGACTATCGCGGTGGCGGCCGTTCTTCAGCTCGTGAAACCGCAATGCGTGTGGCTGCTGGTGCAATCGCGAAGAAATACTTAAAAGATGAGTTTGGTGTTGAGATTCGTGCTTACTTGTCACAAATGGGTGATGTATCTATCGACAAGGTAGATTGGAACGAAATCGAGAACAATGCATTCTTCTGCCCTGATGCTGACAAAGTAGAAGCATTTGACCAACTTATCCGTGACCTGAAAAAAGAAGGCGACTCTATTGGCGCAAAAATCCAGGTTGTGGCAACTAACGTGCCTGTTGGTCTTGGGGAACCCGTATTTGACCGTTTGGATGCAGACATCGCGCACGCACTAATGAGCATCAACGCGGTGAAAGGCGTGGAAATCGGAGACGGTTTCGACGTGGTAAACCAAAAAGGCAGTCAGCACCGTGATACGCTTGCTCCTGAAGGCTTTGGTAGTAATCATGCGGGTGGCATTCTTGGCGGTATCTCTACTGGTCAAGACATTGTCGCTAACATTGCGCTTAAGCCAACATCAAGTATCACTGTGCCGGGTGAGACCATCACAAAAGAAGGTGAACCAACTCAGTTGATCACCAAAGGTCGTCATGACCCATGTGTGGGTATTCGTGCTGTGCCTATCGCAGAAGCGATGCTGGCTATTGTGGTGATGGATCATTTACTACGCCACCGTGGTCAAAACCATGGCGTAACAACTGAAACACCGAAGATTTAAGAGCTTTGTGTCATTCCAGCGAGCTATAGCGAGACTAGGAATCTAATTTCAGCACGATGAAAAGAGAAAGAAACATCTCTGACAACAGAGTGCTCGGATAATAGATCCTGAATCATGCTCCTTCGTCGCTGTTCAGGATGACTGAATATAAAATTATGCCACTCACTGAATCGCGGGTGGCACAATTTTATCAGGCAACCTTTTTTGTTTAAGTAGTTTTTGCTTAATGAATCGAGCCTTCGGTTTCCAAATGGAAAGAAGGCAGACGCCACTTAAAGCGTACCGCAGCCATACGCAACATGTAACCAGTAACCAGTGTAATAATAGTGGCAGTGACATCGGGAACATTGAATTCTAATAGCGCTAAGTACATTCCTGATGCGATAAGAGCGACAGAAGCGTAAAGCTCTTCATGCAGTACCAATGGTGTTTGGCGACAGATTAAGTCGCGAAGTAGCCCACCGAATACACCAGTTACTAACGCTGAAACCATACAAATACCAGGGTGCAAGCCCATGCCCATCGCAATTTTTGTTCCGATGATACTAAACACGATTAAACCTAATGCATCGAGGCGAATGAACAGACCTTTCAGCTTAATCACCCATTTCGCTAAACCTGTTGTTAGCACACCTGCAACACACGTAATTGCAAGGAACTCTGGGTTTTTTACCCAACCAAGAGGGTAGTGGCCTAATAGAATGTCACGTACGGTGCCACCACCAATGGCCGTTGCGCTGGCCACCAACATAACACCAAACCAGTCCATCTTTCTTCTACCAGCACTTAACGCACCTGTCATGGCTTCAGCCGTGATACCAATGATATACAACACACTTAGCAACATAGGGAAACACTCAACGTAAAAAGTCACTACGTTCTACGAGAATCAGCGTAGGCGAAGTAACAACACTTACAAACGGTTCTATCTCTCTTAAAAAGTGATTAAAACCAGCAACATGCTTGTAATCAAACGGCTTAAAAATAGCGGTTTGAACGGCATCAAAATAAGGCGAGAGTGTAGTGGTAAATAAGTACGCTGACGAATGAGAAATTGTATGGAGAAAGCGATGTTCAGATAAATTCAACTAATAACCAAAAATGTGGGGTTGCCTTTACCTCATAGCTAAAAACAGCGACAATATGCAGCGCATGTCAAACTGAAGTACAAACTCGACGATGACCCACGAATACCAAGACTTAATCACCATTTTTAATGACACCTTTTTAGAACAATTTAATACGAAATTAGAGTTAGGTGGTGATGAGCCTATTTATCTTCCTGCTGATGATGAACACCCTCATCATCGGATTATTTTTGCTCGGGGTTTTTACGCCTCTGCTTTACACGAGATTTCGCATTGGTGTGTGGCTGGTCCAGAGCGTCGTTTGCTGGAAGATTTTGGCTATTGGTATGAACCCGATGGGCGAACAGCAGAAGTTCAAGCGGAGTTTGAGAAAGTTGAAGTGCGACCTCAAGCTTATGAATGGATTCTGGCACAAAGCGCTGGCTTCCCTTTTACGGTGAGTTGTGACAATCTACACGGCGATTTTGAACCAGATAGGCTCGGCTTTATGAAAAAAGTGCATAAAGAAGTGCTAGGTATTTTGGACGTTGGCTTGCCTTTGCGAGTGAAAATGCTTTCTGATGCCCTGCGCGCATTTTATCAAACTAAGCCACTGGAAGCGTCGGACTTTTGCGTTAAATAACCACTAATAACCTCAGAGATACACCATGATTATTGAATTTGAAGAAAAACTACTGGAACTGATTGATGCTCGAATTGAAACAGCATCTGACGATGAATTGTTTGCTGGTGGTTATTTACGTGGTCACATCTCTTTATCCGCGGCGTCTTGTGAAGAAGAAGGGATTAGCGATATTACTGAGCTGAAGTCACGCATTGAGAGCAGCTTAGAAGATGCGCGTACCGAGTTAAGCCCGGCCGATCGCGTGATTGTCAGTGATTTGTGGCAAGAGCTCCAGGCTCAGGCTTAATCCCTAAGCAGCGTTCTCCCTTTATTTAATCCTAGTCATTTACTACTTCGAAAAATTCGAACCTCTCCATAAAATTTTTGTGGTTGTAGCGAAACTGTTCAACTTTTATTCTGATCAGCATAAAACGTGAACAAAGGATTACAACCATGAAAATTGTCGCATTTGGTGCATCTACCAGCTCTACCTCAATCAACAAACTACTTGCTACATACGCAGCAAATCAAGTCGAAGGCGCTCAAGTGAATGTTCTAGACTTAAACGATTATCAAGCGCCAATGTTTAGCGAGGACAAAGAGAAAGAAATAGGTCAAGCTGAAGGGGCTGTCGCGTTTTTACGTGACTTGGCGGAGGCTGACGCTCTCGTTGTTTCCTTCGCAGAGCACAACGGTTCGTACCCAGCGGCCTATAAAAACTTGTTCGATTGGGCGACGCGCATTGAGCGTAATGTATTTCAAAACAAACCTGTCGTTTATTTAGCAACTTCCCCAGGTCCCGGTGGTGCACAAAGTGTTCTTGCGGCGGCGACAGGTTCTGCACAATTTTTTGGCGCGGATGTAAAGGCATCGTTATCGGTGCCGAGCTTCTACGAAAATTTTGACGTGGAATCGGGTAAGGTTGTAAACCCAGAAGTGGCAGAGCAAGTGAAACAGGCAGTTGCACTGCTGAAGTAATCTCAGTACGAGCAACTTAGTGAGTTAGCGATTCCCGACACGTATCTGTGTCGGGAATTAAAACGAGAGAATACTCTTACAGCTCGGTAATGGCTTTGCCTTTTCTTAGTTTACGAACCCACATTCGACTTGGGTGAAGTTCGGTTAATACATCAACAGGTAATGGCAGCGGGTCCCCACAGATCTGGGAGGCCAACACTTCAGCTAATAGTGGTGCAGAGCTCAGTCCACGAGATCCTAAACCTAAGAAGCAGAATAGGTTAGGGTACTGATGAATGGTTTCTACCTCTTCTGCTTTTTGATTTTGTAAGTTGGCGTATTGCGTTTTGATCGTCTCAAAGTCACCCACATTTCCGACAAATGGTAAGTGATCTCGGCTAACACAACGAATACCTTGGCGAGATTGATTACCAGTGATATCTACCTCTTTTGCCCATGTTTGATTCGGTACACATTTCACTAGCTTTTCCGCATTATCTTTTTGGGCGTTTTCATCAAATTCGTAGTCAAGGTGACTGCGGTCGTAGCTTGCACCGATACACAAGTGTTGATTACTTGGGTTAACAGGTGTCATGTAACCGTCGTAACACAACACCGTTTTCAGCTGACTCAGCGTTTCGGTTGCTGGCGCATGACTGACTTGTCCTTTCACTTGTCCCATTGGTAGGGAAGCGGTTTGACTCAATGTCTGGAACTCATGGCCGTTCGCAATCACAACCGTTGAGTGCTCAAATGTTTGACCACTCGCCGTTAGTAGCCAGAGCTGACGCTTTTCATCCCAATCTAATGCCTCAACATGGTGTTCAAACTTCGTTGAGAGTAACGACGTCTGCTCCAATTGTTTAATTAACCCACGAGTTAACTCGGCAGGGCACAGCCACCCTCCCATTGGGTAGTGCACAGATGCCATATCAATAGGTAACCCGATAGTGTTCGCAGTCTCCTCGGCGGACAGCTTGTGAATGAGCTCTGGTGTGAAGTTACCCGCAAGTATTTTCTCCAGTTTGTCTGTGGATTTGTCATCCCACATCAACTGAGTCACGCCACACCAGTCATGATCAAAATCGATCTCTTGTGCTGCTTGTTCAACAAACTGACGTGCGAACAAAAATGCAGGAGCAAACACTCGTGAAACACCCGTGTGCGGGCCATTAAGCAGTGGATAAACGGCTCCTTGTCGATTGCCTGAAGATCCTTTGGCTGGTTGTTTGTCTTTACAGTAAAGGGTGACGTTTTGGCCACGACGAACTAACGTTTTCGCTAACGCCGCGCTGGCTATACCACCACCAATGATGGCTATCGAATCAAGATTGCTAGATGCTGTGCGATTGAACCAAGGGAGATGGTTCGACTGCTTTTCACGTTGCTCCATAGAGCCGGCGATCATTTCTCGTTTAGTGCCGAAACCTTTCACCTTTTTCATTGTAAAGCCAGCTTCGTTCAAACCACGACGTACAAAGCCTGCTGCGGTAAACGTGGCAACTGTACAATCTTGCTTGGCTAGCTTTGCCATGTTGTTGAACAGGCCTTGGTTCCACATCTCTGGGTTTTTGCTTGGCGCGAATCCATCTAAGAACCAAGCATCAATCAAACCTTGTTCGTTGTATGGGACTTGCGGCATGCAGTCTTTAATGTCACCAAACCAAAGGTCGAGTGTGATTGCACCGTCTTCTAAAACAATGCGATGACACTCCGGCACAGCGGCAGGATAGTGCTTTTGTAACTTTTCCGCGTACTCAGCTAGCTCAGGCCAAGCTTCATGCGCCTTCTTTAAATCGGCTTTGCTTAATGGGTATTTTTCAAAGCTAATAAAATGCAGCTCTTTCAATGTTGCGTCCGGATGCTGACGACGAAACTCACTAAACCACTGGCATACTGCTAAGAAGTTTAATCCCGTGCCAAATCCTGTTTCACCAATGACAAAACGTCTTTGGTCAAATTCCTGCCATCTTTCTGGGAGATGATTTTGTTTTAAGAAAACGTAGCGTGTCTCTTCAAGACCGTTTACGTTAGAGAAGTAAACATCATCAAATTGGTCTGAAACCGGAGTACCAGCTTCGTTCCAACCAAGTTCTGCGTTTTTTATTGAAGTCATAATGGTGCAAATTTGTGATTTGGCGCGGTAAGAATGGGGCGATTGTACGAATTTATGGGAAAGCTGACCACTTTTGTTGACTATCTTAGTTATCATCTAGCGGATTTTTGAATTATAGGAATGTCATAATGAAACGAGTCGTAATCACCGGTATGGGTATTGTTTCAAGTATCGGTAACAACGTCGAAGAAGTTCTAGCGTCTCTTAAAGCGGGCAAATCTGGCATCACTGCATCTGAGCAGTTCAAAGAACACGGTCTTCGTTCGCAAGTATGGGGTGACCTAAAAATCAACCCGGCGGAACACATCGACCGTAAGCAGATGCGCTTTATGGGTGATGCGGCTGCTTATGCATACCTATCAATGGAGCAGGCAATCGCAGACGCTGGTCTTACAGAAGAGCAGGTTTCAAACGATCGTACCGGTATCGTTGCAGGTTCTGGCGGTGCTTCTGCATACAATCAAACGGTAGCGACAGACACGATGCGCGCCAAAGGCGTAAAGCGAGTTGGTCCTTACATGGTTCCTCGTACTATGTCTTCTACTGTTTCTGCTTGTCTTGCTACGCCATTTAAGATTCGTGGCGTGAACTACTCAATGAGCTCTGCATGTGCAACATCTGCACACTGTATCGGCCATGCTATGGAGCTTATTCAACTAGGCAAACAAGATATTGTTTTTGCTGGTGGCGGCGAAGAGCTAGATTGGTCTCAAACTATGATGTTTGATGCGATGGGCGCACTGTCAACCAAATACAATGACACGCCAGACAAAGCATCTCGTACATACGATGCAGACCGTGACGGTTTTGTTATCTCGGGCGGCGGCGGCATGCTGGTTATTGAAGAACTAGAGCACGCACTGGCACGTGGTGCGAAAATCTACGGTGAAATCGTAGGTTACGGTGCGACATCAGATGGCTACGACATGGTAGCGCCATCAGGTGAAGGCGCAATTCGTTGTATGAAGATGGCGATGCAAGACGTTGATGGTGTGGATTACATCAACACGCACGGCACATCGACACCCGTTGGTGACGTGAAAGAGCTTGGTGCTATCCAACAATTGTTTGGTGAGAACAGCCCTGCAATCTCTGCAACAAAAGCAATGACTGGCCACGCACTCGGCGCAGCGGGCGTGCACGAAGCAATTTACTCAACACTTATGCTAGACAAAAACTTCATTGCTCCAAGCATCAATATTTCAAACTTGGACGAAGCAGCACAAGGTCTGGACATCGTGACAGAAGCACGTGATGCAGAGCTAACGACCGTAATGTCAAACAGCTTTGGCTTTGGCGGCACAAACGCAACTTTGGTTATTAAAAAGTACCAAGGTTAACTGAATTTGTTGGCGCCTTGCGAGAGTACTGTAAACGCCAACAATCCAGTTTCCAGAGCTTGATCAGTCACACTGATCGAACAGACGCAGACTCTATCCCATGGAGAGCGGGATAGGATCCTTTTGTTCTGGAACTTTGCCCGGCTATTTAGCCGGGCTTTTTCTTTTCTCTGTTTCTGCTTTTCTCTAGGCTTCCCGTCAATCGATTCTATAGGAGTTACCTCCTTGAGGTTTATTGGTGTTATATCTTGAGATTTTTCGGGAAAAGGGCACAATCGCTTTAGTTTCGCATCTTGCGAATAAACGAACTCTTACAAATGGATGTTAGAACGCTGGCGCTATGAAAATTATTGTTGATGAAAATATGCCGTATGCTGAAGAACTATTCAGCCAACTCGGTAACGTAATTCTAAAACCAGGTCGTACACTGACCGCTGATGATTTAGTGGATGTTGATGCCCTAATGATTCGCTCAGTCACCAAAGTGAATGCTGACCTGATCAGCAAAGCAAACAAGCTGAAGTTTGTTGGTACGGCCACGGCAGGCATGGATCATGTTGACCAAGCACTCTTAAAAGAGAAAGGCATTTTCTTCACTGCGGCGCCAGGGTGTAACAAAGTGGGTGTGGCGGAATACGCGTTCAGCGTGATGATGGTGCTCGCTCAGCAACAAGGTTTCTCGGTATTTGACAAGACGGTAGGTATTATTGGTGCAGGCCAAGTAGGTAGCTACCTAGAGAAATGTTTGAAAGGCATGGGTATTAAAGTTCTGATCAATGACCCATTCAAACAAGAGGCTGGTGATCCTCGTAGCTTTACTCCATTGACAGAACTGATTGAAAGCTCAGACATCATTACACTACATACGCCAATCACCAAAGATGGCCCATACCCAACGCATCATTTGATTGATGAGAAGGTATTAAATGGTCTCCGCAGCGATCAAATTTTGATTAATGCGGCTCGAGGTCCCATCGTTGACAACGCTGCTTTGAAGCAACGTCTTTTGAAAAACGATGGCTTTACAGCGGCACTTGACGTATTTGAATTTGAACCAGAGGTTGATATGGAGCTTCTGCCTCTGCTAGCATTCGCAACCCCTCACGTTGCAGGCTATGGTCTGGAAGGGAAAGCTCGCGGTACGACGATGATTTTCAACAGCTATTGTGAGTTCTTAAATAACGAATTACGTGCGCATGCCAGTGATTTACTGCCAACCGCGCCTGTTCCTACTATGGTATTGGACAGAGCTTGGGACGAAGCAACACTGCATAACATCACGCAGTTAATCTATGATGTGCGTAGAGATGACGCTCTTTTCCGCCGCGAAATCAGTAAGCCAGGCGCTTTTGACCTGATGCGTAAAAACTACTGGGATCGCCGTGAATACAGCGCTGTCACGCTAGTGGGTAACAAAACATGTAACCTTGCTCCATTAGCAGAACTAGGTTTTCAGATTGAGGTAAGTCAATGAGCCAGCAATATAATGTTGCCATTTTAGGTGCGACCGGTGCGGTCGGTGAAACAATTTTGGATGTGCTTCAAGAGCGCAAATTCCCAGTAGGCGAAATCTTCCTACTCGCGAGTGAGCGCAGCGAAGGCAAGACTTATCGCTTCAATGGTAAAACGGTACGCGTTCAAAACGTAGAAGAGTTCGATTGGTCTCAAGCGCATATCGCACTGTTTTCTGCTGGTGGTGAGCTATCAGCCAAGTGGGCTCCAATTGCCGCTGATGAAGGCGTGATTGTTATCGACAATACATCACACTTCCGTTACGAGTACGACATTCCTCTTGTTGTGCCTGAAGTAAACCCAGAAGCGATTGCAGAGTTTCGTAACCGTAACATCATTGCGAACCCGAACTGTTCAACCATCCAAATGCTGGTGGCACTAAAACCAATTCACGATGCGGTGGGCATTGAGCGTATTAACGTATCAACTTACCAATCGGTGTCTGGTGCAGGCAAAGCGGGTATCGATGAGCTAGCAGGTCAAACGGCGAAGCTGCTAAACGGTCTGCCCGCAGACAAGAAGCAATTCTCTCAACAGATCGCGTTTAACTGTATTCCACAAATCGATCAGATGATGGAAAACGGCTACACCAAAGAAGAAATGAAAATGGTGTGGGAAACACAGAGGATCTTTAACGATCCATCAATCACAGTCAATCCAACGTGTGTACGTGTTCCTGTATTCTACGGTCACGCAGAAGCACTTCACATTGAGACTCGTTCACCTATCGATGCACAAGAAGTCGTTAACTTGCTTGAACAAACTGACGGTATCGAAGTGTTCCACGGTGAAGACTTCCCTACACAAGTTCGCGATGCGGGCGGTAAAGACCATGTAATAGTTGGCCGTATCCGTAACGATATCAGTCATCATAGTGGCGTAAATCTGTGGGTTGTTGCTGATAACGTGCGTAAAGGCGCGGCAACTAACGCGGTGCAAATCGCAGAAGTTCTGATCCGCGATTACTACTAAGTCGTTTACAATTCGTTTCAAAGCCTCGCACAGTGCGAGGCTTTTTTGTACGAACGAAACAAAATAGTGTGAGATTAGTACGAATATGGCGAGAGCCACACATTTTTTATTCTCAACGCTATAGTTTTGCATGCGATATCCGATATATTTAACCGATCACCATTTCAAATTGTATTTAGCACAAAACTGAGCCTTCTATGCGTCAAAATTATAAGCGTTTGTTAGCAGCCCTTGTGTTGATGAGCGCGACTCAGACATCATCAGTGGTTCAAGCCGAAGGAATTCGTCTTGTTGGACCGTCTGGTGAAGTGCAATCATCTCCGAGCTATGCTGAAGATATTGAGCGAGCATTACCTGCTCCTCCTGCGAATACTCAACCGTCACGTTTCTTTGGTCCGACTGGTGAAAATCAAACACTATGGTCGATCGCTTCAGAATTACGACCTTCACGCGGTGTTACCGTTCAACAAACGCTTCTTGCCATTTACCGAATTAACCCTCAAGCGTTTGAGAACCAAAACATTCATGAATTGATCCCAGGGAGTCGGCTACGAGTACCTTCTCTAGAGCAAGTGCAAAGCGCGACCACAGCGCAAGCTGTTGCGATTATGAAGGCGCATGAAGCTAAGTTAAAACAGCTGAAGCCGACAAATAGAGCGACGCCAGCACAACGAGTCACCGAGCAACCAAAGCCACAAATTAAAGTAGAACCCAAGCCTGCGGCTAAGCCAGAGACAGTGGCAGCAACGGAGCCAAAACCAACTCCGAAAACAATACCCGTCATCCCTGCGCCACCAGTAACCACCTCTCCGCAGGGTGAAAAGCAGGTCAGTGCGCTAAAGGACAAACTTCAAGGCTCACAAAGTGAATTAGAGTCATTAGAAGAGAAGAATCATCGTCTTCGATTGATGCTGTCAGAAGTGCAAAGCGAAGTCGAAACTTTGAAAAGCGAGCTGAATGACGAAGAACGCATTCGCTCGGAAGTCGAGAAGCTGCTTGCTGAAGAACGTCAGCGCCTTGCTGAACAACAACGCATGCAACCAAGCACCATGGACAAAATTTTGTCGAATGGTTGGCTTGTTGGTCTTGCGGCATTAATTCCTGGTGCTTTGATTGCGTTGCTAGTTGTTATGCTTCTTGGTCGACGCTCTAAAGCGAAAGAGGAAGATGCGGCTGCACAGGAACAGAAAAACGTTGATCCTCTTGCGGCGCCAATCGGTTTAGCGGCGGCGGATGAGCTTGATGAAGAGCTCACGCTTGATGATGAATTGTTTGCAGATGAAGATATCAACACACAGTCTTTACAAGAAGAGAAGTCAGATTTAGAAGAAGACGTCTTTGCTAACCTCGACGATGAAGAACTTGATTTCAATCTGGAAGGGGACGATGACCCATTTGCAGATATTGGCGATGACGGTGACCTAGATGTTGGTCTGGATGAGTTTGAGTCATCGAACAATGGTATCCAAGTCAACGGCGAAGAAAAGGCGCTTGGTTTAGAAGAAATGGAGCGAGCCTTAGATGAGGTTGCTCCAGAACTAGAAGTGCTCGATGACGATGAGTCTGGCTTCGATCTTTCGGATGATGCGAATGAGAAATCAGACTCGCTTTCAGACGACGCATTTGCCGAGTTACTTGCAGCTGATGAGCCGTCAGAAGAGTTACCAAGTGACACTGTCGACCAGGATATGCTTGATGACTTGTTTGCTGAACTTGGCAACGATGACTTCGATTTAGATACTGATGAGCCTGAGTTAAAACAGCCCGTTTCGGATGATGACTTTAGTGTAGGAGAGGCATCTGACGACGATATCGATAAGCTATTGGCCCAGTATGAACAACCGGCTAGTGAATCGGAAGTTCGAGAAGCTGACGCCAATGAAGGTCCTGTTCTAGATGAAAACAGTACAGAGCTACTCGATGAACTCATTGATTTTGATGAAGATGACACAGACGAGTTTGATCCACTAAACGAGCTAGAAGCAATCTCTGGTTTTGAAGGTGATGACTCGATCGAAGAGTTAGACGCAGATAGCACAGACTTACTGGATGAACTCATTGATGATGTTACCTCTGAACTTGATGAAGAGACTGAAGCTGATTTAGATCCGTTTGATGATCTGATTCGAGAGGACGAGAGCCCAGAGCAGAATAAATCGGAAGAGGAAGAGTTACTGAAATCACTTGGTTTTGGTGAATCAGACGCCGACGAAAAGCCATCTCCCGTAGTTGAGTCAGAACAAACTCATGAAGATCAGGACATTGAGTCTGGGTTGGACATCGACGCTTTATTAAGTGAAAGCCAGCCAGACACGCAACAAGCTGTAGAAGATCAACCATTAACCGAGCCAGAAGCTACTTCAGAGCCATTTAGCAGCGATGAATTTCTTGGTGATTTAGAGGACCTCTCACCAGAGAATGATCCTTTAATGAGCGAGCTAGACGACCTATTTGAGTCAGACAGTGAAGAGCTTCTGCCAACAGAACAAGAAAAAGCGGATTTTTCTGCTGAACTTGACGCTCTATTTGATAGTGAAGACGATTTACCGCAGCAAGTTGAAAAAACACAAGCGGAGATAGAGGAAGCTTCATCACTACAGCAAGAGGCTACCGATACTGATTCAACACAAGAACCATCCGTGGAGTCCGATGCTGAGGTACAGCCTCACGTTGAGCAAGAGGAAGACATTCCAGCCTTCACGCCGACACCAAATACAATAGAAAATGAATTCGGTGTTCCACAAGAAGAAGATTGGCTACTGGATGAGCCTGAATTGGAGCCGGAAACTGAGTCGACCAACGATTCAGAAGAAGAATTCAATTTTGATGAGCTAGATTTGCCAGAATTCAGTGAAGAAGATGCTCTAGCATCTATGGCTGGCGAACCTGCGTTAGAAACGTCCGAGTCCGTTGAGTCAGAACAAGTTGAAGCAGGCTTACCAACTGAATCAGAAGATGAATTCAATTTTGACGAGCTGGATCTTCCTGAGTTTAGTGAAGAAGATGCTCTAGCATCTATGGCTGGCGAACCTGCGTTAGAAACGTCCGAGTCCGTTGAGTCAGAACAAGT
>NZ_JAWOWP010000007.1:72383-213997 GCF_033340555.1 Vibrio sp. 1069
TGAAGCAGGCTTACCAACTGAATCAGAAGATGAGTTCAATTTTGACGAGCTGGATCTTCCTGAGTTTAGTGAAGAAGACGCATTGGCGTCTATGGCGGATGAGCCGGAGTTAGAAACGTCCGAGTCCGTTAAGCCAGAACAAGTTGAAGCCGACTTGCCAACTGAATCAGAAGATGAATTCAATTTTGATGAGCTAGATCTTCCTGAGTTTAGTGAAGAAGACGCATTGGCGTCTATGACGGATGAGCCGGAGTTAGAAACGTCCGAGTCCGTTGAGCCAGAACAGGTTGAAGCCGACTTGCCAGCTGAATCAGAAGATGAATTCAATTTTGATGAGCTGGATCTTCCTGAGTTTAGTGAAGAAGACGCATTGGCGTCTATGGTGGATGAGCCGGAGTTAGAAACGTCCGAGTCCATTGAACTAGAACAAGTTGAAGCCGACTTGCCAACTGAGTCCGAAGAAGAGTTCAATTTTGATGAGCTCGATTTGCCAGAGTTCAGCGAAGAAGATGCCTTGGCGTCGATGGAAGAAGAGCCAGAATTACCGAGCTCTGAGACTGCAGATATAGAACCAATCTCCGGTGAGGATGAAGAGTTAAGTTTTGACGACCAAGATCTTCCAGAGTTCAATGAGGAAGATGTTCTCGCGTCAATGAACGAGGGTGCGCCAGAGAGCCCTAAGGTTGAAGCAGAGACATCGAGACCAGCTATTCAAGCCGATAACGATCATGATGCTTTGTTTGAAGTATTTGCGCAGCAAAACGGCTTTGATACTGACCCAGAAGTGCAGCCAACAGCGACAGAGGGTGAGCCGCTCAGTAATTTGGATGATGAATCATCAATGGCTAACCTTCTTGCGGAAGACGCAAACTCAGAAGTATTTGAAGGTAAACTAGACAGTGACACCATCGCAAGTGCAGGTATGGATTTTGAAACCATGCTTGATGTTGGAGATGATTGGGATGGCTTTAAACCCGCTGCTGATAACGTAAGTTCTACTGAAGAAGTGCCTGAGGACCAGCGTGATGTTTGGAATTCGAGTGATGCACTAAGTCAGCCAGAGATCGCGCAAGAAAACTGGGCAGAGCAAAGCGACTTGGATGACTTCGACCCGAAGAAAAATCAATTTATGACGATTGATGAATTGATGGCTCAGGTCGACAGAGAAGGTGGTGAGTTCGAAGAAGAAGACCTTAAGCTCGATGTCGGATTGAACGAGTTTCCAGATGTTATCGGCGAGATCGGCGATATTGACGTAGATAACAATGCTGAAGCGGCTGGGAAACTGGATTTGGCTAAAATCTATCTCGAGATGAACGATTCTCAAGGGGCGATTAAACTACTAGAAGAGGCGATTGTTTACGGTGAGGATGATATTCGCCGCGAAGCAAAAAGCCTGATTGACGCCATTAATGGCCGATAAACCGAAACAAAAGGGTAGCGTTTGCTACCCTTTTTGTGTCCCGTTAGTAGGATGCTACCTTTATGTCACCCTTGGTGAAACTGGCAACTTGAGGTGACTTGAGTATATACTTCCCGCCCCATTTTAGAGTTCGAAGGTTAAGATGAGAATCGCATTAGGTATCGAGTACAACGGTACAAACTACTTTGGTTGGCAGCGCCAAAGAGAAGTGAAAAGTGTCCAAGAAGAGCTAGAGAAAGCATTGTCCGTCGTCGCTAATCACCCAGTTGAAGTTCAGTGTGCTGGTCGGACAGACGCAGGCGTGCATGGCACGGGACAAGTTGTGCACTTTGATACCAACGTTACTCGAAAAATGGTAGCTTGGACCATGGGCGCAAACGCGAACATGCCGAGCGATATAGCGGTTCGTTGGGCTCAAGAAGTTTCAGATGATTTCCATGCAAGATTCTCAGCGACAGCGCGCCGTTATCGTTACATTATTTTCAATCATGCTTTACGTCCAGGCATCTTAAACTCGGGGGTTAGTCACTATCATGGTGAGCTCGACGAGAAAAAAATGCATGAAGCAGGGCAGTTCCTACTCGGCGAAAATGATTTTACGTCGTTTCGCGCGGCGCATTGTCAGTCTCGCAGTCCATTTCGAAACTTGATGCATCTGAACGTTACGCGCCATGGGAACTATGTGGTTATTGATATTAAAGCCAATGCGTTTGTGCATCATATGGTTCGTAATATCACAGGTAGCTTGATAAAAGTTGGACGTGGCGAAGAGAGTCCTGAATGGATCAAGTGGTTATTAGAAGCCAAAGATCGCAAACTAGCGGGTGCGACAGCGAAAGCGGAAGGTCTGTACCTGGTAGATGTAGACTACCCAGAAGAGTTTGGGTTACCTGAAGTGCCGATCGGTCCACTGTTTTTACCAGATAATTTGAACTAATTTTACAAACTTATTTCAAAATATCGGTAGTGTTTACATTGAATGTGAACGGAAAACATACGCTATTTACGATATCAAAAATAGGTACAACCAGTTTTTTATCTACAGTAGCTGCAAGATATGGTTTAATCCGTCGGTATTATGTCGAATTTATATCTTTCGCAATGAAGCGGAAGAGTTGAGAGAAAAGGTCTTCCATGAGTTGGCTTGAAAAGATTTTAGAGAAAAGCAATCTAGTAAGTTCACGCAAAGCTTCTATCCCAGAAGGCGTGTGGACTAAATGTACCTCTTGTGAACAGGTTTTATACCATGCAGAGCTAGAGCGTAACTTAGAAGTTTGTCCAAAGTGTAACCATCACATGCGTATGAAAGCGCGTCGTCGTTTGGAAACATTTTTAGATGAAGGTAATCGAGTTGAATTAGGTTCTGAACTTGAGCCACAGGATAAACTGAAATTTAAAGATTCTAAGCGATACAAAGAGCGTATCTCTGCTGCACAAAAAAATAGCGGTGAGAAAGATGCGCTAGTTGTGATGCAGGGTGAATTGCTTGGTCTGCCGCTTGTGGCGTGTGCGTTTGAATTCTCCTTTATGGGTGGTTCAATGGGTTCAGTCGTTGGTGCTCGCTTTGTGAAAGCCGTGGATGCAGCCATTGAAAATAACTGTGCGCTTGTTTGTTTCTCAGCAAGTGGTGGTGCTCGTATGCAAGAAGCATTAATGTCTCTTATGCAAATGGCAAAAACCAGTGCTGCGCTTGAGCGTTTATCAGAAAAGGGTCTGCCGTTTATTTCGGTTCTAACTGACCCTACAATGGGTGGTGTTTCAGCAAGTTTGGCTATGTTGGGTGATATCAACATCGGTGAACCTAAGGCCCTCATTGGCTTTGCTGGTCGTCGTGTAATCGAGCAAACTGTACGTGAAGATCTTCCTGAAGGTTTCCAGCGTAGTGAGTTCCTACTTGATCACGGTGCTATTGATATGATCGTTGACCGTCGTGAAATGCGTCAGCGTGTGGGTGGTCTTATCGCTAAGATGACTAACCACAAGTCTCCTTTGGTGGTTTCGGTTAACGAATCTCCAAATGAAGAGCCATATTCTGTACCAGAAGCGGACGAAAAAGGGTAAAGTATCAACTAACATAAAAACCAAAGAATTTAATGGTTAAAGTTAGATGACCCAAAACCCAATTCCTCAAGCCACATCTTCATTAGAGATGTGGCTTGATTATTTAGCAAATATTCATTCCTCAGCAATTGATCTAGGCTTAGACCGTGTCCAAGCGGTAGCAAACAAAGCCAATCTTACCAAACCAGCTCCAACCGTAATCACCGTTGCCGGAACCAATGGCAAAGGCTCAACGTGTGCGTTAATGGAAGCCATTTTACTTGATGCTGGCTATTCAGTCGGTGTTTATAGTTCTCCGCACCTGATTCGTTACAACGAGCGTGTACGCATTAATGGCGTTGACGTTGTAGATGCCAAGCACTGTGAAGCATTCGATTATGTAGAAAAGCAGCGTGGTGATGTTAGCCTTAGCCTCTTTGAATTCGGTACGCTTGCTGCGCTACGTATTTTCCAAGTAGAGAAAGTTGACGTTGTCTTACTTGAAGTAGGACTTGGCGGCCGTCTAGACGCCACTAACGTTGTTGACCATGATGTTTCTGTTATTACGAGCTTAGCGATCGATCATGTGGATTGGCTTGGTGATGACATCAATGTTATTGGTTTTGAAAAAGCGGGCATTTACCGTTCAGGGAAGCCAGCAATTTGTGGTCAACCGACGCCACCAGCGACCGTGGCGGCTCATGCTGACGATATTGGTTCTGAGTTCTTCCAAGTAGGTATTCAGTACGATTACCAACTAACTGATAATGGTTGGAAATGGAGCAGTGGGGCATTTGAGTTAGAGGATTTACCAATCCCATCGCTACCATTACAAAATGCAGCCACTGCACTGATGGCACTAGGGGCTTCGGAATTGCAAATCACTGACATAAATATTGTCAATGGCTTGAATAATGCTCGTTTGGCGGGGCGTATGCAAGTACTGCATCACGAACCTGAAATAGTCCTTGATGTCGCTCATAACCCGCACTCTGCTGAGTATTTGGTAGAAAGAGTGAAGCAACAATATCTGGGTAAGAATATCCATATTGTGGTTGCAATGCTGCATGACAAGGACATTAAAGCAACCATTGAAGCGCTAACTCCAGTTGCAACACAATGGTATCCAGCGTCGCTTACTGGACCGAGAGCGGCGACCGCTGATGAATTGTGCCAATACTTACCTGATGGGCAAGTTCATTTTGAAAACCCTGTTGACGCCTTCGAGAGTGCGAGAAGCCACGCAAAGGCAGGAGACGTTATTCTGGTGGTTGGCTCATTCCATACCGTCGGAGAGGTATTGGAACATTGGCAATCAAATAATAAATAAGCAAAGGTATTTTGATGGCAAGTAAATTCCAAAGTCGTTTAGTCGGCACCATCATTCTAGTCGCAGTCGGAGTCATTGTTCTTCCCGATGTGCTAGATGGTAAGAAACTGCACTACAAAGAAGAATTTGCCAGTATTCCTATCAAACCAGAACTTGATAGTGATGTGGAAAACTTCGAAATATTAGAGCCAGTGGAAGACGACATTACGTTACCGGATTCTCCGGTTGAAGCTGTAGTGCAAGAACGTGAGGATGCTCAAGTAGCCGTTTCTGAGCCCGAGCCAGTGCCAACATCTAAACCTGAGGTCATCAAACAACCAGAGCAAGTTGAGGTCGTCACTCGTCCTGTTCAAGAGAAAAATCAATATGAAGATTCAGCTTGGATCATTCAGTTGATGGCACTTAAGAATCACGAAAATGCTGTCGCGCTTGTCGCGGATTTGCAAAAGCGTGGTTATCAAGCTCACACAAAGAAAGAAAACGAGTTTACGAGAGTGATTGTTGGCCCTGATGTGTCAAAAAGTAAACTTGAACGACAAGTTCAAGAATTACAAAAAATTACAGGTTCAAAAGGTCAATTGCTTAAATTTAAGCCATTAAATCCATAAGAAAACGTTTGCGTCAGCATTTTTTCTGTTAAAATGCGCGCCAACTTAAGATGAAGAAAAGATGAATTGGATAGATTTTATCATTTTAGGTGTGATCGGATTTTCAGCTCTGATCAGTTTAGTTCGCGGTTTTGCTAAAGAAGCTTTGTCTTTGGTGATTTGGTTCGGAGCGTTTTTTATCTCCAGTAATTACTATGCCAAATTGGCGGTGTACTTCACCAACATCGAAGATGATATGTTTCGTAACGGAGCGGCGATTGCGGCGTTATTTGTCGCAACCTTGGTAGTTGGTGCAGTGGTGAATTACGTCATTGGTCAACTGGTACAAAAAACAGGGCTATCAGGTACGGACCGAATTCTCGGGATTGTATTTGGTGGTCTACGCGGAGTCTTAATTGTTTCTGCGGTGCTGTTTTTTATGGATGCGTTTACTGCATTCCCAAGCTCGGATTGGTGGAAAGATTCACAGTTGATCCCTGAGTTCAGCCGTATCATCGCCCCATTCTTCGAGCATTTACAAGCAACATCAAGTTTTCTGTCTGGCACTATCTAGTAGTGCCAGCTACTGTCGCAAATCGAGGATTAGGACATGTGTGGTATTGTTGGAATCGTGGGCACAACGCCTGTAAACCAGTCTATTTATGACGCGTTAACGGTGTTACAGCATCGTGGCCAAGATGCCGCTGGTATTTGTACCATAGAAAGCAATCGTTTTCGTCTGCGTAAGGCGAACGGTTTAGTCAAGGATGTATTTGAAGCAAGACACATGCAGCGCCTGCAAGGCGAGGTCGGAATTGGTCATGTTCGTTACCCTACAGCAGGCAGTTCAAGTGCTTCAGAAGCTCAACCTTTCTACGTAAACTCTCCTTTCGGTATTACACTTGCCCACAACGGTAACTTGACAAACGCTAACGAAGTTCGTCAGAAGCTGTTTGAAAAAGATCGCCGTCATATCAATACCACTTCAGACTCTGAAGTATTACTAAATGTACTGGCGCACGAAATTGACTCAGTAAAAGGAAATGTCACGACCGAAGACGTATTCCGCGCAGTCACCAATGTTCATCGCACAATTCGCGGTGCTTATGCTGTGACCGCCATGATCATTGGTCATGGTATGATTGCATTTCGTGACCCACACGGTATTCGCCCGCTGTGTTTAGGTAAGCGTGAAGTTAACGGCAGAGCAGAGTACATGGTTGCGTCTGAATCGGTGGCATTGGATGCGGTCGGTTTTGATTTCGTCCGTGATGTTGCACCTGGTGAAGCGATTTACGCAACGTTTGACGGTGAGCTTTACACGAAGCAGTGTGCAGATAATCCTAAGCTTAACCCTTGTATTTTCGAGTTCGTATACTTTGCTCGTCCGGATTCGTTCATCGATAAAATTTCGGTATACAGCGCTCGCGTTGAAATGGGTAAAAAGCTGGGCGAACGTATTCGTGAAGATTACGCAAACCTTGATATCGATGTTGTCATTCCTATCCCTGAAACGTCTTGCGACATTGCACTGCAAATCGCTCAAGCGATCGATATCCCTTATCGCCAAGGTTTCGTGAAAAACCGTTATGTTGGACGTACGTTTATCATGCCTGGCCAGCAACAACGTAAGAAATCAGTACGTCGCAAGTTGAATGCTATTCGTTCGGAATTCAAAGGTAAGAACGTGTTGCTGGTGGATGACTCTATTGTTCGTGGTACAACGTCAGAGCAGATTATTGAGATGGCTCGTGATTCTGGTGCCAAGAAAGTGTACATGGTCTCAGCGGCCCCTGAAGTTCGTTTCCCGAACGTATATGGCATTGATATGCCAAGTGCTACAGAGCTTATTGCCCATGGCCGTGACAACGATACAATTTGTAAGCAGATTGGTGCCGATGCGCTTATTTATCAACGTCTAGAAGATTTGGTAGAGGCAGTCGGTCTTGGAAACCAAGACATTACTCAGTTCGATACATCCGTGTTTAACGGGGAATACGTAACGGGTGATATTGACCAACAATACCTAGATTTTTTAGATGGTCTTCGTAACGATGATGCGAAAACACAACTTGAAATCCAACAGGATTTAGCAAACCTAGAGCTTCATAACGAAGGCGCATAGGGTGCGTTTTCTTAAGTCGTAAAAAAACCAGAGCTTCGGCTCTGGTTTTTTGTTTTCGCTACTTAATTAGTGAATGTTATAAGCGATCACAAAGTCAATAAAGAGGCGAACTTTCTCTGGCAGGTGGTCTTTGTGGTTGTAAAGCATATAAATGTCGCGCGGGTTTGCACTCCAATCTGGCAGTACGCGTACCAAATCGCCGCTCTCGATGTACTCTTTGATCATGACATCTGGCATTAGTGTGATGCCTAAACCTTCGGAACAAGCACTGCGCACCACATTGAGCGCGTTTGCTTGAAAACGACCACGATCAACATTCACCACAGACTCGCCTTTGCTATTAATCAAGGTCCACTTAATAAGTGGGTACCCTTTTAGCAATGAATGGTTAGAGAGCTCTTCTGCATGGTGTGGCGCAGGATTTGAGGTTAGATAGTCAGGGCTTGCAACGAGAATATCCTTCACTTCGCCAATCTTACGCGCGATGAGGCTAGAGTCGCGTTGCGGTCCCACTCGAAAAATTACATCCCATTCAGTAGGGTCAAGCTTGTCCGCATTATTCTCTGTCGTTAGCTCAATGTTGATGTCCGGGTACTGCTTCATAAAGCTGTTGAACATCGGCATCATCATTCGTTTAGTTAAGTTGTAAGGCGCGGATATCTTAATCTTGCCGGATGCTCCTCGGCAGTCGTCAGTGATTTCCTCTGCTGCGGTTGTTAGCCTTTGTAGTAAAGGAGAGCACTCATGGTAAAAACGTTCCCCTGCTTCAGTGAGCGAAAGTTTGCGAGCATGACGGTTCAATAGTCGAAGATTGACAGAGTCTTCTAGCGCTTGAATGCGTCGGGTGATGGTCGCAACCGGGATCATGGTTTTTCGCGAAGTTGCGGTGTAGCTCCCATTTTCGACAACCAGTCGAAACAGGTTTAAGTCATCTAATTTCATATTTCCAGACACATTAAATTACCGATTACGGTTAATTTATAATTAACTTTGTGATCAAAGCTTGCTTTAAGTCAACATGTTGCATCATTTGAACACAGCAACCCTGTTTGAGTAAATACTGTTATACGCCGTAATATTTGTATTAATGCAGTTTCCGAGCTAAGTTTTATAACAAGGCAAAGCGGCCTCAGGTCTTGCTGTGACACGTTTTGCTGGAAGTAAACACAACAAAAATAATGACTTAATAATAAATCTGTTTTTTTGACTGAGCTTTGTGAGGGATAAAGGTATGTTTAAGACTCACAGTCAAACGGCAATGGTCTCGGCACAGGAAGTGATTAATCAAAAACTAATAATGTTGGTGGACGATGATCCAATATTTCGTAAAGTAACCAATGCCTATTTAGAAAGTCAGGGTTTTAAAGTAGTAGAAGCAGAAAACGGCCTAGAAGCGCTTCAACAACTCAGGGAATGCCAACCCGATCTTATCTTATGTGATTTATCGATGCCGGTCTTAGATGGTATCGAGTTCGTCGAAGAAGTTAGTCTCGAATACCCATATATGCCGCTTATCGTGGTATCAGGCACGGATGAAATGTCCGATGTCGCGAAAGCGTTGCGATTTGGTATTAAAGATTTTCTTCCTAAACCGATAGGTAATTATGAGCACCTATCTCAGGCGATAGAGAATACGCTAGAAGATACCGATAGCCACTTCTCAGAACAACGTGACTTTTCAAGTCAGTGGTTCAGGGTTGATGATGGTGGTGAAATCCCAGATGAACAAGAGCTGTATTGGCATCTGGAATATTTACAACAGAATCCGAGTGCGGCAAGAGATTTACTGCAAGCTCTATTGCCAGAAAAGGATGCTGCTCAGGGAGATTGGCGCTGCTCGTACCGTTTATTGCAATCGACGGATGTGATGCCCTTGGTTTTCGATTATCGTTGGTTAATGAATGGTCAATTTGCGTTTTATCTAGTTGATTCTGCTTCCCAAGCTAATGATGGAGTTGCGACGACATTGCTCGTTAGGGCATTGTTTGACGACTATCTCCGTAACTTGAAAAGTTTCAGTGCTGATCTCAAGGACATGGTAGGGATCATTGAAAAAGGAATTGAGTGTTCGGAGTGTGCGGGTGCAGTCAATGCTGTGTTTGGTGTCGCCGACCTCGCTTCATCCTCGGTCTCTATATTGCCTGCGGGTTTAGATAGCCATTGGTCTGACGGAAATACGAATCAACACATCGCAGCAGGTAACCGTTTAGGGGGAGGAAGTATGAAAAACTTCATCACCCGCGATTTACCGCTTAGTGTTGCAGGACAGTTATCTATCGGGTGTTTAGGTTCTTCAAGTTTTAGTTTAAGTATTACCCGGAAATCCCGACTAGTATAATTATGACTTGCAAACCAATAAGCAGCGTCCTTACGCTGCTTATTATCTTTTTAGAATCACCAAAACAACATACGTTTAGTTTAATAACCTTACTTTTTACTGGTGTTTAGATTTGGCTGTTTAATGTATAGTCAGCGCTTAAAACAATAATGACCCATTTGTGCAACGATAATTTAACGCTGTGCCTTGGGAGAAGCAAAGTCAACTAGTGAGAAGACACATCATGGCAGACAAAGATTTTAAAGAGCCTTATAATATTTTTTACTTTTTAGGTTTTATTGCAGTTCTTTTGATCCCAACACTTCCTGCAACGCTAACCTGGCTTCGTGTAATGAATGGTTACGCAGGCTTTTAATCTAGCTATTTTGTACCGGAGTTCACCATTCGTATTAAGCGTTACTTTTTCAATACTGTTGGTGGACTCTGTATTGTGCTCGGCATAGCCGGCATAGCCCTTCCACTTTTACCCACCACACCTTTTATTTTGCTTGCTAGCGCATGTTTTATGCGTGGTAGCCCCGCATTTCATCAATGGTTACATAACCACAAAACGTTTGGACCCATTCTCGGCAATTGGCATAAGCATCGGGCTGTTACTTCAAAAGTAAAAAAGCGTGGTGCGATTTTTATTGCGCTTAGTTTCATGGTTTCAATCGTTGTTGTCCCCCTCGTTTGGGTAAAAATTGGTCTTTTAGTGATGCTAATCGTTTTACTCAGCTGGTTTATGCGTCTGCCTGTGATTGAGTTGGTTGCTGACCGAGAAGAAAATCACTAAGATTGTAGAGAATAGTGTGCCCGCTCTTCGAGTGGGCGTTTGTATTTTCAGCGCCTGTGACTTTTACGAAAATAAGCACATAGTGGTGAAAACCTATTGTTCGTTGCCCTCGTGATACTGCGATTAGAGAGGGCGATGAGCCAATCTAAGTAAATCGGTATTATGACTACAGAAACAATTTCACTGATCAAATCTAGCATCAAAAGCATCCAAGACTACCCAAAGCCAGGCATTCTATTTCGTGATGTGACGAGCCTTCTTGAAGACGCGAACGCATACCAAGCGACGATCAACTTACTTGTTGAACGTTACAAAGATATGGGCTTTACCAAGGTTGTGGGTACGGAAGCTCGTGGCTTTCTATTTGGCGCGCCTTTAGCGCTTGAGCTAGGTGTTGGTTTTGTACCAGTGCGTAAACCAGGCAAGCTACCACGCCCTACTGTTGCTCAATCTTATGAGCTTGAATACGGCGTTGATACACTAGAAATCCATACAGATGCCATCGTTGAAGGCGACAAAGTACTGGTTGTCGACGATTTATTGGCAACGGGCGGTACTATTGAAGCGACGACTAAGCTGATTCGCCAACTGGGTGGTGAAGTTGAGCACGCTGCGTTCGTTATCAACCTACCAGAAATCGGTGGCGATAAACGTTTAGAAGCACTAGGTCTAAACGTGTACAGCATCTGCGATTTTGAAGGACATTAATACATTCAATGAGTTATTTAGCTTTAGCGCGAAAATGGCGTCCTAATCGGTTTGACCAAGTTGTCGGACAAAAACATGTCCTGACGGCGTTGGAAAACGCACTGGCGCAAAACCGTTTACACCATGCTTATCTGTTCAGCGGGACTCGTGGTGTGGGTAAAACGAGTATCGGTAGGCTGTTTGCCAAAGGCTTGAACTGCGAAACCGGCATTACCGCGACACCTTGTGGTAAGTGTGATACTTGTCGTGAAATTGATGAAGGTCGCTTTGTCGATCTTCTTGAAATCGACGCAGCATCACGTACTAAAGTTGAAGACACTCGTGAACTGTTAGACAACGTTCAATACAAACCTGCTCGTGGACGTTTTAAAGTGTACCTCATCGATGAGGTGCACATGCTATCGCGTCACTCTTTCAATGCGTTGTTGAAAACCCTGGAAGAGCCGCCAGAGTATGTGAAGTTCTTACTCGCAACAACTGATCCACAAAAGCTGCCTGTCACTATATTGTCGCGTTGTCTTCAGTTTCATCTGAAACCAATCAGCGTTGATGATATTCACCAGCAACTTGATTACATCCTAGGTCAAGAGCAAGTTTCAGCAGAGCCAAAAGCGTTGGGTATGATCTCACATGCTGCAGATGGCAGTATGCGTGATGCTCTTAGCTTGACTGATCAAGCAATTGCATTAGGTAACGGTGCGGTGCAAGCCGATATTGTCAGCCACATGTTGGGGACGATTGATACCGACCAAGCGATTCACTTACTAGAGTCAATCAGCAGCAAGAAACCTCAACAAGCCATGGATAAAATCCAACAATTAGCGGCAAATGGTGTTGAGTGGGATGGTTTGTTGCAGCAAGTCGCAACACAGTTACACCGAATTGCGATGTATCAAGCGTTGCCCGCGTCGTTAGACCGAGCACAACCAGATGCAGAGAAAATTGAGCTGTTGAGTAAAGCTCTAAGCCCGCAAGACGTTCAGCTTTACTATCAAATTGCATTGAAAGGTCGTGAAGATTTGACCCTCTCGCCAAATGGGCGAATCGGTTTGGAAATGATTGTGCTGCGCATGATGGCGTTCCGCCCATCAAATAACAGTGGGGCAAATGTTGTTTCTAGTAACAGCGAGCCAGCGTCATCTCCGGCTCAAAGTACCAGTCAACCAAAGACTGCGCCAGCTCAGACAGCCGCTGCTCCTCGAGCTCAGCAGCCGAGTCCAGCACAAAGCACACCACAAGTGGCGCCTCAACCTTCATCCAGTTCGCAACCTGAGTATCAAGCGAGTGGATATGAGACGGTTCCACCACAGTATGATATGGCGCCGCCGATGAGTGAAAACCCAGCGCCGCAGCATGAAACGCCACCTCAACAAATGCAAGAGAGCGTTTCAACACCAGCGCGCGGTGGTCTAAGCGGTTTACGTCACCAATTACGTTCTCAGCGTCAAGGCCTACAACAGAACACTCCTCAAAATGGTGGCTCAAAAAAGCCTAAAGCGGCATCTGCACAACCAGAATCGGTTATCGACCGAGTAGCGCAATTGCATGGCAATTCCGCGCAGGTGTCGCCAAACTCAGCTCCGAAGTCGACGGAGCCACAAGTTGAAGAAGCGTATCGCTGGCGTCCAAGCAAGCCTGTTGAGACAAAAGTAAATACAAAACTGACACCTACGCAGCTCAAGCAGGCACTTGAGCATGAGAAAACGCCTGAAATGGCACAAAAGCTCATCGATGAATCGTTAGAACATAATGAATGGGCGAAGCTCATCAGCTTAATGGAGATCCCTAAGCTGGTAGAGCAACTTGCGCTAAACTCTCATTATAGTAAGGAAGGAACAACCGTTTCGTTACTATTGAGAAGCAGCCAAGCTCATTTGAATACTGATAGAGCTCAAGCCGAATTGCTTAAAGCACTTAATACCGTGTTGGGTGAAGAGTGCCACATGAGCATCGAAATAGGGGAGAGTGGAGAAACACCACTTGAACTGAGAGATAGGCTCTACCAAGAGAAATTACAGCAAGCGCTGAACAGTTTAGAAAACGATCCAAATGTTCAATTTATTGAACGTCGTTTTGCTGCAGAGCTTGATAAAGATAGTGTGCGCCCTATCTAATAATCGAATGGAATGGGGTTGAAAACCCAAAGGTATAACCCCATTAATTGATGCAACACCTCATTAAACCAGAGAGATAAACATGTTTGGTAAAGGCGGTATGGGCAACCTAATGAAGCAAGCCCAGCAAATGCAAGATCGCATGCAAAAGCTTCAAGAAGAAATCGCGAATATGGAAGTAACTGGCGAGTCTGGTGCTGGCCTAGTTAAAGTTACTATCACTGGTAGTCACAGCGTACGTCGTGTTGACATCGATGAAAGTTTGATGGAAGACGACAAAGAAATGCTTGAAGATCTGATCGCTGCAGCGTTCAACGATGCAGCCCGTCGTGTTGAAGAAACTCAAAAAGAGAAAATGGCTTCTGTAACTGGCGGTATGCAACTACCACCAGGTATGAAAATGCCATTCTAATCTGCTGATATTTAATTAAGCGGACTTTTAATGCGTACCAGTCATATGCTGGAGCAATTGATGGAGGCCTTACGTTGTCTACCTGGGGTTGGCCCCAAGTCAGCGCAGCGTATGGCCTTTCATTTGTTACAGCGCGATAGAAAAGGCGGTTTGCAGCTTGCAGATGCGCTTAGTCAGGCAATGACAGAAATAGGTCATTGTACTGAGTGTCGAACCTTCACCGAAGAAGAAGTCTGTCACATTTGTACCAACCCAAAACGCCAAGAAAATGGTCAAATTTGTGTGGTAGAAAGCCCGGCAGACATCGCAGCCGTTGAAGCAACAGGCCAATATTCTGGTCGGTATTTTGTTCTTATGGGGCATTTGTCGCCATTAGATGGTATTGGTCCAAGTGATATTGGATTGGATGTCCTTGATTACCGCTTACGTCGCGGTGATATTACCGAAGTGATTTTGGCGACAAACCCAACAGTTGAAGGTGAAGCCACTGCCCACTACATCGCAGAGCTATGTAAAGAGCACCAAGTTGATGCCAGCCGCATCGCGCATGGTGTGCCTGTCGGTGGGGAGCTAGAGCTTGTTGATGGCACGACGTTGTCACATTCGCTATTAGGTCGACACAGAATTTAATAAAAAGCCGCTGAATTCAGCGGCTTTTTTGATTTTGGGAGTTAGGAACGATTAATCGTTCGATTCTTTACCAAGAAGATTTTTGTAGATAACCGCACCAAGCACGCCACCCACAATAGGAGCAATCCAGAACAGCCATAGCTGAGAAACCGCCCATTCACCCACATATACTGCGACTGCCGTGCTACGAGCAGGGTTTACTGACGTATTGGTGACAGGAATGCTGATCAGGTGAATGAGAGTCAAACACAGGCCAATTGCGATAGGTGCAAAGCCTTGTGGCGCACGTTTGTCTGTTGCACCCATAATGACAATCAGGAACATCATCGTCATGACAACTTCAGTCACAAGTGCAGCGATCATCGAGTATTGGCCTGGAGAGTGTTCACCATAACCATTGGCGGCAAAGCCAGAACCCACAACATCGAATCCTGCTTGTCCAGATGCAATAACGTAAAGCACGCCACCTGCGATAAGCCCGCCGATCACCTGTGAGATGATGTAGGGAGCAACGTCTTTTGTCTCAAAACGACCGCCAGTCCAAAGGCCAACTGTCACTGCAGGGTTCAAGTGACAACCTGAAATATGACCGATAGCAAATGCCATCGTCAGAACGGTTAAACCGAATGCCAAAGAAACGCCCAACAGACCAATACCCACTTCAGGGAAACTCGCAGCCAACACCGCGCTACCACAGCCGCCTAACACTAGCCAGAACGTGCCAAAAGCCTCAGCCAAATACTTATTCATGTTCTTTCCTGATCTTTAATTAAATGACCCGCTGAACATAGTCGAGAATTGTCAATAAATTGTGAGGGAGATCGCGCAAAAACCGCAAATGGAACGCTATGTGGCAAGAGTTCTCAAGGGTGAGATAAAAGGCTGAGGGGGGGAGTGCTAAATCTTGAGTTTGCTTTGATTACTGCCTCGGAGAGAAACAACCGAGGTACTAACTTTAAACGTGTGGTCTAGAGTCGCATTACGTCAATTGTTCTAATTCAGTGATGTTGTCGAGTGCTTCTTGATTGGTCTTGCCGCATACAATCGGACACGGTTTAAAATCGTGACAGACTTTAGGGCGTTCAGGCTTACCAAATAGCTTGCACAAATTGTCGTCGTTGAGTTGCACACAACGAACACCTGCAGGTTTGCCCTTGGGCATTCCAGGTATTGGTGAAGAGATACTTGGCGCAATACAGCACGCTCCACATCCTAATCGACAATCCATAATGTAAACCTCTTAAAAATTAAGGGGGCAATTATGGTCATTTTGACGTGGATTGGAAGAGTGAAGAAAGAAAAAAATAAAAGGGCGCGCTTAACATTACGCTCCCTTTTTGGTTTTTTGCTTTTAAATCATCGTGATTATTTTAAGAAACGGTTATAAACAAACAACAGAATAAATGCGCCTAGTGTTGCGGTAATGATACTACCAATGTTGACGCCAGTTGCTCCGCCGAAACCGAGAATGCCGCCAAGGAAGCCACCTACAAATGCCCCTGCAATACCAAGTAACATTGTTGCAATCCAACCGCCCCCATCTTTTCCTGGCATGAGCCATTTAGCAAGTGCGCCGGCGATTAAGCCCAAAATAATCCAAGAAATAATACCCATGAAAACTCCTTAATGCCTTCTTGATCAATTGAGTAATGGAAACTTGTTTAAGGATAGAACAGTAAAACGAAAGTAGTTGAATATCTCCACCGTTATGTGGGAAGGATGCAAGATCTTCTCAAAACTTGAACTTTTGCGTTGAGAAGAGTATAAATCGCCCCCTAAATTCCCTTGGTGAGACCTGAAGTATGAGCACTCCATTTTGGCAAAGTAAATCGTTAGAGCAGATGACAGAAGAGGAATGGGAATCTCTCTGTGATGGTTGTGGCAAATGTTGTTTGCATAAGCTTATGGATGAAGATACCGATGAAATCTACTATACCAATGTGGCTTGTAGCTGGCTGAACAGTAAAACGTGTTCATGTAAGGATTACCCAAACCGTTTCACTTCGGGTGAAGAGTGCACCAAGCTGACCCGAGAAGACATCGACGATTTTACTTGGCTGCCACACACGTGCGCTTACCGTCTGTTGGCTGAAAAGCAGCCTTTACCAGAATGGCATCCGCTGATTACAGGCTCTAAGTCCGCAATGCATGCGGCAGGGGAAAGTGTCCGTAACAAAGTCGTTTACGAGATTGATGTGGTGGATTGGGAAGACCATATTTTAAATCATCCCAACCGTCCTTAGTCGAATAAAAACAAGCCTTTCATTGATTAAATGAAAGGCTTGTTTGCTATTGGGGCTCCCAACTTTGACGTCTAGCTAACGAAATGCTGCTCAGTTTATTATTTAGTGTTGTAAACTTAGGAGTATGATTTCAACGCTTTACACTTCTATTCCTGATTGTTTTGATCAGGATTGTTCCCTATGAGGTAAACATGACGTTTCATTTCCCCCAGAAACTGCGCCTGACATCTTGGGTGACATTATTCGCACTTGCCGTCATTATGTTCTCCCCAATGGCTGTTCATGCGACTGCTACTGACGATATCCAAGAGCCTTCTGCTGCCGAAATCTCGATTGACAACTTGAACCGAGAGATTGTGGATTTATCCCAAAGCCTCTCGCAAGCGAGTGGCGACGAGCGTGATGCCCTTCAACTGCAACTATTCCAAAAGAATGAAGAATTAAGAAGCCAGTTAGCGTCAGCGATTGAACGTGAAACTATCTCTCGCGACAAGCTGATCTTGCTAGTTAAAAAACAAGAACAATACTCTGAGGACGCGACGAACTATCTATCGGAAAAAATAAAGAAAGTCGTCGAGGATTTAAATAAGGCTAAGGATGAAGAGAAGCTTGCTCTTGTTAACGATTATCGAGAGCTACAGCGTTATCTTGATGTTAGCTTCGATTCGAGCTGGCAAAATCTCGCTTGGTTGAAGGAGCTAGGGGCCCAAAACGAGCGCGCAGAAGCGGAACTAAAAGATAAAATTGATAAACGTATGCGCTTACTGTCTGCTTCAATTGAGTACTTGAGTCAGCAAAGTGAGATCATTGGCTCCCAACTTTCGTCTAGCCCAGAGTCGGAAAAAGCGTCGTTGCAACTTAGTCAGCTCATTACTAAACAAAGGCTAAATATTGCGACAGAAAGCTTACGCAACCTGATTTCAATTGGTGATAAAGTCGGTTTAGAAACGTCTGAATACAAACGCCAAATTTTTGAAGTGACGGGTAATATCACCCATGATTTACTGAATACCAAAGTTGTGTGGTCAATACTGAGTCACTGGTCCAACTCGGCACTGGATTGGTTTGCCGAGAATGCACCGCAGCATATCTTCCAGTTGTTTGTTTTTGCGCTGATTTTATTGATCGCTCGCGGACTGGCTAAGTTAACTCGCAAAGTCGTCCGTAAAGCAGTTGCATCGAAAAACTTAAAACTTTCCCACTTGATGCAGGACTTCTTTATCTCGATGTCCGGCAAATTCGTGTGGGTGATCGGTATCATGGTGGGCTTATCTCAGCTTGGTTTGAACCTAGCGCCAATCCTAACCGGTTTCGGTATTGCTGGTGTGATTATTGGTTTCGCGTTGCAAGACACGTTATCCAACTTCGCGGCGGGTATGATGCTGCTTATTTATCGCCCATTTGATGTTGGTGATTTTGTGTATGCTGGCGGTGTGGATGGCAAGGTAAGCCATATGAGTTTGGTGAACACCACAATCCGTACGTTTGATAACCAAATTATTATTGTGCCTAACAGCAAAATCTGGGGAGATGTTATTAAGAACGTCACGCATGAACGCATTCGCCGCGTGGATATGGTGTTTGGCATTGGCTATGCGGATGACCTCTTAAAAGCGGAGTCAGTATTGTCTGATATCATTACCTCTCACCCTTCGGTACTTCGCACTCCAGAGCCAATGATCAAAGTTCATACATTAAATACGTCTTCTGTAGATTTTATTGTGCGTCCTTGGGTAAAAACGGATGATTACTGGGATGTATACTGGGATGTGACGAAAGAGGTGAAACTACGCTTCGACCGAGAAGGTATTTCGATTCCTTTCCCACAACAAGATGTGCATTTGCATATGGTGGAGAAGCAAGACGCTTAATCACAGGTCCCAACAAGTGAAAGGCACTCTAGGTAGAGTGCCTTTTTTGATCTTCGGTTAGCGTTATTGTTACAGTTCGTTAAAGAACACCAGTTTCGGCTCGCATTCTAACAAGTTGTCGATCTGGCTAATCAAAAGAGCAAAGTGTTCTGTTTTACCATGAAGCTCAAACGCTTGTTGGTTTTTAAATTGCTCCTGAAAAACGAAGTGGCATGTATTGTCTTTATCTTGGAACAATTGATAACGAACGCAACCTTCTTCATTGCGAGTAGGTTCAAGCGCTCGGGTAAGTACCTCTTTCAACTCTTGTTCTTTTCCCGGTTGTGCATGAAAGGTAGCCGTCAAGTGAATCATAATGTTTACTCTTTTTGTTATAGGTAACGCCCTTGGCGTTGCAGGAACTCAATTTTGTAACCATCAGGGTCGGTTACAAAAAAGAACGTTGCTAAATGCTTTTGTTGATGGTCAAAGGCTTTGATGTCACCAGTTTCAATGCCGAGAGATTTAATGCGTTTGTGGGCTTGTTCAATGTCCTCCACGCTGACGGCAAGGTGGCCGTAACCTGAGCCGTGAGTGTAGGGCTCACTTTGGTCGTGATTGTGCGTCAGTTCCAATTCAAAGCCAGTTTCTTGGTTGGCTAGATAGGTTAGAGAAAAGCCATCAAAGATGTATTGATCAGCGACTTCTAGTTCAAGTACGTCACAGTAAAATTGTAGAGAGCGGTCCAGATCACTTACTCGGATCATGGTGTGAATCATTTTTGTCATAGGTACTCCTTGATAGTCCGCACAGGTTAGCGATTTCAAAAGGAGTCTGGGTAGTACTCTAGTACGACAAATTAGAAGATGCTCAAGGGTTTATAATACGGATGCATAGCCTAGGATGGTTATTGCTCGGTTGGTTGCTATTAACTGTTAAGTTGCGCAAGTGCTTGACGAGTGGTCTCTTGAGGTTGGCGAGCGTACGTGAGGCAAGCGCATCGAAGTAAGGAGGCAAAGTTGTTCACTTCACCATTGTATTCGAGTGCTTCTTGATAAACAGTGCTTATGAATTTAGGAACCGTCATGTTTTGAGCACTAGCGATTTCCTCAAGAATTGTCCAAAAGCTAGCTTCAAGTTTTACACTGGTCGCGTGACCATCAATACGGATAGAGCGGGTGATGAACTGATAGTTGTCTTGGGGTTGCTTAGCAAAGATTTCGCACATTTTCTTTATTCATATAATTAAAGACCCATAATTATTGTGGTGTACGATTTAAAACGTCAACTGTTTTCATGCATAAAAAAACGCTCCCTTGCGAGAGCGTTGAAACATCACGAGTTGTGAAGTAAGTGCAAGTTGATTATTTAATTTGTTGTTTCAAGTACTCGCCTAGTTGCGAGTGGTGCATGATTTTTGATACCGGAAGGATAGTTTCTGCAGGTCCCCAAGCAAATACGTTGACTGGAGTATGCGTATGAGTACCCGTCCCCCATACTGTGTTTTGCTTTGTTGCATGCTCACGCGCTAGCAAGTTGCCACGGTCGTTGTAAGGAAAGAAAGCATCAAAGTCATTGATTGTCGGAACGTTCTCTTCGCTTAAGTATTTGTGTCCAGCGAGTCGGTATGGATTTGGTTTACTTGCTAATACGCGTTCTGCTTGCTCAGGCGTAATCGAAAAATCGCTATTTGCGTTCACGACTTCCGCAAACTTCTCTGGAGTTTGCTCTTTCTTATCAAGCGCTTGGAATTCACTGATCATGCCGTAGTAACTTTTCTTTTGGTTGTATAAACCATCGAGGATCTCGAACTGACCAAAGTTGAAGTTTGGCGCGTAATCCTGATTTTTGAATGCTTCGCCGTCGCGTTTTTGTGGTTTAGGCAAGTTTGCTGATGAGTAGCTAAAGCCAAAAGAGCCGGTTTCGTGGTCAGCAGTAACAATGATCAGGGTGTCATCACGGCCTTTTGCCCACTCATAAACTGAGTTTACCGCTTCATCGAATTTAAGCATTTCATGCAGCATCGTACCTGCATCGTTACTGTGGCCAGCCCAGTCAATTTGGCCGCCTTCAACCATCAAGAAAAAACCGTCTTTGTCTTTTGAAAGAATGTCGATTGCTTTGGTGGTCATTTCTTTCAGCGATGGCTGCGTGCGTTTTGGATCGTTTTTGCTTTGACTGTAGGCAATACCATCGTTCATGCCCGAGTAAGCAAAAAGTCCAAGTAATTTGTCACCTTTAGCTTGTGTGAGCATATCGCGGCTGAAAGCTAAGCTATAGCCTTGGTCTTGCGCTTCGGCAAGCAAGTTGCGTTCGTCTTTGCGTTTCGATTTTAGGTAGACATTACCTTGAGTGAGCTTTTCAAGTTGCTCGTATGTCTCTCCCTTGTCGTTTGTCGACTTTGGAATCCAATGACGAAGTCCACCAGACATCATCACGTCTACGCCTGTTTCGAGCATATCCGCCGCAATATTGTTTTCTAGGGAGCGATGTGGTTGATGAGCGGCAAATGCTGCTGGCGTTGCGTGGGTCATACGCGTATCAGAGACGAGCCCTGTCGCTTTACCTTTACTTTTGGCTTTTTCCAAAATAGTTTCGACATGGTTGCCTTGGCTATCAATGCCAATGACTTCAGAAGCGGTAGGGATTCCTGTCGCTAGCATCGTAGCTGAGCAAGCAGAGTCGACGACAATTGCGTCTTCTGGATTGGTCAGTGATGATCCAATCACACCTTCTTGAGCGAGTTTGTATAACGCTGTGCTTTCGCCTTTGTAAACCGAGTTAGGTGCGTGTTTTGCGTAGGTCTCGAGTAAACCAACTTGTTGAGGACCCATGCCGTCGCCGATCATCAAAATGACGTTTTTGATTTCAGCTGAGAGTGCGTTGAAAGAGAGGGTAGATGCAGCCACTGCCGTAACGATTGGAGATACTAAGCGCTTCATTATATTTTCCTTGTTTATTGAAAGCGCAGGCATTAAAGCAATGATTTATGAAGGTTTTGTGTCGGTAATAAAAGTTTAACCAAATTGTCGTTTTTGTTTGGTTTTGCAGAAAAAATGAGTCGCTCTCTAACGTTCGTTAGTTTGGAAAGAAGAAAGCCCACAAACGCGGGCTTGGATTACGCTTAGGAGTTGAAAGCATGGACTAAAGTTATCCATTCAGTGCCTTCACAAGAAACCTAGTTTAGGGAGCAATAAACGAGCATGTATTATCGGGCCACAAGAGCGGTCGAATTCACTTACGTTTGCATCATATCGTTCTTTGGCTTATTAAATTATGGGCTGCAGTAAGTGTTTGGTTCAAATAGGATTTGTTGTCGTGACGATTATCAGACTGGTTATCAGACTAATGCCAGTATGATGCCACCAACGGTAAGTGCCGCAGAAAGGTATTGACCCGCAGAATATGAGCCATCCTCTTCTTTCTCGATTTTATCGGGGTGATCCATGCCAAGAGCACCATGCGTGAAAGATTCGACCTTTTCACCAACAGATTTATCTTCTGCTTCTATTTTCTTGCTGTCGTGCTCGATTTGTTGCAGAGCGGCAAGTAGCGCTTTGCCTTCGGTCGAAAGCGTCACCTTATTGTGTTCGACTTTCAGCGGCGAAGCGCTAGTTTCTTCTTGTGCAATACTTGCTTGTTTAGAGGCGACAGATTGTTTGGCATAGCTATTAACAGAAGTGCTTCCTACTGGATTCATCGAATACTCCTTGGAACATCGACACTCGGTCACTGAGTGCGGGTAAAAAGCAGTTATATTTTTATCGGCGGCAAAGTTTATTTCTGAAGCTATTTGGATAAAAACAGGTCTGCTTTTGCCGCTTCTAGTTTCTATTGGTGATCTTTAGCAAAAAATAGACCAGCAGGAAGCAGACCCTTGTCACTCAATGAACTCGGAGCGGTGTGATGATGCAACGCAACGGCAAGGTAGTAACTTAAATTGAAGACCAACTACTTACATTGAAGATCGTTATTGCGTTTAGTTAGATGTTGATATGCCGCCATTCGGTGAGCATCTTGTACATACCGTACTGGTGGTGCGAGAACCTCTAACTGATAGTCAGTATTATCGGAAAGCACGTTATCTGTTGGGCTAATTACAACCACTTTTAAGCTCGGGTTGCGGCTTAAGATTGATGCTGCCGTACCCAACCCTTGCTCGGTGTGAAACTTGCCTGCAACATGGACAACCTGAGCGCCTGGGTTGTCATCTAGGTAGCTAACGATAGATTCCGCCATAGTTTCATCCCAAGTAACTTGAGCTGCAAACTGTTTTTCCGTCTGCTCTGGCTTACCGTGATGCATGGATGCCATGAACTTTTCTTTGTACGGACTACTACCAGTGTTGATGGCTTGTGCAATGAACATCCGCTGATCATCATCGAGCTTGTTAATGTAATCTAGCCCTTGTCGACCAATGCATCGGACAATGCTCTTTGGTGCATTTGCTGCAATGACCGGGAGATTCTTCTGCTTAGCAAACTCCACGAGAGGGCGATAGTCGCTTTCATAATTGGGCCAAGCGTTGGCTTGTTTCATTAAGTACTGTTCGCCGATCTCCCCACGTAGGTAAGCGTCAACAACAGGTTGTTTGTCGCGGGTAAATTGTTCCATAGATAACGCGAGTGAGCGGTCGTAGGACGTAAGTTGTTTGAGCATATCGGTTTGAAAGCGATGAATGCCGGCGTGTGTGTGCCATTCACCAATAAGAATGACATCTGCTTGTTGCAGCTCAATTGGCAGTTTGCTTAGAGCGATGTGCTCGCCAGAAGGGGTGTATAGTTGGTAGTCGTAAAAACTAGTGACTTCCGCTGAGGTTGCGTGAGAGTTGGTGTGCGTATATGAAGAGCAACCAGTAAGTAAGCCTGCAAAGAGCAAGCTCAAAGTAGAAAAGCGCATTGAAAAGCCTCCAAAAATGTCCGGATGATATTAATGGAGGCTGAGCAATGAATCAATATAAATGATAACTATTTGCGTTTGTTGTTTTTTTTGACTTATTAATTGAGTGTTTTTTTGCGATATACACGCAACATAAAATCAGCCTCACATTGGAAAAGTGTAGCGGATTTCAACTCTTCACGAAGAGCATCGGTTGCTTTCCATGCGAATGGCGTCATTTGCAATAAATCGATTGCGGCTCCGTTTTTCAAGTCCATAACATAGTTAAGATGCTGCTGGTGCTCTAATTCAAACCCTTCAATATGTTCTGGTTCTTCATTGTGAAGACGAACTTCTTGATAAATACGCTCACGCAGTTGGTATAAGTGGCGACTAGCAGGAGTAACCGTGACAACAACGCCGTCGTTTTTTACAACGCGCTGCAGCTCCTCAGCTTTACAAGGGGCATAAATGCGCAAAATGGCATCTAAGGATTCATTTGCGAAGGGAAGTCGGTGACTAGAAGCTACACTAAAATTGCAGTGCGTGTAACGCTTCGCCGCGTAACGAATGGCAACTTTGGAAATGTCTAAGCCATAAATCGTGGCATGGTTCGCTTGTGTTTCTATCGTCTTTTGTACTTGATCTGTGTAGTAACCTTCACCACAACCAATATCTAATAATTGATGGGTGCTCCCCTCAGTGTATGTTGCACACAGCTGCGCCACTTCTTGGCGCATTGGGTTGTAGTAATCTCCTTCAAGGAATCGACGACGAGCTTGCATCATCTCTTTGTTGTCACCAGGATCTTTAGAACGTTTGTGGTGCGCTGGCATCAAGTTAACGTAGCCTTCTTTTGCTAAGTCAAACTGATGATTGTTTTCGCACTTAAACGTTTTTTCATTTAACGCTAGAGTTTGGTGGCATAGAGGGCATTGATAGTTCATGACGATCTCGAACAGAAAGTAGGGCGGCAAATTCTATCAAAAAGCATGGTCTCAAGTGAAACAAAAAGAGCCGACTGGGTCGGCTCTTATTAAGTATTAGTGGAAGAAGTCGACTTGCTCTTTCAAGTTTCGTGCTTGTTGTTGAAGTTCAATGGCACTTTGCGAGGTTTTTGCGCTCGTGTTGCGGCTTTCTCGGTTAAGTTCACTGATAGAATGGGCATTTGCTGCAATTTCTTGTGAAACTTGAGCTTGTTCTTCTGAAGTCGCTGCAATGGCGTCGGCTTGAGAGGCTATCGACTGCACTTGTACTGCGATGGCTTCTAATGCTGTGCCCGCGTCTTGTGCTTTGTCCAAGACCTGGTTTGCACTGCGTTGGCTGTCTGTCATCATATTAACTGCATTATGAGTCGACCCTTTTAGTTTCTCGATAATTTCCACGACATCCTGAACTGAGCTTTGGGTTCGGTGCGCAAGTGTGCGCACTTCATCTGCTACAACTGCGAAGCCACGACCTTGTTCACCTGCTCGTGCTGCTTCAATGGCGGCATTCAAGGCAAGTAAATTGGTTTGCTCAGCAATTTCATCAATCATTTTAGTGACGGTTTGAATACTCTCGCTATCGCGATTTACTTGCTCGATAGCCGTTGCTGATTGATCCAATTGATCGTTAAGTTGAGCAACGTCGATACATACGCCTTCAACAATCGCGAGACCAGACTGGCTATCGGTATTTGCTGAGCGTACGTTTTCCGCAATGCTTTCGACTTGTTGTGCGACAGATTGAGCGGAAGAGGCCATTTCTTCAATCGCTGTCACAACTTGCTCGACTTCTTGTTGTTGTCGGTCGGCTTGGGTCAAATTGCTATGTGCATCGTTGGCAACGCTGGTGGAGTTGCTCTCCACTAAGTCGCTTGTTGAACGGATCTTACCGACAAGTTCATTGAGCTGACTTGCCATACTGGCGACACCCGAGCTCAGGTTCGTAATTTCATTCTTTGATGCTTTACGAGACGCTGGGATGCTCAAGCTGACTTCGCCGCCGGCTAAGCGAGTCATGTATGAGTTTAGAGTCGTGAGAGGTTGTAAGCTGCGATTCAAGAAAAGTGTCAGTACAACAAAAGTAATGATTGCCGCTACCGAAGAAATGATGGCAATGAGTGTGAGAAGCGTGTCGCTACCTTTTGTAACTTCTTTGATAAACGTACCGCCTAGCAGTTTCCAGTTCCAACCTGGAACCTCTGTGTAGACAAGATACTTTTCGCCTACGTTACCTTGGTACTCGAAAGGGTAGCGAATTAATCCACTAGATTGTTCGAAAATCTGACCAAAAGGCTTGTGACCATTGTAGTCGGCGACTTCTAGTATTGACGAATCTGAGCCGCTTTTTGCTGGATGAAGTAGGTATTTACCAAGATTGTTGTCGTCGTTATCAACGATAATGGTGTAACCAGTGTCGCCCCATTTTATCTCTTCGAGTGCATCGAACAAGGTTTGTGTCGCTTGGTCTACTGGTAAGCCAATAAACGATAGGCCTGCTACCTTTCCTGTCGCATCTTTGATTGGGGCATAGTAGGTAATATAGCGCTCGCCATACAATTTAATTTGAGCGTAATACGGTTGTCCTGCTTTAAGTTGCTGATAACCAGGATGGTTGATGCCTAGCGTGGTTCCGACCGCTCGTTGACCTTGTGGATCTTTTAGGGAGGTGGACACCCGAATAAAGTCGTCACCCAATGGTGCGAATAGCGTTGCTATAGCGCCGGTATCACGTGTGAAACTGTCGACCAACTTGGTGTCATTAATTAAGCTTTCACTGTATTGAGTGATGTTTGGTACTTCATGTCCCATGAAGTCAACCGTGTAATTTTCGACATAGACACCGGCAAGGTAGCCATTGCGAAAAGTAGATTCGAGGACTTTAGCGGTGTGCAGGTAAGCATCGAATTGGCCAGCAATGGTTTTTGCCATTGATTCTACTTTAGATTGGTGTTCTTTCAGTGTGCTTTCCAATAGAACATCGGAAGCGTTGCGGTAAACAAGCGCTGCAATACTGCTGAAAGCAATGAATAGACACAAAGTGATCACCAGTTTCAACTGGAATCCGACACTTTGATTTCGGTATCTCTCTAACATAGACTAATTCCTGATATTTTTATTATTTATGAGTTTTGTATCGGTATGCTATCGGTTTATATGATCAATTTTTTTGATATTTATTAATGAAACCGTCAAAAGTGACCAGTAACCAATAAGTTAGTAAAGATAGGACCATCTAAGCAGAGCTTTTATTACAAAAAAAGCCGGGTATCCCGGCCTTTATATGGTGATTCTTACTGCGCTGAAATGACAGTGACAAGTTCATGTGTCTCACCTGGTTGGAGGGTTTGACCTTGCTCAATACTTGGTGCATGAACAGTAGACTCCACACACAACATGGTTTGATAACCATCGTCAGCCATGTCACCCATGCTTTGCGCACCTTCTGCCCAAGGGTTCCATAATACTGCTGAGTTGTGGCCTTGGTTGTGTACGCTTAGCGTACGATCCAATACCGGGTCTTTTACCAAAATTTTCGCTTCTGGTTGCGTGTAAACGCGGTCAATGGTGTCAGTTAGTTGTAGAACATTACCACCTTGGCATACCGCATCAGCTTTCAAGCTATCAATGTACTCGGCACCCATGCCTGTCGTTTGTGCTTGCTTAATGTCTCCAACGTTTAGGTAAGTATGTAATGCGCCAGAGAAGGTCCAAGCCTCGTCATCAATGTTCATGACTTTGAGCGTCACTTTTAGCTCATCGCCCACTTCAATCACCAAACGAGCGTCAAACATATGGGGCCAAATATCGTGGATTTCTTCTGTCGGGAACAGAGCAAGTTCAACAATCACACCGTTATGGTTCTCACGATGTTCAACCAACTCCCATTCTGCGGTACGGGCAAAGCCGTGAGCTGGAGCAGCAATACGCCCAAACCAAGGCCAACAAACCGGAATACCACCGCGAAGAGCAGCTTTACCATCGAAGACAGCTTTTTCGCTCATCCAGATCAGATCTTCTTGACCTTTAGGCGTGAACGACACGACATGACCACCGTGTAGCGAGATGCCTGCCGTTGCTTTGTCATGAATCACGCGGACGATTTTTATCTGATCAACTTCAACGATAGTGACGTTATCAGATAGCACCGTTAGGGCTGGGAGAGTTTTTAAATCCATGTGTAGTTTCCTATCGCTGGGGAGAGCTTTTAGACGCGCTTCGCACATTAAATGCAACATCGAGCCTGTATTCTCTCAAATTCCAGATACAAAAAAGGCGACTCTAGAGCCGCCTTTTCTTTAACGAAGTTATTCGCTAATTGCTAACTTTCTAATTACTTAGAGATGTGAGCGATTAGGTCTAGAACTTTGTTTGAGTAACCGATTTCGTTGTCGTACCAAGATACAACCTTAACGAATTTGTCAGTTAGCGCGATACCAGCTTTAGCATCGAATACTGAAGTGCAAACTTCGCCGATGAAGTCTTGAGATACAACTGCATCTTCAGTGTAGCCTAGAACGCCTTTTAGTTCGCCTTCAGAAGCTTCTTTCATCGCTTTACAGATGTCTTCGTAAGAAGCACCGTTAACTAGGTTAACAGTTAGGTCAACTACAGAAACGTTAGCAGTTGGTACGCGGAAAGCCATACCAGTTAGTTTGCCGTTTACTTCTGGAAGTACAACGCCTACAGCTTTAGCAGCACCAGTTGAAGATGGGATGATGTTTTGAGAAGCACCACGACCACCGCGCCAGTCTTTAGCAGAAGGACCATCTACAGTTTTTTGAGTTGCTGTAGTTGCGTGAACTGTAGTCATAAGACCAGATTCGATACCGAACTTGTCGTTAAGAACTTTAGCGATAGGCGCTAGACAGTTAGTAGTACAAGAAGCGTTAGAAACGATGTCTTGACCAGCGTAAGTGTCGAAGTTTACGCCGTTAACGAACATTGGAGTAGCGTCTTTAGAAGGACCAGTTAGTACAACTTTTTTCGCGCCAGCAGTGATGTGCTTACGTGCAGTCTCGTCAGTTAGGAAAAGACCAGTTGCTTCAGCTACAACGTCAACACCGATTTCGTCCCATTTTAGGTCTTCAGGGTTGCGCTCTGCAGTAACACGTACAGTTTTACCGTTAACGATTAGGTTACCGCCTTCAACTTCAACAGTACCGTTGAAACGGCCGTGAGTTGAGTCATACTTAAGCATGTATGCCATGTAATCTACATCGATAAGGTCGTTAATACCTACTACTTCGATGTCGTTGCGCTCTTGCGCTGCACGGAATACGAAACGACCGATACGGCCAAAACCGTTAATACCTACTTTGATAGTCATTATAGTTGCTCCACAACTTAATTTCTGATTAAAGATAACTGGTAGTAAAATTACAGAATCCAGTAAACATCTGCAAGTGATAATCGGACTTAACTTGTTTAAAGTCAAAAAAAAGCGACGCTTTTTTTAACAATTCTTTGCAAATGTACGTTTTTTAAACTTTTAACTGATTCTTCTGTAGCCCAGTTGGCGTAATATAACTGGTGAGATAAGTGCTCTTATCAAATTAATTACGCATGGTGTCCTGGTGAGAAAGTATGTGCTACAACTGTTAAGAGAAGCAAGTTTTTTGCTAAAAAAGTCAATACCAAGAACAGTAAATAAGGAGCCGAAAGTCGTGGAACAAAGCGGGAAAAAAGTGACGAAGTCAGATGAACAGTGGCGTGAGCAACTGTCTGATGAAGAGTTCCGTGTTTGCCGAGAGCAAGGTACAGAGCCTCCTTTCAGCGGTAAGCTACTGCATAATAAGGAAACTGGTGTTTATGCTTGTACTTGTTGTAATGCCCCTCTCTTTGTCTCTGATAACAAGTATGACTCTGGCTGCGGATGGCCAAGTTTTGATGCGCCTATCAACGATCAAGCGGTGCGTTATTTAGAAGATCTAAGTCACGGAATGGTACGTACAGAGATTCGTTGTGCAACGTGTGATAGCCATCTAGGGCACGTTTTTGAAGATGGCCCACAGACCACAGGAGAGCGTTTTTGTGTTAATTCTGTGTCGTTAATTTTCAACAAATCAGAATAATAACGACAAAATTGTGCTCGAGATTGTTTTATCCTTTCAGGATGATTCATGCTCAACAGTGATCTGAGTGTCGCTCGACTTAAATAAAAACTCCCGCTCATTGCGGGAGTTTTTCGTTTATATCTCACTGGGTATCATTGCTGGGGAATAGATACCTTTCTCTATGGCTTTCGCCACCGATTCGGCTAATTCATCCAACTGCTTATATCGCTCTGGATGACTGAAATTGAACATACGTTGGAGCTGCTTTTCATCAGCAAGCGGTACGTCGAATCTCTTCGCGACCATTGCCCATAGATACGCTTGCTCTTTGTCTCCAAGCCCCTGATGAATACTTGCCATTGACTTGAGAATGACCGGATTGATGTTGTCTTCATCAGATAAAGACAACGCGTTATTAAGAAGCTCCAGGGTTTTCTTGGTATCTCGGTTGGTATAAAAAGTGGCTAATGCATATTGCATCTCAGCATTATTTAATTGGGGAGACCCTTCCATTTGTAAAAATGCGCGCCGAGCTTGAGTATCTCCCGTTTGAGACCATAAGAAATACAAAGTAGCCGGGTCTTCTGAGCCTTTTAACTCGTTTACGATGCGCTCTAGCTCATCAATACTGTGTACCAATGCATTAAAGCGTTGTCTTTTGAGAGCACTTTGATCAATAGGGGTGATCTGGGAGGCGAGTTCTAAGCATTTCCTATATTCAGCGACCAGACCGTATTCGATGATTTGGTTGGCCTCTGATGGGTTTTTCAATTGCTCAAACCGATGCCAAACCAAATTTGTTCTTGGAATTCGACATTGGCCGTCATCCATATTGAGCTGCTCGCAACGCAGCTCTGGTGTTTTTTGGCACAACTCTTCGGTTGTCACGTTACCTTCAAAACAGCCCGATAGCGCAAAACATGCGAGGCTGAGAAGTAACCAGTTTGTTCTTTTCATGGCTTTGCTTGTGATCCGTTACACCAATTCATTTTCGTATTCTTGACTCAGTTTCTTAACCCGTTATGTTCTGTAAATAGAATGTAATAAGAAGGTACACTATGGACGCAGAACAACTATTACAAGCGATGACTCCAGAAGTTTATGATCGCTTAGTCTATGCAGTAGAAACGGGAAGATGGCCTGAGGGTACAACACTTTCTAAAGAGCAGCGAGATTCGTGTATGCAAGCTGTGATGTTGTATCAATCAAAACATAATACTGATGCGCAGCATATGACGGTTGCAGTCGGTGGTGAAATCAGTTTTAAATCAAAACAAGAGCTTAAAAAACAATTCAGCGGAGAAGAGAGCGATATTGTTCGTGTGAATCCGAACATTGATTAATCCTTACGCCTTATTTCTCAAAATTTTATTATTTTGATTTTGAAAGAAAAAAGCCCAAATTGTATTGGGCTTTTTAGATCGTAGAAAGCTTGAACTTACAGGCTCATTTCACCACGCAGTACTTGTTGCATTCTCTCTTTTACTTCTTCGTAAGAAAGGTTTTGGCTTAGAAGGTAGTGTAGTTTTGCCAGCGCCGCTTCGGGCGTCATGTCAAAGCCACTGATAACACCAGAGTCTGCGAGCGCACAACCTGTGGCATATCCGCCCATATTCACTTTACCTGCCAAACACTGAGTTAGGTTTACGACAATAACGCCGCGCTCAGAGGCTTCTTTCAGGTGACCAAGCAGCTCAGGGTTTTGAGGAGCATTACCGACACCAAAAGTCAGAAGAATCATCGCATTCACGGGCTGACGAAGCGTGTTGCGGATAACTTCGTGTGAAATACCAGGGTACATGGTGATCACACCGATTGGTTGTGGCGTGATGTTGTGAACCTTAAACTCACCTTCTGGTTGTGCACCAACGGTTACGCTGTTGCTAACTTGAATATTGATCCCAGCTTCCAATAGTGGAGGAAGGTTTGGTGAAGTAAAGGCATTAAAACCGTCTGCATGAGATTTTGTGCTGCGGTTACCACGCATCAATTGATTATTGAAGAACAAAGTTACTTCGTTGATCGGGTAGTTTGCCGCAATATGTAGCGCGTTTAATAGGTTTGCTTGGCCGTCAGAACGCAGCTCTGCGAGAGGGATTTGTGAACCCGTTACAATCACTGGCTTACCAAGGTTTTCAAGCATGAAAGACAATGCGGACGCAGTGTACGCCATGGTGTCAGTACCATGTAGGATAACGAAACCATCGTATTTGTCATAGTTGTCACGAATATCATTCGCAATCTGCTGCCAGTCAGCAGGTGTCATATCTGATGAGTCAATCAGAGGGTCGTATTCGTGGATGGTGTAATCCGGCATTTCAGGACGATGGAATTCGGGCATGCTTGCTAATTGCTTTTCCATAAAGCCAGCAACAGGCACATAGCCGTGGTCGGATTTTTGCATTCCGATGGTACCACCGGTGTAAGCGATGTAGATGTGTTTTCTAGTCATCGTTTTTTCTTTCGTGTAGGGGAACAGAGGCGGGGATTATATACCTAAATAACCTTGAGATGCGAGGCTATACGCACAGCATCAGAAAGTCATTTGAGGAGATGCAAAGCCTAATAAAAAGGGCACTTCAAGTAGAAGTGCCCTTTGTAATATTGATGGAAAAACTACTGCACTTGGCAGTTCAAACAAAATGCGTATTGACCTTTAGGATCGTTGAAGCTTTGGAGCAAGCTTGCGTCTTGTTCGAATTGTTGAGCTACGGGTTGAAGACTTTTTGGTAGCAAGCTTGTAGCATCAATACCTAGAGAGACTTTCACCTGTTTCATAAACTCTTGTAGAAATAGTTCAGTAGGTGAAAGAGGCTCTTCTACCCAGTAAATGCCATAATCGGTCACGTTCGCTAGTTTCGCCGCTAGCTCTACAGCATCATCAAAGTCACCCATTTGATCGACAAGACCAAAGGATAGTGCATCTTGGCCAGTCCAAACTCGACCTTGAGCAACTTTGTCAACTTCCTCTAGAGACATATCGCGATTCTCGCCAACTAGAGAAATAAAGCGCTTGTAACCGTGTTCGATACCTAATTGGAACACTTGAGACGCGCCCTCAGAAAGGCCAGTGGTAATACCGTCACCTGAGAACGGCGATGTGCCAACGCCATCAGTGTTAATACCTAACTTGCTAAAGCCTTTTTCAAACGTGGTGATGACACTAAATATACCAATGGAGCCCGTCAGGGTTGTTGGCTGAGCAACGATTTTGTCTGCGCTCATTGAAATCCAATAACCACCAGAAGCAGCCAAACTCGACATGGATACAACAACCGGCTTACCTGCTTGCTTCAGAGCTTCTACTTCGTTACGAATCACTTCAGAAGCAAAGGCACTGCCTCCTGGACTATCTACTCGTAATACGACCGCTTTCACTTTTTCATCATTGCGTGCTTGACGCAGCAAGCTTGCGATTGTGTCACCACCAACAGTTCCGCGAGGTTGTTGACCGTCCATAATCGCGCCACTTGCTAGAACAACGGCGATGTCGTGCTGAGGTAGTGTGTAATCGGGACGAATCGTTGCAAGGTAGTCGTAGTAACCAATCGCGTTGTAGCTGTCTTTGCCGTCACTGCCAAACTGTTTTGCAAATAGAGTGCGAATGTCTTGGCGTGTAGCAAGTTCATCCACTAGCCCCAATTTGACTGCGAGCTGAGCAATATCGCCATTTACAGACTTCATCTCGTTAATCAGCTCATCCATGGTTGGATTAAGCACTTTCGCATCAATGTTTCGGTTTGTTGTTACGTCATCAACAAAAGCACTCCACAATTGAGTAACCCAACGTGTTGCTGACTCTTTCGCCGCATCGGACATGTCATCACGAATAAAAGGTTCGATAGCGGATTTATAAGTACCTACGCGAAAAACATGAGTAGAAACGTCAAGCTTTTCAAGTAACGTTTTGTAGTACATTGAGTAAGCGCTGTAACCTTTAATCAATACACCACCATCAGGTGCCAGATAAACTTTGTCAGAGTAACTTGCCAAGTAATATTGGCTTTGGTTGTAGAAATCACCTACGGCGTAAACGGGTTTGCCTGACGCTTTAAATTCGTTCAACGCTTTCGCGATGTAACGTAGTTTCGTGAGATTTGTTTCTGGCATGTCTCGTAGTGCTAGCACTAATCCAGACACTTTAGGATCGTCTTTCGCGTAGCGAATAGTATCAACGATATCGAAAAGGACGTTTTCTTTCGGTAACTCATTACCCAAAAGGGAACCAGCAAAAGAGTCCATTGGGTTTACATAACGTCTTTGTTCGACAATTGGGCCTGAAAGGTTCATCACCAATGCCGATTCTTTTTCGACGACAGGTTGACCGTCTCCGGTATAAGTAAAGGCAAAGTAGAAAACGGCAATCATCAGCAAGAAAATTAGGTTTGCCAGTGCGAGTCTGATGAAAGTGATACTTTTCCATATCCCTTTAAATATCAAACCAATAAATTTGAAGAGTTTTTTCATCTTGTCTCCATAACGAGATAGTTACGCCGAGTCTAACAAAGTATGGGTTCTTATCTCTAAGATCTCAAAAGATAACATTTTTTTAGCTTATCACGACCACTCAACAATTGGCATATTTTCACACGAGATTGATCGGTGTTACAAAAATGTAAACGCTTGTTTGATTTTTTGGTTGAGCAGGCTTAATCTGGTCAGACCATGATAATAACAATGGATGTTAAGTGATGTCTGCCATGTACCCAAACCTATTAAAGCCACTGGACCTCGGTTTCACACAATTACGAAACCGAGTTCTGATGGGATCAATGCACACTGGCTTAGAAGAGCACAAAGAAGGATTACAGAAGCTCGCGGCTTTTTATGAAGAACGCGCGAAAGGCGGTGTCGGACTGATTGTAACCGGAGGTTTTTCTCCTAACTTACGCGGTCGTTTACACCCGTTGAGTGCTGAATTCAGCAAGCCAAAACATGCTAAAGCCCATAAAGTTGTGACAGAAGCGGTGCACAAGCACGGTGGTAAAATTGCGTTGCAAATTCTCCATGCTGGGCGTTATGCAATGCATCCATTCTCGCAAAGTGCATCTGGCATTAAAGCGCCAATTGCAAAGTTTGCTCCGAGTGAAATGAGCGACCGCCAGATAAAGAAAACCATCGACGCGTTTGCTAATAGTGCGGAGTTAGCACAGCTTGCTGGTTATGATGGCGTCGAGTTAATGGGCTCGGAAGGTTACTTGATAAACCAATTCTTATGTAAACGTACTAATATGCGTTACGACGAATGGGGTGGCAGCTATAAAAAACGTATGCGTTTTCCGCTAGAAATTGTTAAAGCGGTACGCAAGGCGGTAGGTGACAAGTTCATCATCATCTTCCGTCTTTCTATGCTGGATCTTGTCGAGCAGGGCAGCACTTTTGAAGACGTTATCGAATTGGCGAAAGCACTTGAAGAGGCTGGCGTCACGATTATTAATACGGGTATCGGTTGGCATGAGGCTCGAATTCCGACAATTGCGACTCAAGTACCACGCGGTGCGTTTACATGGGTTACGGAAAAAGTTAAACCTCACGTTTCGGTTCCTATTATCACTTGCAACCGTATAAATACGCCAGATGAAGCAGAACGTATTTTATCTTCAGGTCATGCCGACATGGTTTCGATGGCGCGCCCATTCTTGGCCGATCCTTACTTTGTTGCTAAAGCCGAACAGGAAAAAGCGCAGTTTATTAATACGTGTATTGGTTGTAATCAGGCGTGTCTAGATAACGTGTTTAAAGGTAAGCGCGCCAGTTGCTTAGTGAACCCTCTAGCGTGCTATGAAACCGAAATTGTTGTTGAACCAGCCTTTAAAAAGAAAAACATTGCAGTTGTTGGTGCTGGACCTGCGGGCTTGGCTTGTGCGACCACACTGGCTGAACGTGGCCATAAGGTTGATCTGTTCGAAAAGAACGACCGCATCGGTGGTCAGTTCCGTCTTGCGATGCAGATCCCTGGTAAGGAAGAGTTTCGAGAGACGATACGATATTTCGCTAACCGTATTGATGAAACAGGCGTGAATCTGCACTTATCGACGGAAGCGAACTATGACTTACTCACAGAATACGATGAGATAGTGATGGCATCGGGTGTTGAGCCACGTAAAGTCAATATTGATGGAATTGATAACCCAGAGAAAGTCGTCGACTATCAAACTCTCATTCGAGACAAAACGCCAGTCGGTGAGAAAGTGGCTATCGTTGGTGCTGGTGGCATTGGCGTAGATGTCGCGACCATGCTCACAGAGCCAGTTGGACAAACGTTGGATGACTGGTTGCATGAATGGGGAATCGACAAGGAGATGTCTCAGCCGGGTGGTTTATACCCTTACCCTGATGCGGTTAGCGATAAAGAAGTCTGGGTACTTCAGCGTCGTAAAGGTCGTGTAGGTAAAGGTCCGGGTAAAACGACAGGTTGGATCCATAAACGTACCCTTGAAAAACGGGGCGTACATTTAGTCGGTGGTGTGTCTTACGATAAAATTGATGATCAAGGTTTGCACATTCATGTAGACGGAAGCGCGCAGGTACTTAATGCAGACAAAGTTATCATTTGTGCTGGGCAAGAGTCTGTACGTCCGTTTGAAGATAAATGGTCTGAACTCGGAGAGAAGATTCATATCATTGGCGGAGCTGACCATGCGGGTGAACTTGATGCTGTGCGTGCGATTCGTCAAGGTGTTAAATTGGCGGTAAAACTCTAGCCTTTTAATGTGTGTTTACCATAAAAGCTGCGCTTTGAGCGCAGCTTTTTTGTATAGAACTAGTCACTGATATCTGGCAGTTGTTTGGCCATTACCACGCCAGAAAAAGTAATAAAAGAGAACACTAACACCACAGCTGAAAGGCTCAAGAAGTTCGACATAACACCAAGAGAGCTCATTAGAAGCAGCATTATCCCAACCACCGTGTTACTCACGGCTACATAGCTTGTCCGCTTGTCACCTTCTGCGATATCAACTAAGTAGGTTTTTCGTCCGACTCGTATTCCGTCGTGGGCAATACACACACAAAAGTAGAGCAGAGGAATCACGAATAGGAAGCTTTGGCTAGCGGTGACCCACGTATCGTAAACAAATAAAACAACGCCAAGTAGCGCGCTCATCGTTGCGCCGATGACCATCACACTGCGGCTAGAGCGATCGGACATTCTTCCCCAGAAAGGACCTGACACAAAGGAGGCCAAGCCACTCGCAAACATAAAGAGAGCTAGCACCCAGAGTTGTCCACCGAGAGATTGCTGTGCCAGCACAACGTAGTACGGTGCACTCAGCGCAGAACATAAAAATAGTGTCCGCGTGATAACGAATCGACGAAAGGTCACGTCTGTTTTAAGTAACGCGAGTTGTTTAAATGCCTCAAGGACGCCATTTCGACCACCGTCTACCTCACCGGCATACTCATTAATTCGCGCATAGACTAATGCCGCGATGAGCCATATGACGCCCGCTAAGCCTAAACTCAGACCGTAAAAGCGCTCTGTCGGCTCTACGTCCCATAACCAGGCTAGTGCCAGAAGGCTAGCGAAAAGCAGCGTAACCAGGCCAGCAGCGCTTGAAGACCAGCCGTTGACTTGACCTCGTTGGTTTTTAGGGATGGTTTTGCCCAATACATCTTTTGATGCGACGGAATTTAAACCGCGTGAGAGGCTGAAGATCACAAGACATGCAATCACACCATAACCCGCAGCTGCTCCTGTTAGAGTTAATGCGACCAATCCGATTGCAAATATGGAAAGAGCCTGCAAGATGCTGCCAATTACCCAGACCCATTTTCTTACTGGAAGGCGTCGGATGTAGTGCGCGATGCTAAGTTGTGGGATAAGGGATCCTGACTCACGAATAGGAACCAGCCAACCAATTAAATAAACCGGTGCCCCGAGACTTTGTAGTATCCACGGCAACGTGACTTTAGGGTTGATTAACGCATCGCCGACCTTCGTTAAAAACTGAGCGAGAATGATTTTAAGAAAGTTGCCGGGAACTTGATGACAAGCTGATTCAGGAATCGCCTTACAGGCACGGGCATCTTCGTCATTAACGATCTTTTCGTAAATGCTGTTTTGTTTGTCCTTGTTCATCAACCTGCCTATGTTCAACTTATTCATTTCGCGAATAAATTAACATTAAACCCAGATTGATGTTAAGTGAAGCACGTTATCAAGCCCACAGAAAACCGGTTGTTATTCGCAGGAGCAGATTGTGCTAAAGTGGCGTAAACAAAATAACAACGATATTCAATAAGGATTCTTTCATGGACGCTCTCGATCTTTTGCTCAATCGCCGATCTATCGCGAAGTTATCCGCGCCTGCTCCAGAAGGTAAAGCACTTGAGAACATCATTCGTGCTGGCCTTCGTGCGCCTGACCATGCGGGATTAACCCCTTGGCGTTTCGTTATCGCACAGGGCGATGGTTTGAAAAAACTGTCAGATATATTGGTAAAAGCGGCAGAAGCTGAAAATAGTGATGAAGCGGTGGTCGAAAAGGTAAAGAATGCCCCATTTCGCGCACCAATGGTGATCACGGTGATTGCTAAAGTAACAGAACATGAGAAAGTACCAGCACTAGAGCAACACTTATCTGCGGGATGCGCTGTACAAGCGATGCAAATGGCAGCCGTAGCGCAAGGCTTTCAAGGGTTTTGGCGCTCAGGTAAGTGGATGTTCCATCCAGAAGTTCATCAAGCATTTGGTTTAGAGGGTGACGATGAGATTGTTGGTTTCTTGTACTTAGGCACGCCTGGTTGTACACCGATGAAAGTTCCTGAGCGTGACCTTTCTCAGTTTGTTGAATTCCTATAACTAAAAACTTAAATAAACTGACTGTTTATTTATACAGTTTTTCTTGATTTATTAGGGCTACATTCGATAATGTGGCCCTAATTATATTTATTTCCAAAACGTTATGTCTCGTCTGTTTATTGCTGAAAAACCAAGTTTAGGCCGTGCGATTGCCGCTGCACTGCCAAACCCTCAAAAGAAAGATCAAGGATTCATCCGCTGTGGGAACGGGGATATCGTTACTTGGTGTATCGGCCACTTACTCGAACAAGTCGAACCCGACGCTTACGATGAGCGTTATAAAAAGTGGAATATGGCAGATTTACCAATTGTTCCGCAGCAATGGCAGCTCAGACCGAGGAAAAGTGCAAGTAAGCAATTAACAGTGATTCGTAAATTGCTCAAAGAAGCTAACGAAGTCATTCATGCAGGAGACCCAGATCGAGAGGGTCAGCTGTTAGTTGATGAAGTTCTGGACTATTGCAAGTTATCTAAAACCAAGAAGGAATCTACACAGCGTTTGTTGATTTCCGACTTGAACTTACCTGCGGTTAAACGTGCTCTCAGTTCTATGCGCAGTAATCGCGAGTTTATCCCACTTTCAGTTTCAGCATTGGCCCGCTCTCGGGCTGATTGGCTGTATGGTATGAACATGTCTCGTGCTTATACCTTGCTTGGTCAAAAAGCAGGGTATCAAGGTGTTCTCTCGGTAGGGCGAGTGCAAACGCCAGTTCTTGGCTTAGTGGTGCGTCGTGATGAAGAAATCGAAAACTTTGTCCCGAAGGACTATTTTACCCTACATGCTCTGATCCCATATCAAGATGCCAATGGTACTTTTGATATTCGTGCTCGTTGGAAGCCAAGTGAGGCATGTAAGCCTTGGCAGGACGAAGAAGGTCGAGTATTAAACCGTAAGTTGGTAGAAAATGTTGCAAACCGTATTGCAAATCAACCCGCAAAAGTGACAGAGTCGGAACAAAAGCAAACCAAGCAATCAGCACCATTACCTTATTCGTTATCTGCTTTACAGATCGATGCCGCGAAGCGCTATGGTATGAGTGCGCAACAAGTACTAGATACTTGTCAGGCATTGTATGAAAAGCACAAGCTGATCACTTACCCGCGTTCAGATTGTCGCTATTTACCGATGGAACACTACTCACAAGCAGGGACGGTGACAACTGCTATTGCGAATAACGCAAAAGAGTTGCAAGTTGCCGTTCAGGGAGCAGACTTAACATTAAAGTCCAAAGCCTGGAACGATAAAAAAGTGGATGCGCACCATGCGATTATCCCTACACCGAAGCAAGCTAATGTGAATGCGCTTTCCGGCAATGAGATGAAAGTGTATCAATTGATTGCGCGCCAGTACCTCATGCAGTTCTATCCGGCGGCGGTTTACGCAGAAGCGAAATTGGTTTTCGATATCGCTGGTGGTACGTTTGTCGCGAAAGGTCGTCAGTTAGTTTCGCCGGGTTGGAAAGTGCTAATGGGCAAAACTGACAAGGAAGATGAAGGTATTGATGCCGTGCCACCGCTACCCGAAGGCACCGTGTTAACTTGTCGTGAAGGGGAAATAAAAGACCGAAAAACCGAGCCACCAAAGCATTTTACCGAAGCATCGCTGTTGCAAGCGATGACCGGGATCGCCCGTTACGTTGCGGATAAAGAACTGAAAAAAATCCTTCGTGACACTGATGGGCTAGGCACGGAAGCGACTCGCGCTGGTATTTTGGACACGCTGTTCAAGCGCCAACTGCTTACGCGTCAAGGTAAGTCAATTCTCAGTTCTCCTGCGGGAAGAGGTCTCATTCATGCCTTGCCAGAAGATTCAACATACCCTGATATGACGGCTCATTGGGAGCACCAGTTACAAGGTATGGCAGAGAGAAATCAAGCATATCAGCCGTTCATGCAAGCACTGGAACAACGCGTTGATAGCTTGATGGCACAAGTAAAAGCAGGGCCTATCCCTGATTCATTACGTCATCTACCCAAGGTGGAACGTCCTGCGTTTAAACGTAAAAAGCGCAGTTATTCAAAGAATGGTGGCGCGACTAAATCTCGTGCAACCAAAGGTAAGCAGGCATAGGACAAGCGCGGCGTAATTAAACTCCGCGCATGCTTGAAAATAGATTACTCGAACAGATCACCGTGGTTTTGGATCGCGCCTCTTACTTCACCTTGAGTTAACACGCGTTTGTCCAGTACCTCTTTCACCTGGTTGCCCAAGTCAACTAATGTATCTCGATTCGCTTGAGTTTGGCGTTTACCAGCACTTCTCAAGCAGTAATTTAGTTCGTGCTCTTCGCTAAAATTAACCAAATCCCTATCTGCTGCCATCGTGCTTTCTCCTTATTTGTTCTACTTTTTCCTAAGTCTGGATTGGATGTAGATAAATTCAAGTTAGATTGCGCGAATTATGCTGGTGGATCACTGATGAACATTATGTTTGCCAACCAAGTCACGATTATGAAGCCTGGCTTTGATGGTATTTGGTTTAGTGATGGTTGTGTCTTAATGCTGCTACCAAGGTAACTCAGTACCATCGTAGTTAATAAATCGACCTGAAAGCTGCGGTGTGCTCAGTTCTATCACGTTCGCTAGGCCTAGCGCGGAGGTTTGCGTATCTATCAAAGCATTTGGCCCGCCCATCGCCGTTTTTACCCAACCAGGGTGAAGCGCTAAAACGGTAAATCCTTCAGGTGTTAAATCATTACTCAAGCTTTTCACAACCGAGTTAAGCGCCGCTTTCGATGAGCGATAAATATAGCCGCCGCCGGACGTATTTTCGGTCATACTGCCGACTTTTGATGAGATACAAGCAATCTTTTTCATCTTGCCTTGTTGTAAGCGAGGGTAACAGTACTCAACCAGTTTTAACGGAGCAATGGTGTTTACTTCGAAGACTTTACGCCATGCTTCTACGTCAGTGTTTCCAAAGCCATATCCCTTGGGGCCGTAATATCCTGCATTATTGATGAGTAAGTCGATGGCAGGGAGTTTATCGGCAAGCTTAGCGACTTGTTCGTAGTGAGTGACATCCAGTTCGTGCAAAACCAGATTGCTGAATTGTGAGGCTAGAGTTTGTAGTTCTGAACTGTTCTCTAAGGAACGGCTAGTAGCATGTACTTGGTGGCCTTGCTTCAGGTACAGCTCAGTTAAGCTAAGGCCAATGCCGCGATTTGCTCCGGTAATAAAGACGGTTTGACTCATACAAACACCTATGTTTTTTTGATTTCAGTTGAAAGTCATTGTGTTAGCTAAGCACAATAAAATCAACCAACCACCACGCACCAACAACGAGAGATGAAAATAGGGACAGAGCACAAAGAGAGCCAAACAGTGCGCCGAGAATAGCAAAGAAAGTAGAATTCATATGTATATTAAATTTAATTGATATTGAAAATCATTATCAATTAAATTGCATTTTATTCAACCCTTGAAGTTGATACTATTTCGTTACCATTGTTATTAAGAATTTCTCATGCTGCCATTTATCTACCACCCGATTTATTCTCAACTTGAGTTGCCAGAGGGGCATCGTTACCCAATTATGAAATACCAGTACCTCTATGAATCGGTATTGGTGCATATAGAGAAAGATAACTGGAAAGAGCACGCGCAGTTTTTCCAGCCCGAAGCATTAACTGTTGGGGAAGTAAAACGTGTTCATGACGAGGAATACGTCGAGTTACTTGTTAGTGGAAACATGCCAGCTGCGAAGATGCGCCGAATAGGTTTTCCTTGGAGTGAGTCTCTCATTACCAGAACGCTAACTTCAGCAGCGGGCACGGCTCTGACCGCAAAAAAGGCACTTGAGTACGGTGTGGCCATTCATTTGAGTGGTGGGTATCACCACGCACACAAAGAGTTTGGCAGTGGTTTTTGTTTATTTAATGACTTAGTGATCGCGGCCAGGCAAGCGCTCGAAGTCGAGCATGTCGATAAAGTATTGATCATTGACAGTGATGTTCACCATGGGGATGGAACAGCAACTTTATGTGACGATGAGCCAGATATCATCACGCTTTCTTTCCACTGTGATAAAAACTTCCCAGCGAGGAAGCCTCAGTCTGACCTCGATGTGCCTTTGGTGCGAGGGACAGGTGATGAGGATTTTTTAATGGCGTTTAAAGAAGTGGTCGATATGGCACTTAATCTTCATCGCCCTGATTTAGTTATCTACGATGCTGGTGTCGATATACATCAAGACGATGAGCTTGGATATTTTGATGTGTCGACTCAAGGGATTTTAGAACGTGATAGATTTTTAATGCAAACAGTGAAATCTCGAGGTATCCCTGTCGCAGCTGTCGTTGGAGGTGGATATCGAACGAATCATGCTGACCTCGTCCCAATCCATTTGCAGCTTATCAATGCCGCTAAAGAAGTCTTTATTGATGAGTAGATACAACTAGATGTAAATATCAAATTGATTCAACACTGGAACGAACGAAAAGGGCATTAATTTTTTGTGGGTTCTTTCGGAGTGTGGCGGAGTGCTTAGTTGCGTTCAAGAAGTGATAAGTGATTTGTACAAATCTTTTAAGTCTGGAGATGCGAAAAAGCCCGCCAATTTCTTAGCGGGCTTTTTCTAAAAGTGGCGGAGAGATAGGGATTTGAACCCTAGAACTATCTGCGCGTTTTTAAAAAACACCCTATAATTTCAGGATGTTAACCGATGCATCTAAAAGTCGGTTTGAACAAACGTGATTCACATAAACCATAAGTCATTGAATCGGGTTAGTCAACCTAAAGTATATCTGCACCTTTAGTGGCATAGATCATTGGCACCAACTAAACCTTAAAAGATTAGTAAAAGTATGGCGATACCTTAAACACGTGTATATACATACTTTCAAGCAGCTTCGCCAAACTTTGCATTAGCCAAATAGGACTAAGCCTTAGATTATGGCTAACCTAAGACTTAGTTAGTTGTATTCCTGACAAGAGTGTTTACATCTTGATCTTTCTTAGTTTAACTTTGAAGAAATCAATTTCGTGTCGAGTTTTTGCATAGTACTGATCACCTCGTTTAAGGCTCTTAGTCGCATATTCCAAAAGAACTTTAGCCTCTTTTAATCGCTCTTCCACGCCGTCTAACCCTTTATTTCTTTGCCAGTAGTAGTAGCGCGCTTTAGCTTTATTTAGCAAACAAAATGACTTAGATCGAGATAAAGCTCCAGCTTTCTTGATCAACTGATCTCCTTCTTCGAGATCATCACTACGATATCTACATTGTGCAAGGTTAACGATAGCGTCACAGTTGTTTTCATTAAGCCCAATAGACTCACGCCATAGTTTTTCCGCTTTCATTTTAGCTTTGTTACTTGCTACCTTGTGGTACAGGAACCAAGCATAACGATCTTTAAGTGCGGAGTTCATCGGGTCTTCACCAATCGCCATTTCGTAGAATTCTTGAGCTTCTGGATAGTTTTCTTTTCTTACAGCAGTTCGAGCGGCCTTCGCATATGGATTACGGAACGCTTCTGCGACCCTATCTAACTCATACTCCTCCTCGATTTTGTGGAAATTACCAACTACTGCATCCAACTCTTGTGCTTTGATTTCAAAAGAATTTTTCTCATCCTTGGGAAGTTCTTTGATTTTTTTGTTGAAGAATCGAACAGCAAGCTCTTCTAGCTCAATAGAAAACTTTTCCCCATGATTGGTCAATGAACCGAAATAAGTTTCATCAAACGTAGTATGAAATTCAGTTAATGGTATTTGCATAATCTTACATGCTTCCGATACGGAAAAGTGATCTAATGGGCTCTCAGCAATAACAAGAAGCATGTACACGTTTTGCTGTAACTCAGTCATCCGAGCCCATGCATCTTCATATAGGAACTCTAATAGCTCATGGTTAGATTTCTTAAAAACCGAATCAATCGCATCATCGATTGATGATTGTGTTCTACTTATATGGGTAACCAATGTATGGAGAAGTAAGGGCTTAAACATTAGTGATTGACTTATTTTTCGTAGCCTTGTTTCTCCAGCCTTGAGGAGTGAGTCAGCATGATTTTCTTTCGCTAACCTCTGAAGCAAAGTTATACACTCCCGCTCATTCAACCCCTTAACTGTAATTGGAGTTGCATTAATGAACTCTCGTCTTCTTGAGGTTACAATCATTCGCCCCAGCTTTTTGGTTACTCCTTGTAAGAAATCACCTAAATCTTCAACTTCATTTGTAGAAGTAGCTAGGGTTTCTGTGTTATCGAAGACAAAAAGCACATCGTCTCGGTCTAACCCCTCATCTTTCAGGAAGTTAACTGCTTTCTGAATTAGACGGTCTCCATGAGTTTCGTACCAATCTTTAGTTAACACGGGATTAAATGCTTTGATTAGTTCTCTGATACACTCGTCCATAGCATCAGAAACCCCTTTCAGGTGCTCTAACCCCTGATCAGTCCAACGCGTCATTTTAGCCGTGAAAAATGAGATGACTTGGGGACGAGGGTGATCAATGGCTACTTTTCCTTCTAACAAGTTATTCAGAAACTCTAGAACTAAAGTTGTTTTTCCGAAGCCACCGTCGCCAAATACCAAACAGGCGCGAGAGTCATCATCATTAAACCACTCCGCTAGTTTTGTTAATTCTCTTTTACGGCCCTCAAATGTATCTGTTTGTCGAAGTGGTACATTGTGTATAAAACTATGAGTTACGGCACTACTCTCTACTGTGATGTCATTTGAAGCTAAATAGTCGCCATCTTTTGCTTGTGATCGCTGACTGAAAATACATCCTTTTCCAAGTTCAGCAGTGAACCGTTGAGCATCTTCTAAGGAGAGTACTTGCCCGCTTAACTTCCAAATACTGCGCTGACATTTGGCTTTTCTTACAACAATAGGTCTATAAGAACGAACTAGTGGGAGAGTAAGCTTTACGTCATATGATTTCAGTTCATGAGTTTTATCATCAAACGAAGGAAGTAACCCGTTTAGAATATTTAAGCTAGTATGAATAAGTTCTTTAGATTTAGGAGCCCAGATATTTGCATCTTTTTGACTCAATATCCCATGGGCAGTTGTATCATTTCTAAACGTAACCCATTCATTCAATTGAACAGATAACCCACTATCTAAGCCATTCTCCTTGTACCATCCTTTACAAAGATTCCTGTCTACGTAGGTTCTGAGTAGTGGTATAAGAGCCTCCAGTATCTCTATAGGTGTACCATCTGAAGGCTGCTCCATTCTTCGGATAAAACGAAAAACATCTAGCTCATTTTCTGGCACTTCAGAAACGCATAATTCCAGGCTAGTCAAAGTTGTTACCTGCAATAATGAACGCAAAACACTTGTTAGAAAGTTGACTTCCTCTGTGGGTGACAAACTTGAAGGCAACTCAGATAGTATTTTAAGATATAGATCTTTCATAGTTCGATTTTACATCGCTCTTTTAGTTATGAATTAACAATCAAAATCACATTAATGTATTGATATAAAGGGCTTAATTATTCAGTAGTGGCGTTGTTCAAGACCTTATTTTCATATTCAGAACGCAGGTCTTCATATAGTTCACGTTGTAACAATCGATTGTCATCGAGCTCGATAACGTGTGCTTCTTTCTTGTATGCAGCTAAAGCATCATTGTCATCCATTGCACACAAAATCACTTGATATCCAAGCGGAATATTTTCAGTAACAACGTCTATGACCTGTTCATATCGGTGCTTGGCCTGCTCTTGTTGATTCGGTGTGTCTAAAACAAAGGGAGCAATTTGGCAGTTACCAGCATATTCAATTTGTCTAAGGACAGATAACTGATACGCAAGAGTACCTCGTGTTCCTTCTGCAGCTCCACCACCAAGAAGCTTTCTATAATCCATAGGAGATTTAACACCATTTAGATTCACACCAGTGGCTGCTAGAGTTGTAATACTTTCAACTAAATTACCGATAAACAAATCATTGAGGTCATCTTTGTCTTTCTTCTTAAGGAGTTTCCTCTGTTCCTTTTTGATATCTTTCTGGTTATCTTTAGCCTTCTGGGATTGAAGCTGAAAATGCTCTTTCTTCTGCAAAATACTGCTGTTTACCTTTTTTTGCGAAACGGAATACAAAGCATGTTCAAATGCACATTGGGTATCAGACTTTTCCTCAGATGAGTCCTCTTTGATGTATTTCTCATTGATTCGATCGATTTCAGATGCGACAAATTCTAGCTCTTGGACTAGCTCTTCTCTCTGTCTGTACTTTTCGACTAGAGCGCTATTTATACTATTGGCTTGTTGTTCAAGCCCTTCTTTATCCAATAGCAAGCCCGCTCGGCTAAGCAATGAATTGTCATGCTCAGTACCGCATAAAGGGCATTCCAGAGAATCTGATGGCACATTTTCTACAGCGAAAGTGTAATCTTCCTCAAGCTCTCTTGCCGAAGTGCTTGCTATAATATGTTGCTGTTCTAATTCGTGAATTTCATTTGCTAGAACTGATTGCTGATCGAAGAGGTTGGTTTGATGATTCGAAAATTCTTTAAGTTCTACTTCAATCTCAACCTGTATAGATTCTAGCTCTTCCTGCGTAACAGCGACCGTGATTTCTGGTGCTGCTTCTTCCAGGACACCTAAAGCCTCGGAAATACGTTCAACTTGCTGGGTTGCCTCTCTATCTGCAGCCTTTTGTTCAAATATTTCGTCTTCGAGTTCAAAGTGCTTACGCGACAAGTACCCACAGAAATACTTAATTAGGTTTGTTCTGAAATTGCTGTACTGTTGTAGTCTTTCAAACCCGTTCCATGGTTCATCCCAACTTTTCTTTTGATCGATGTAGAAAGGTAAAAAGTAATACGCAGGAGGTGGGCAGTCTAACTCACCACTTTTGTTTGCCAGTAACAAATCAAAGCCAACTTCTTTTGCAAAGTCCATTGCAAATTTCCCTGTTACTTTGGAGTATTTCTGCAATGGCGAATTTTTTTGTCCGAAGTAGATACCATCTACATAGCGACTAACAACATACTCTTTTTCGTTGACTTTGAAGTAAAGAACAGTTTTAACATCATGTGATTTCCACTCTTCATCAAACTTTGGGTCACAGCCAATAGCCCAAAACAAGCTTTTTACTAATGTTGATTTACCGATACTATTGTCGTTTCCTGTAACGAGATTGAGCCTCTTCGGAAACATGAACTGATTCGCCAATTTTTTCGAATCGGACAGTAGAACTAGACGTTGAAATTGCAAGCCTTTCATTTTTGTGTTTCCTAAGATTTCTAATCAATAATTTGTAATTCTTTTGCATTATCAGACCTTTAATAAGCAGTAGACAACTTCGAGCAACAACTCATCTTGGTTACTTACTTTCGCACATAGACCATCATCATTAGCTTGTTGAAGTAAGGCTTCTATATACGTCGAGTCGTCGTCATAATTGTCTTCGTCCACCTTGGTATGGGACTGTTTGAATAGATCTGTAATTTCAATGTCCAAGGCACTCATAAAGCCAGCTCTGCGTAATGCAAGTAAGGCTAGTTTGCCTTTGAAAGTGCGCTTCTTCTTTGATTTCCAACCTAAATCATTAGCTAAGTCGTCGAAATCACTTTTTAAATCATCAACACAGGGGTGACTTGAATGCTGAGAAAGTACTTTATGAACTTCCGTAGAAGTGAGTGACTTTTTATCAATAAGCCTTACCCAATCCTTGTAATCATACTCTATACGGCCTATTCGCCCCATTTCATCAACAACAGAGCGATAGATGTTTACTGGATTACACAAAGCCCCAGGGAATAAGGATTCGACGAGCCGAGCAAATTGAGATAATACATAGTCTTCTTGGTTTTTGAGTTGTATCTCAGGAACTATGAATTGTAGGTGCTCTGGTAATACATCAATACCTAACTCGGCGTTTATATCTTCGGTCAACTTAGCCAGATCAATCTCAGCAATATCACCTACTTTGATCACATCCAGCTTAAGATCTTTATCAGCCTTGAGATTAAATCCACTTGATGAAACTAACCCGATCTTGGTGATACGATCTTCATATTCAGTATCGATGCAAGAGCTCAGCAACTTACCGAGAACAGAATTCTTTAGTGCTTCATTTGAGCCTTTTTTTCTCTTTGTTAAAGCTACTGGTGTAAAAGTCGCGCCCTGATTCTTGACTTGGTAAAACTCAAATTTAGCTAGTTTAGCGTCTAAACTATCCGCAATAACGACATCTTCGTGATACTCAATTAGCAGTGCATACTCTTTGTTATTTTTATGCTTTTCAATAACTTCGCACAGCGCCCAATGGAATTGAAAGTTATATTTTCCAAAGGTGCTTGCTCCTGCAAATTCTCGTTGAGCTGCTGCGAGTGGATTGTCTGTCATATGCTCTATACCAACCAAAAAATGACTACTCTTTTAAGTGTGCTTCAGCATATGATATTAGATGAAATTAAGCTATATAAGATCCTTAATGTCAGTTGGTTACAGACTGTTTTGAGATCTAACCGCAAGCTGAAATCAAAAGTGGCAAGGCCACAAAGAGCATAAGAAAATGTAGACCAACTCTCAAACTAGATAGTGTTGTACAGGCTATCGCTAGCAAAGAATGGGACAGAAATAAACTGGTCGCGCAACCATCGATTTGCTAAATCGATGATGATTGTGAGAGAACAACCTAGTTATAGAATTGGCTATTCAGTTCTATAGGATTCTACCAGTCATCAGCGTCACGAAGCTTTGCCTGTTGACGGCTTACAGCTTTGTCTTGAATATGTAGCTCAAGATCTAGTGATGACAGCAGTCGCATCAGGCTTTCAATACTGGACGATGCAGGATCACGTTCAAGTTTCGATACTGTTGTCTGCTTTAGACCAACAATATCTCCGACTGTCGTCTGGTTTCGCCTTTGATTCCTGCGTACATCACGCAGGTATATTCCCAACTGCCTGGGACTTGTTATGAGCATATCTGCCTCCAATGTAAACTAACCCCCACAGAGGATATTAGCACTTTAACCTCTTAAGAGGTTAAAGTTAATTTTACCCGCGTACAGGGGTAATCAGTCATAGGGTTAAGAGGTTTAGCTGACTGGGTAAGGATTCTAGAACATGCTTAGTATTTTCAAACGTACCTTTGGACAATGGCGATTTAAGCAACAGAGAAGGATTTCTTCCTAGTTGCTAACGCGGAAGGACGGCAAAAATAAATAGGTAATCTTGGCTGATTAATTTCGTCTGTTCTAAGAGTATTGGTGGCGTTCAGTGTGCTCAACAAACTTGGTTCGTAAACGCGGTTCACTTCTTACGAACTGCATAAATTGTATTATTTATCAATTGTTAAAATCACACTATTCACAAACTTAAACCCTAAAAATCAAGAGTTTCGTTAACTGATGTGTAATACCCGCTCTCTTGCAACGCAGCATCAAGTAGTGGAACTAACTGAGTAGCTATATCGCCACCTATACGCTCAGCGATCTTCTGTGCATACTCCCTTTCAGCCCTCGGAAATTTCTTTCGTCTCGCTTGCATAAACATGAAGGCATCCAAAACGATGTCCTTCATTCGTTGCTTAGATTGAGCATCTATCTCTGCAAGTTGGGCCTCTTTCTCTGCCAACAACATCTCTGTGTGAGCAAGCTCAGCACTCTTTTGCTCAGAAGACTCTTCTAGGTAGATGTAACGATGAGCAGCCTCTTGCAACTCTTGCTGATATTGACGTTTTTGTCGCTCAACCTGTTCCAACTCAGCAGCGTTGGTATTGAGGCTTTCTGAAAGATCGTCAACTTGTTTGGCGATAACATCAAGCTGGTTAGATTCACCTATACGCTCTTCTCTAAGCACTTGAATTTCTAGTTTCAAATTCTCAAGCAATCGAGTTTGATAGCTAAAATCGCGCTGGGACTTAGGTAATTTACCTTGGCGGATCATGTACTGATATTGCTCCGATTTCTTTTCGGTTTCATCAGCAAACTCAGCATGCAAATTCTTGGGATTGAGTAGATGAGCATTCATGAAGTCTTGAACCAAACACTGCCAATAATGTCCGAATGCCCTAGACTGGTGACGAGTTAAGTCCTGATTGACGGGAAGCAGTTCATCCTCAAGCCCTTTCTTAGCTAGATACTCATTAACAACCAAGATTTGATGTTTTCTCAAGTCATATTCACCAGTTTTCCGATTTTTTCCGCTAACAAAGTAATGAGTGTGCAGGCCAGTTTTTTCATTCTCATTGCGCTCATCATCATGTCCTACGATTGCTTTAATTGGGTGATCTGGAAAATGAGTCTCAAGAAACGTCTTTGTGGTGAGTATGTAATCCCGTAGAGAGATGTCATCGGAAGTCACATTCCAACGATGAGGAATCTTAAAGATACCTTCCTGAACTACTGTACTATTAGCGTTTGGCGGATACTGGCATAGCTTGTTATGTGCAAGTACGTACTTTTTAATCGCATTCGCTCGTTGCTTATATCGAGATAACTGCATAAGTTGAATGTCTTTTAAATGCTCCCATTTGATCAAGCCTGTTTCTGATGTAATACGTTCTAAGAACTTTGCACCAATGTCATTACCTCGCGCTCGCTCTGACTTAGCAGCGTCTTTGAGCTTCTTGCGATACTGTCTCTGCTGGGTCTGATATTTACCGTGGCTGTTGATTTTGGGCTGTGGTGCGATATCAAGTAATACTTTCCATCGATGATCATCGGTTAACTTATTATCAAGGCGATAGAATTTACCATCCTTAAAGAGGATGTTTTTGCCTGTTAACTCTGGGTTCCACTCTAATTGCTTAACCGACTCACCAGTAGGAGAGATTCTTAGCGAGTGCTTGAGAGACTTTTCACACGCTTTGCGGTTTTTCGAAGTTGAATTGAAATTCAAATGACGGTGGAACAAGCGAATGATTTTATTTTGCCTAGCCATTATAACCTCCTCGGGAGGTTATAATTACGAGAGTCCAGAGAGCCTTCTTTGGACCGCAGCTTTCGTGCATCTTTTGCGAAGCAAAAGTGTGACGAAAGCGTAGCGGGTTACTAAAGCGTATCAGTTCTTTGATACCCTTTATTTGTCGCATACCCTTCACTAAGGGTGCTATACCAAACACGGAGAAGCAAGCGCATAAGCGCTTGCATTTTTCTATAAATAGATACATCAGAATGGGTTCTCCTCGTCGCAACTTTCGGAGGAAGCTTTCGTGAACAAGGAACCATCAAGACTGTCAGTGAGCTTTTGAAACAAAACGTGATAATCCGCTTTAAGCTGCTTGTATTGTCCCTCGATCACCAAGGATTCACGCATAGATAGCTGAAGCTGTTCTATTTCAGAGTGCAGTAAAGTGATCGTCTGTTTCAGTTCAGCAACCTGCTCAGACAGGTGCTGATTTGTCGATTCGAGCTTGGCTTGCGAAAGAGTTGTCATTTCAGTGAAATCGACATAACGTTGCTCTAATGCATTACATGTATCTGTTTTCTTTCGAAGCTGGTCACTCAACTCATCGATGTACTCTACTTGTGCTTCATTTTTATCAGATAGACTGCGCTTTAGGTCTTCAAATTGAGACGATTTTTCAGCAATAGCATTACTAATATGAACTTCTATTTCTTGCCAAGTAGCTTCGAGATGAACCTGTACTTTATCTAAATACAAGTCAAACCACCCAGGACGAGGCAGTGTCTCACGTTGATCTTTACCAAACGAATTGAGAAAGTAGTCATACGCAAAGCTGGCGTACCTAAACTGACCACCTACAAACTTATGAAAGTCGGTAACAGTTACTGACTTCGTGCCATTTTCTGTCAGTTCATGGAAGGCTACCTTATATTCATGGTAGCCATTGCTCATTTTCCCAAGGTTAAGAGCGGGATACAGCGTCTGCAAATTGGTTTCAAAACAAGCTTTATCATTACTCATCTGTTACTTCCTCCATTAATAGAGAAGGAATAAGAATATGAAAAAGCAGTTGATGCTGAGTCTGCATATTGTTTGTAATCAAAGCTTATTGGATCAGGTGTATTCTGAACTAAGTCTGAAAAACATTTAGCTCGCTCAGTTTTAATATCACGCTTATCATTCACAGTTGATGCGTAGAACAAGTCGAATAAATTAGTTGATGAGCCACTGTGTCCCATTTGCTCTGCAATTTGGCAATCGGGTATACCAAAAGAACGCGTATGGGAAGCAAACGTATGACGACCAATGTTTGTGCCACGCCCTTTAAACTGAACACTTGCAAGGCGAAAAGCTTGCTCACAAAACCATTGCTGATAATGTTTGACACTCGGGTAATGGCTATCTCTTCCGAGATGACAGATTATAGGTTTAATAGACTCAATTTCGATGGAACGATTGTCTTCTTGAGTCACAGCTACTTCAATGCTGTCGCGGTTACCAGTAATCGCATAAAGCGATAGCAACAATGCGCATTCGTCGTCGTTTAAAGCGATAACTCGCTCACTTGAGTAACTTTTTACAAGCTTAAACTCTCCTACAACATTAGATCGTCTAACTATTAGCGTTTTGTCTTTTAAACTTACGTCTGACCAGCTCAAAGCGATCAGTTCGCTAATGCGTAGCCCCAATCGATAATGCAGTTCAAAACCTATTGCACTTGCTCGACAGAGCTTTTTAGCTGCCTGGACGACTTTGTTACACTCTTTTAGACTCAAGGCTAAGCGTTTACTTTTAGGGCGGTAACGGAGGTTTTTGATACCTGCCGAAACGTTGCTGCTTGTCAGCTTATAACGCAAAGCTTCTTGCGAAAGGAAGCGTATGACCGTGTTATAGTTATTCACGGATTTAGAACTAAGCTTTCTTTCATTAATGATATGACCTAAAAAGTCGTCGACTAAGCCAGCACAAAAGGATTGATACCCTTTTTCGATAGCAAATTCTAATATAGCCAGTACTCGGCTTTCGTCCGCTTTACATGCAGATTTAGCCAAAATTTTCGCATCAAATCTATCTAAGACAAATTTGCCAAGCTCATGCTGTCTTAGGTTTTCACGTCTTTTTTGGTTTTTAGTTTGTTTTTGTGTGGTGTTCATAACAACATCCTTTAAATCAGAGATTTAAAGGCGAACGAAACTCATGGTGTTGCTAGAAATACATTGCGTTTTCTAGCCAGATCAAAAGTATGATCCTGAGCTTTATAGTGAATAAAGCAACCAGCTCTAAAGAATCAAGCGGTGTATGTTGTTATGATATTATGGAAGGTAAAGCTATTGAATTTATTATGATGCCCAGTACATTGTACTTCTCGACAGAAGGCGTAGCATTGTTCGCTTTATTATGTGTCGATGGCGTTTCGTTAGCCTTTTAGGTTAACAATTATCTTCATAGTAATGTTGTGATTTAACACATGTCAAGAAAAAGATCTCACTTTAGGTAAATGAGATCTTAATCTACTGATTAATTAACTAATTCATCCAATTAATCAGCCATATGGCGCTTTAACAAATGAGAAAAGCTTAATCTCTTACTTTGCTGGCAGTTTGGGTGACATATTTCATTATCATCTACAACACAGACACCGCAGTGACGATGGCTCTTAAATTTTGATGATAGGCAGCGCACTTCGATTTGAACTTTACGCTTATCATCTATCGTTTCTAGCTCTAAAAACCCATTATATGAGTCATAACTGAGGCATTGATAACGGTCAGCAAGTAAAGCCGCTGTGATGCCCGCCGCTTCTTCATCTGTGGCTGGTATAATGGCATCATATTTCCCGAACAGTGGGATTGCGGACAGTGCTAAATTATTTCCCAGTTCCACCGAAATTTGCCAATCAAGTTCTACATCCACACTATAATCTTGGCGGATCTCTTCATAAAAATGTTGATATATGAAGTATGGGATTTCTATCCCTGTAGAAGGGTCGAAATTTTTAGACTTGAGGTAATCCCCAAAATGATAGCTGATACCGAGTAAACTTTTGAGTCTCGCAATACTTGTGAATGTGCGCTGAATTTCTTTAAGCGCGACACCATCATCAATAAGATCATCGTCTGTAAGCCACGGGGCCACGTCTAGCTGGTTGGCGGTTTCGATTACCAAACCTATCTGACGCAAAGAGACACCTTGAGCTAGCAGGTTAGAGCAATCTCGTTGCCATTCTTCAGCATATTTTCTTCGAGCTAATATGTCTTTTAGAAGGATATCGTTAAGCTTTTTCATTTTATGCATCCTTTTTGTCAGAAGGAAGGATGAAGGTCTGTACCACTTTTAATAGCTTTTCAAGTTTGAGTTTTTTTCCATATCTTCCGAAGGTAATACCTTGACTGGCATGCCCTACGTACTCGCCCACTAAAGATTCAGCTAATTCCGCGTTTTTCAACACATCAATAAACGTATGGCGAAAACCATAGGGTGTTGGTCTAGATCCTGGTTTCATTCCAATAGCTGTTTGCAGCTTACCGAATTCGACACGGTAGTACTTTGACCAATCATAGTCCGCACCATATGGCTGATAATTGAAAAGAGGAGAGTTCGATGAATTTGAGGCAGTTCTTACTTGAACAAACTCAATAAAGCCGCTCTTCACTACATCGGGATGTAATGGAATTTGCCTGACTGAGTGAGCATTTTTTAGATGTTGCTTCTCTTCTATATCCGTAATGTCTAGAAACCAGATGCCATCTTCTTGTTGAACATTGGCAACGTACAACTGACAAGCTTCATTTGGACGTAATCCTTGGTAGATCTGCAACTCGGTGATATAGCGGAAGTCATCTGGTTTCGTTTTATATATTGCACTGTTTAGCAATAAATCTAACTCATTAGCCTTCCATGTATCGCGTTGTTCACTCGCATGTTTATCAGATTTAAATTTTGGCGTGAGATTCAGGCATGGGTTTACTTTGATTAAACGCTTACCATGGCACCACGTAAAAAATTGTTTTACAACAGCAAAGTAATCTTTGTTCGTTTTAGCTGAACGCCCTTCAGATTTTAAGTGCTCAAGGTACGCTTCTAGAGCTTCTTCATTGCAAGGTTTTGACGAACTATCAAGAAAGTCTAAGCAATGTCTTGTGCGCTGTTCGAGCTGATGTAGGGTCAATGCCGTCACACTATCTGATTTTTTGGTTTGCAAAAACTCACTCAAGGCATGCTTCGCATCAAAGTTTTTAATCTTTGGCTTTGTGGCTATAGCGTAAGAACGTAGTACTTGTGTAGTGTCAGTAACATAACCATCTCTTAATTCAGAGAGTTTCTGATATAAAGTTTCTTTGATGTCATTGTAGGTAAGAGTGTCATCGACAAGGGCAAGGCTGATTTTTTGCTTCACTGCTAGAGATACATGGATGTTGCGCTCTAATGCAATTTGGCGATCTTTGGTAAGTAGAGAAAGGCGAACTTCGTTGGGAAAGCCCCGTTTACGCAGTGAAACAGGTACGGGAGAACGGTGGTAGTACACGCTAGAAGGGAGTTTTAATAGATACATATGTATCACCTCTATGTAGTGGTGACTTTTGGTATGCATCAGATATGAAAAAAGCCCTGAAAAATCAGAGCTTTGTTCATTTAAAAGTGGCGGAGAGATAGGGATTTGAACCCTAGATACGCTATTAACGTATGCCGGTTTTCAAGACCGGTGCTTTCAACCACTCAGCCATCTCTCCATTGTTGAGGCGCATAATATAAGGCTTTGAAAATGTTGTAAACCCCTAGTTGAACTGATTGGATGTTTACTGCGCAAATTTGTGGTTTGTGTTGTTTAAATAAACAAAAACTCCCCAAAAAGGGGAGTTTGAATAGTATATGGATTGCTAGGTATTAATCGTTTTTAGAATAAAAACGCTGTAACTCAGTTAAACCTTGCATCAAAACTGGCAACTTCGGTGCATCATCTCTAAGTCGTTTGTAGTTTTTGTCATACAGCTTGTAGTTGCCAAACTTATCGATCACTGTGGTTTGCGAGCTAGTAATTAAGGCAAGCTCGCGAGTATCGCCCGCCAAGATCCAGCGACGACGACTTTCATCGAATAGGTTGCGACCACTACTGTAATCATATGGGTTGGAAGATACGCCGAGCATATCTTGCAACAGTGTAACTGAGAGGTCCAAGTGACTTGTGCTGTGATTAAATTCGCCAGCCAGCATTCCAGGCCAATGGATCACCATCGGAACTTGTAATTGATAACGGCTGTAGTTGCTGTTTGCTCCCCAGCTGTTCGTATTGGTTTCGTTAAATTCACTACCGTGATTAGAAGTGATGATTACGATGGTGTTTGTCAGTTGTCCCGTCGTTTCCAGTTCATCAATAATACCGGCGATAGTTCTATCCGCCGACTTCACTGCATATTCATAAGCTTTTTTGAATCGCTCACTTGCAGGCATTTCTTCGTCATTATTTGAAGGAATCGATTCAAAATTATCAACGGTGGTGACTTCGATGTAACTAAACCATGGCTGACTTGCTTTCTCTGCTAACCATGTATTCCAGTTTGCGATAGATTGTTTATCGGTATGAGCTTGCGTGCCATCTAGGTCTTCCGCTAAGTTCAAGTCGCGGAAAATAATTTCTGAGTAGAGATCATCTTCAAACCCACTGCCACTGAATAAACCAAAGTTGTAGCCCTGATCTTTCAGTACATCGAGCAATACTGGGGAAGCACCTTGCGCCTTGATGCTTGATGCATAACTGGTCGGTAAGCCATAGAACAAACCAAAGGCCCCGTATGTATCATTACTTGAGCTGTAATGATTACGGAAGTTCTGATTGTTTTCAGCAAACTCATAGAGGTTAGGCATCTCTTCTTGGTTCAGCGCATCCGCTCGTAAATTGTTTATGCTGATCATCAACACATTGAGCTTATTAACTCGGCGGTTAAACTCAAGCTTTTCAAGAGGGTAGTTGACTAACTCTACGTTGCCTTCGTTTTCTGCCAAACGTTTTAGGTATTCCTCACGGTCAAGTAGACCATGTTTTTCCATAAAACTCTTCGCCGTCATCGGGTAAGACAAAGGGAAGTTTGAACGCTGGCTAGTAATTGGGTTGTAAAAATACGCATCTGCCCAAATGTAAACCAAATGGCTGGTCATAAAGCTGAGGAAAAAGACGGCCGCGAGAGGGCGTCCTACGTGCTTATGAGATAGTTTGCGCTGTTTTCGCCATACCCATTCGGATAGTGCGAGTTGAATAAGGAAGATCAGCGGCATCACAACAAATAAATGTTGTAGGTCAGTGCTGAGCGCACTTTTGTCTTCGCTGAATAGTAACTCCCAGACAACGGGAGTTAAGTGCAAATTGATCGACTGATACGCTTGGGTATCAATTAATAATATGGTTTGCCCAACGGTTGCGAAAATCACTGCCACCAAACGGAACAATTTCCGCGATGGCAGGATAAACGTCAACGGGAATAGAACAAGCAAGTAAAGTGCGAAAACTAGAAAGCCAAAGTGACCAACCCAAGAAACCGCCAGATAAAACTGACCAAGTAACGTCTCGGGCCAAGGAGACTGAACAATGTAGCGTGTGCCTATCAACATCGACGCAACGATATTGAAGAATGCAAACCAGTGACCCCAACCAACTAGTCGAGATACACGTTCGCCGTATGAGTTTCCGCTGTCTACCATGTATGTGTTCTATTGTCCGTGATTAGTGTGTTTTTGGTGTTTCTAAAGAAGACATCAGCGCCTGAGCAAATTTTTCAGCAATCGCTTTGCGTTGTGAAGCAGCAACACGTTGATTTAAGACATTGGTTGCGATATTTCCGGCAATCATTAGCGTCAACTCAGGAGAAGCAGCATGTTTTTCAAGAACTGTTGCTACTTCAGCAAGAATTTTTTCTACTTGCTCGTCAGTATATTTAGATGTAATCGGCATAAAGACTCTAATAATGATAGTAAAAGCGGCTTATGATAACCTACAATGCCCATCAACTAAAACCTTGTAGCAAGATAAAATCACTATGAGTCTTCATCTTTCAAACGTTATTCTGCATCAACTGTGCAAAAACGATCAGGACGAGCTGGTTGTAAACTTTCGTCCAGCATCATTAGAGAACGATGCATCTACAGAAAACTTAGTCGCTGAGCTTCACCGAGTATTCCATTCTAAAGCTGGTAAAGGTTTTGGCGCTTTCCAGTCAGACAGCGAATTTCAATTTTGGCTTCAAGAAATGCGCAAAGGAGAGCGAGATTTTTACGACTTCTCACAAATTAGTGCAAATCGCTTGAAAGAAGAGTTGATTAAGTACCCATTTGCGGATGAAGGTATCTTGGTTTTCGCTGAGTATCAGAGTTTAGCAACGGACTACTTGTTCATCGGTATCTTACCAATGAATCAGAGTTTAAAAGTGACCGAAGGTTTGGACATCAGTGCGACAGATTACTTAGATATCACCAAAATGGATATTGCCGCACGCATCGACCTGTCGAGCTACGAGACCGACAAGGAATCCAATCGTTATCTGCAATACATTAAAGGACGCGTTGGCCGTAAAGTGGCGGACTTCTTCCTAGATTTTCTGCAAGCGGATATTGGCTTAGATACTAAACAACAAAACTTAGTGTTGATGCAGGCGGTGGATGATTTTTGTGCTGACTCGAAGCTAGAAAAGCAAGAAGTGAACGAGTACAAGAAACAAGTTTACGACTACTGCAATGAGCAAATTAAATCCGGTGATGAGGTTCAAATCTCAGAGCTTTCCGGAGAGCTTCCTCAAAGCCAAGATGGCACGAGCTTTATGGATTTCACCAAAGAGCAAGGGTACGAGCTTGAAGAGTCTTTCCCAGGTGATCGTGCGACGGTTCGCAAACTGACTAAATTTGTTGGAGCTGGTGGTGGTTTGAATATTAGCTTCGATAGTCTCTTACTTGGCGAGCGTATTTTTTATGATCCAGAGACGGATACCTTAACGATTAAAGGGACGCCTCCAAATCTAAAAGATCAGTTAAGTCGCAATTAAAATCATATCGTTAAATAAAGAGAGCAAACGGCTCTCTTTTTTTATGTGAATAAGAAACATCCATAGTATATGCTTGTAATTAATGGAGATATGCGAGGGGCAAGTGTTGCTGAAGCTAAAAGAAGGAATACGGCGGTTTGTTTGGTTCTGGTTCGTTTTGTGGTGTGTTTTAGCACTTGGCATTTGGCTGCAAGCCAAACAAACGATTCAAACGATTTCGACTGTAAATGAGTTAGGAAGTAAAGTTGAAGAAGTCAGGCACTTTTTTAACTTCGATCTGCCTTACCGTGTTAAACACGTCGATCAAATTTCACTGAAACTTCAGTTGGCTTATGCAGTTCGCTTACAGCTTGAAAGTGAGTTTTCTGAAGGGAAAATCACACCAGACATCACTCAATTACTTTATACGACCGACCGATTTTTAGAAAGTGCTCGAGCTTTTGTAAGAAGTGACAGTGAATTGGTTTCGTTAGCAGAACAGTTACGAAGCAGCCGTGCTCGAACAGAAAACTCTGAGCAAATTCAGGCAATGTACTATCGCTTAGGTGCGCTTGTTTTTGAGTCTGTCTTTAGTGACTCTGCAACGAATAGCGATACTTACCGTGACTTAGACCGACTTTTTATTGAATCAGAGACGCTCTCTCCCGAAGAGAGAAGCGCTCTTCAGCGCCAGCTTGCTCAAACCTCAAGCGCACTATCTGCTCAGGCACAGGGCAGTTATTTATCCAATCACCTGCTTAATCCAGATTTCCCGAACCAGTTAACTTCGATAAATGATCAGTTGGAACAGAAGCTAATGACTTTTATTGTTTGGTTGTCTGTAATCAGTGGTTTGCTCCTTTTCCTCATTTCATGGGGAGCCTTCTCCCCAAAAACGAGTCAACCGATACGACTACCCAGAACCGATGATAAAAAGTCAGAGCAAGTTGGCGATGATGAAAATGGAGCTAACGCTGTTCCCTCAGCTCAGTCAGAAAATTTTCAAAACGTCCAAATGAACGAAGAAAGTTGTAATGAGGTGAATTCATCACAAGTGGAAGTAGTGGAACGTGAGCCGTACATAGATATCAATAAAATGTTAGATTCTCTGTCTGGTGACGAGGGCGCTGTGCGGATGTTACTGGAGGTCTTTATTCAGGACCACTCTGGCGATGGCACTAAAATGTATCAGCTGTTAGAAGAGGATAAAGAGCAAGCGCAAAGAGCCGCGCACAGTCTTAAAGGGGTCTCAGGGAGTTTAGGTGCAATGCCATTGCACTGTATTTCGGGTGATATTGAACTGTTGATTAAACAAGGGCAAAAAGTGCCGGAAGAGAAGTTGGCATGTTTAGATGATGTCCTAAAACAAACCATACTTTTTGCTAATAATGTTCTCAATAGTGAAAAGATAACAGAAGCGCTAACAGATTGATATTGCTCTGACTTAATGTCATAAGAGTTGAGGTAATAAAGGTTCGAACTATATGACTTAGTTCGCTTTATTCCTGTTCTATACAATTTGTTAAAGGTGTTTTCATGTCCGTTCGCCGAATGTCTTCAATGATGTTGATAGGGCTGGTTATGATGCTTTCAGGGTGCTCCCTGCTCGAAGTCAAGATCGAGAGTCAAACCGTCCCTCTTACCAAACAAGAGCTCAATATGCGTCTTTTGACTCGTGAGTATGCGCAGCAGTTTTTTGCTCAGGTTGAGCAAGCAGCAGACGCACTACACGAACAATATGAGCCTCATGATAAAGTTCATCAATCTTATATTTTACTTTGGAAGATAAATGCTGAAGAAGGCATCCAAGCTTCTGCATACCAAGTGTCCCCAATGGCTGCACTGATTGATACATGGACTTTCACGCTACAAATGGAACAGTTCTTTACTACCGCTTCTGGTAATGAGCTCTTTGCGTCTGATGAGGCTAAGTTAGTTTCCGTTTATTTAGCGAAAGAGGTAGATAAACTGGCTCAATCTTTATTGAAGAAAGAAGCATACATCAAGACAAAAACGTTTGTTGCAGAGTTCGCCAAGCAGCATCCATTCGCTGATTTAAGCATGATTAGGACTCCGGCTTACCGTAGGTGGTTAGATGCAAACCAAATTAGCGAAGAGGAAGCCGTTACAACGCTAGGCACGATGCCAGAAGCACTCGGGGATGTCTCTGATCGTCTAAGTCTGGTATCAGAGCAGACACCAAAAATTATGACGTGGAAAGCGCAGTTGTTGGCCTTGAATAGCTCTGCCAGTATCGAAAAAGTCAATGCGGCGCTCAATAGTTTGCAAGTTACCGCTGATTCGATGAGGGATTTTATCGATAACAACCCAGAGTACATGCGTTATTTGGCAGAACAAATGGCGCTGGAGTTACAACCTTTGGTTGACGATATCGATCAAAGGACGGAGGCGCGTTTATCTCAGTTGGGTGAAGAACGCCAAGCTATAGAGCTGATGGTTGCCAGAGAGCGCCAAGAAATCGCACAGATCATTACCCATGAGCGCGAGAAGTTTGCTCAAGATATGGATCGAGTGTCGCAAGAGGTTGTGAATCTCGCAATGACTAAGCTGATTGAACTTGTCAAAAGTACCATCATCTACTTTATTCTGTTCATTGCCGTTATATTCTTTGCACCGCTTGGCTTGGGCTATTGGTTTGGGAAGCGTGCAGCCGTGAAAACGCCAGTCAAAAAAAGCTAACGATTTGTTTTGGAAATAAAAAAAGAGCGCTTTAAAGCGCTCTTTTTTAGTATTGAATTCGAAAGGGAGGTTCTTCCTATCTCTGCGAAGTTAAGCGGTTTGCTGCTTTAATTCGCCTTCAGCTTCTTCAACTGCTTCTGCTGTTGGTTCGCACTTATCAACAAACCAACCCATGTAAGAAGTGAAGATCGTTACGATGATACATACAAAACTCAGCCACATGAACGGGGCATAAGACAGTGTAGCAACACCCAAAATACTGGCCATGTAGATACCGTTGTCACTCCAAGGGACCATACCTGAGGTTAGCGTGCCGCCAAATTCTGCGTTACGAGACAAATTCTTACGTTTGTAGCTTAGACGGTCATAGTTCTTCGCACAGATTTTTGGGGTCAGGATAAGTGAAACGTACATCGCTGAACCAAATACGTTGCCCATAAAGGCCGTACCAATTGTGCTTGTTGCCAATGAACCTGCACTTTGAACGCGTTTTTCAAACAGCTTCGCGATAGTCTCTAGCACGCCTACTTTATCTAGTAGACCACCAAAACCAAGGCCGAATACGATAACCGCTACCGACCCAAGCATTGAAGACATGCCGCCACGGTTAAGGATTGAGTCAATGAAATCTACGCCAGATGAGATTGCAAACGGAGCCCAAGCCGTGTTGAACGCGGTTAGGAAATCGACATCTTGGATCATCACTGCCCAAATAATACCTAGCAGAGAACCAAAACTGATCACTGGGAATGAAGGCATACGCATCGCTAGAAGTGACAATACGATGATCACAGGAACAAATGAGTAAGGGGTGATGTAGAACTGCTGTTCCATCGCTTTAATGACAGAGTCTACCTGGCTCATGTCAACTTGACCTGCGTAGTGGAAGCCAAATGCAGTAAACATAATGCCTGTAATAATGTAGCTAATGAGTGCTATCGGCAACATGCCTTTGATATGTTCCATCACTTCAACGTTAGACATAGATGAAGCAAGGATTACTGAATCCGATAGAGGCGACATTTTGTCACCAAAGTAACAGCCTGAAAGTACGGCACCTGCAGTGATTGGCGCAGGAACACCAAGACCTTGACCGATACCCATCATTGCAATACCTGCCGTGCCAGCCGCACCCCAAGACGTGCCAGTCGCTAGCGCAGTCAATGAACAGATGATCATGGTCGCGAGCAAAAAGATGGAAGGGTGGATTGCTTTAAGGCCGTAGTAAATAATGGTTGGAACAATACCACCAGAGATCCAAGTACCTACAAGCGCGCCAACGGCCAAAAGGATTAAAACGGCTCCAAGTCCATTGGAAATGCCATTTAGTGCTGCTTTTTCCAGATCTTTATACTGATGGCCAAGCTTTATGCCCAATATCATGACAATGAACCAACCGATGTATAGCGCTAGCTGAATCGGTAGGTCTAGCTTGGCTGTGAACGAAAATGCCAGCAGGAGAAATAAACCGAGCGAGATAAATACCTGTATCAAGCTTGGTAGGCGTGGTGTAACTTGCTTCATATGTGCCTCTGTCAATCTTGGAGCAATAGAGGAAGGCGCTCCTTGTTGTAATCGCGCATAACATACATTAACAAAAATTATATTTCGAACATTTGGTGTTTTATCTTGATGTTCGTCGGTAAAAACGTTTGCTTGTGAAATTAACTGTTAGTTTGTTTTAACTTTTTTGGTTTTAAATGTTGTGTAATGTGAAATTATTGTGCTTCATGTGTTATTTTCTCATTGAGTGGTAAGACCAATTAGGGGGCTAAAGTGCTTTCCCTACTTGAAAAATGGTTAAAACCGCAAACCAAACACTAAAAAATCTCGTGTCACCCGGTTTTTCAGAGGAAAAGGTTAAAAAACGCGCTTATTTACAAAATAGGGGTTGAGATTTTGCTGTGAAAAATTAACTATGGGGTAGGTTTTTTAATACATGGAGAGTTAATACGATGAGAGTTGGTTTAGTTGGTTGGCGCGGTATGGTTGGTTCAGTCCTTATGCAGCGTATGGTTGAAGAGAAAGACTTCGACCTAATCGAACCAGTATTCTACAGTACTTCTCAAGTTGGTATTCCTGCTCCTAACTTAGGAAAAGACGCAGGCTTACTGCAAGACGCGTATGATATTGAAAGCTTAAAACAGCTTGATGCGGTAATCACCTGTCAAGGTGGTAGCTACACAGAAAAAGTTTTCCCTGCACTTCGTCAGGCTGGTTGGAAAGGCTACTGGATTGACGCGGCCTCTACGCTACGTATGGCTGAAGATTCGATCATCACACTTGATCCAGTGAACTTAAAGCAAATCCAACAAGGCATCCACGGTGGCACGAACACATTTGTCGGTGGTAACTGTACGGTTAGTTTAATGCTAATGGGGCTAGGTGGTCTATTTGAGAAAGGCCTTGTTGAGTGGACAAGCGCAATGACTTACCAAGCCGCATCTGGTGCTGGTGCGCAAAATATGCGTGAATTGATCTCGCAAATGGGCGTTATCAATGACTCTGTGAGCTCTGAACTTGCAAACCCATCAAGCTCTATCCTAGATATTGATAAGAAAGTTGCGGATACAATGCGCAGCGGTTCTTTCCCTACCGATAAATTCGGTGTGCCACTAGCTGGTTCGTTGATCCCATGGATCGATGTGAAGCGCGATAATGGTCAGAGTAAAGAAGAGTGGAAAGCGGGCGCCGAGGCGAATAAAATTTTGGGTTCTCAAAGTTCACCTGTCCCAATTGACGGTACTTGTGTGCGTATTGGCGCGATGCGTTGTCACTCTCAAGCACTTACTATCAAGCTTAAACAAAATGTACCAATGGACGAAATCGAAGAAATCATCGCCACTCATAACGATTGGGTGAAAGTGATTCCTAACGACCGTGACATCACTGCTCAAGAGCTAACACCGGCAAAAGTTACGGGCACAATGTCTGTACCAGTGGGTCGTCTACGTAAGATGGCAATGGGTGATGATTTCCTAAATGCTTTCACTGTTGGTGACCAACTGCTTTGGGGTGCTGCGGAGCCGTTGCGTCGTACTCTGCGAATTATTCTGTCTGAGAAAGCATAATCACATCAATCCTTTATTTGATGACAAAATAAAAGAGCTCCTTAGGGAGCTCTTTTTTCATGCGTCGTCTTCCGTTCGAACGACTCTTTTGTCTGGATCGGCCAGTTCACTACCACAATGTTTACAGTAAATTGCGTCAGAGTCGTGCCCTGCGTGGGAGCAGTTTGGGCATTTCACCAATACTTTGTGCGATTGCATCTCTTGGTGCAGTTCGGCAGTGAAAATACCTGTAGGTACCGCCAAAATGGAATAACCCAGTAACATGGTGAGTGATGCAAGCCCTTTACCTAGGTCTGTTTGGGGGACCAAGTCACCATACCCAACCGTTGTGATGGTCACGATCGCCCAATAAATACTTTTAGGAATGCTAGTAAATCCGTTTTCAGGTCCTTCAATGATAAAAATCAACGAGCCGAAAATCGTTACCATAATGGCGACGGAACTAAAGAAGATAAAAATCTTTCTGCGCGCCATAAGCAGTGAACGTAAGAGGATATTGGACTCTTGGAGGTATCGGACTAACTTGAGTATGCGGAATATTCGCATCACTCGCAGCGCCCTGATCACACCCATAAACGAAGCGGATGGGAAGAAGAGTGCTAAATAAGTGGGCAAAATCGCAAGTAAATCGACGACACCATAAAAACTCTTTGCGTAGGCGGCAGGTTTGGGGGAGCAATAAAGCCTTAGAAGGTATTCAATCGTGAATAGGCCAGTAAATGTGTATTCAATAAACTTCAGCTCTTTTTCCCACTCGGCACGAACGGAGGGTATCGAATCTAACACCAGTACGATTAACGAGCTGATGATCGCGATAATGAGAGCAATATCGAACGTTTTACCAGCTTTGGTATGAGTACCAAAAATGGTGACATATAGAGTATGTTTAAGAGAGTCAGTCGTCATGACAAAGCGATCCATTGTTGAATCGCTCTATCATACAATTTTATAGAAACTCAGGCTAATCCTGGAAATAAGTTGCGTAAGCCATTCGCAATGAACTCTATGCCAAGCGCGCCCAATATCAAACCCATGATACGAGTAATGACGTTGATTCCAGTTTGACCTAAAAATCGTACGATCAATGGGGCAGAGCGGAACAATAGCCATGAACAAAGGCAGAACAAACCAATCGTAATACTAATGCCCACGGTATCGAACATGCTTGGGTAGCGTGCACCATAAACAATAGTCGAACTGATTGCACCAGGCCCTGCCATTAAAGGCATTGCAAGAGGGACCACACCAATCTGTTCACGACTGACGTATTCCGTTTTCTCTTGTTTGTTCTGCTTATCTTCCCCCAGTTTACCGCTCATCATCGAGAATGCGATGCTAAGTAATAGCAACCCGCCAGCGACACGAAACGAATCCAGAGAAATACTGAACATGTCTAACAGTAACTGACCAGCAAAAAGCGAAATGATCAGGATGATCGCAACAGCCACATTTGCTGTTGTTGCCGTATTGCGCTTTTCGTCTGGAGTCATATGCCCGGTTAGTGACACAAACACAGGCATGATACCAACAGGGTTTACTGCGGCGACCAAACCGAGAAAAAACTGCAAGAAGATAGCAAGTTCAAAAGTTTGCATGTTGCGTACTCATCAAAGTTCACATTAGTGAAAAGGAGAAGGGGTAATTTGGGCGTAATGTAAGGCAAAAGTTAGGTTGTAAGAAATGAAAAAAACTAACGCATTCCCTGCCATTTAAGTGAGAAAAACTAATTCTTTAATAAACTGTATCTAATCTGGAAAGGAAATGTTACGTATAAAGTTGCTGATAAATTGCGCTGTTTTACATAAACGTTAACATTCGCACATTTTTGATAAAAACCAAGGTGGTTTGTAGAGAGATGTATTCGGTTCGATATACTCTCAGTAGCACAAAGAATTGGGCCTACATGTAATTTTGTTGGTTAAAAATGAAACTTTTTTACAGGTTGTTGTAGTTTCTTTTATTTATTTGTCCATTTGCTTCTTTTTTACTCAATAAAAAATGAAAGTTAATTTATTTGTTTATCAGTGATTTATGTCATTTTGGTGTGGTGAGGCACCACTTTGGTAGTATTTAGGTGGTGAGAACTGATCCAAGTCAATTTTTTTCACACTATGAAATATTATACTCAGTCCTGAAAGCAATTTACTAAGACGTTTGTTTTCTAAGTGACTGATAAACAGTAAAAACGATAAGTAATAGCCTTAGTAAAAAGTTTTTAATATTTGTTAATTTTAGGAGATTCCCTATGCCTGTAACTAATATGGCTGAACTAGATGCAATGGTTGCTCGCGTTAAGAAAGCGCAAGAAGAGTTCGCTACTTACTCTCAAGAGCAAGTAGATAAAATCTTTCGTGCAGCATCGCTTGCAGCTAACCAGGCCCGTATCCCGCTAGCTCAACAAGCGGTAGAAGAATCTGGTATGGGTATTGTTGAAGATAAAGTAATCAAGAACCACTTCGCTTCTGAGTTTATCTACAACAAATACAAAGACGAACAAACGTGTGGCATCTTAGAAGAGGATGACAACCTAGGTACTATGACTATCGCTGAGCCTGTAGGCATCATCTGCGGTATCGTACCAACGACTAACCCAACTTCCACAGCGATCTTCAAATCTCTAATCTCTTTGAAGACTCGTAACGGTATCATCTTCTCACCACACCCACGTGCGAAAAACTCAACTAACGATGCAGCTAAACTCGTTCTAGATGCAGCAGTAGCAGCAGGCGCACCAAAAGACATCATCGGTTGGATCGACCAGCCTTCTGTTGAGCTTTCAAACGCTCTAATGAAACACGATGACATCGCGCTTATCCTTGCAACTGGTGGTCCAGGCATGGTTAAAGCCGCTTACTCTTCTGGTAAGCCAGCAATCGGTGTAGGTGCAGGTAACGTTCCTGTTGTTATCGATGAAACAGCAGACATCAAACGTGCTGTTGCTTCTATCCTTATGTCTAAGACTTTCGACAACGGTGTAGTATGTGCTTCTGAGCAGGCTGCAATCGTAGTTGACGAAGTATACGACGAAGTGAAAGAGCGTTTTGCTTCTCACAAAGCGTATGTCCTAAGCAAAGCAGAAGCTGATAAAGTTCGTAAAGTGCTTCTTATCGATGGCGCGCTAAACGCGAAAATCGTAGGTCAGCCAGCAGCAGCAATCGCTGAAATGGCAGGCGTTAAAGTTCCAGCAGACACTAAAGTTCTTGTTGGTGAAGGTCTGGGCAAAGTATCTCACGATGACGCATTCGCTCACGAGAAACTATCTCCAACTCTAGGTCTATTCCGTGCTGACAACTTCGAAGACGCGGTTGCTCAAGCGGTAACTATGGTTGAGATTGGTGGTATCGGCCACACATCTGGTCTTTACACTAACCAAGATACTAACGCTGACCGTATCCGTTACTTCGGTGACAAGATGAAGACAGCTCGTATCCTAATCAACATCCCGACTACTCACGGCGGTATCGGTGACTTGTACAACTTCAACGTTGCGCCATCTCTAACGCTAGGTTGTGGTTCTTGGGGTGGTAACTCTATCTCTGAGAACGTAGGTCCTAAACACCTAATCAACAAGAAAACTGTAGCGAAGCGAGCTGAAAACATGTTGTGGCATAAACTACCTAAGTCAATCTACTTCCGTCGTGGTAGCCTTCCAATCGCACTGGGCGACCTAGAAGGTAAGAAACGTGCATTCCTAGTAACTGACCGTTTCCTATTCAACAACGGTTACGCAGATGACGTAGTAAGCCTACTAAAAGCTCAAGGCATGGAAGTTCAAACATTCTTCGATGTTGAAGCTGACCCAACACTGTCTGTAGTAGAAAAAGGTGCGGCTCAAATGGCTAGCTACCAACCTGACGTTATCCTAGCGCTAGGCGGTGGTTCACCAATGGATGCAGCGAAAATCATGTGGGTAATGTACGAGCACCCAGAAACTCACTTTGAAGAACTAGCAATGCGCTTTATGGACATCCGTAAACGTATCTACAAGTTCCCTAAAATGGGTAAAAAAGCTGAGCTTGTATGTATCACTACAACTTCAGGTACTGGTTCAGAAGTTACTCCATTCGCGGTTGTTACTGACGACAAGACTGGTGCGAAATACCCACTAGCTGACTACGAAATCACGCCAAACATGGCAATCGTTGATGCGAACCTAGTAATGAACATGCCTAAGTCTCTAACAGCATTTGGTGGTTACGATGCCGTAACTCACGCTCTAGAAGCTTACGTTTCTGTTCTTGCTAACGAATACTCAGATGGCCAAGCTCTTCAAGCACTTAAGATGCTAAAAGAGTACCTACCATCAAGCTATGCGAACGGTGCAAATGACCCAATCGCTCGTGAGAAAGTACACAACGCAGCTACTATCGCTGGTGTTGCATTTGCGAACGCATTCCTAGGTGTTTGTCACTCAATGGCTCACAAACTGGGTGCTGAGTTCCACTTGCCACACGGCCTAGCTAACGCACTACTTATCTCTAACGTGGTACGTTACAACGCGAACGACAATCCAACTAAACAAACTGCGTTCTCTCAATACGACCGTCCACAAGCACGTCGTCGTTACGCTGAAGTTGCTGACCACCTAGGCCTAAGCCAAGAAGGTGACCGCACTGCTCAGAAGATTGAACGTCTACTAGCATGGTTGGATGAACTAAAAGTTAACCTAGACATCCCAATGTCTATCCAAGCGGCAGGTGTTGCTGAATCAGATTTCGTAGCGAAACTGGATGAGCTAGCGGTAGAAGCGTTCGATGACCAATGTACTGGTGCGAACCCACGCTACCCTCTAATCAGCGAACTTAAAGATGTGTTGATGGCTTCTTACTACGGTAAAGCATTTGTTGAAGGCGAAACTTTCGAAGGTACAACTGTTATCAAGAAGAAAGCAGACCAAGAAGCAGCAAAAGCAGCACCTAAAGCAAAGAAAGAAAAAGCTGACGCGTAATTAAAAAATCGAGTGAGCAAGGTTTTCGCTAGCACGAAACCTTAATCGGGAAAAGGTTAAAGCCCCAGTCAAGTGACTGGGGCTTTTTTATTTTGGTGCAGGAGTTACATCTGGCTCGGGAAAACAGAGTTGCTGTGTATGCTTACACTTCGGTCGCAACTACTCGGCCACTGAAGTATTCATTCGCGACGATGTATGCTGTGTTGCGGACTAGTTCGTCTTGGATCTCAGCCCAGTGCCTCTCGTTGAGCTCTTCTTTTGTATGATTTACCGAGGGAATAACGCCGCCCACTCGAATGTTGAATGGTGTGAGTTCTTTTGCCCAGCTGTGAGTAAAACCTGACACCAACGCCGCCATGCTTTCAACTCCCGTAAAGTCTTCATGGTTGTCATGAGAAATGACGTTAACAATGACGCCTTTCTTGTTTCTGGCTCGAAAGCGCTCTGCTCCTACTTGGCCGTAGGTATAAAGGAAGCGTGCCGCAGACGACAAGTGATCAATGTAAGTACTCATTGGTTCTGGCGCCATTAAGCCAGGCATAGGGGAGCTGGTCCAGCAATTAACAATCACATCTGGTGTCGCACGTAGCTGTGATTCTATCTGGTCAAACAATAAGTTAATGGACGTTGTGTTATCACTACACACATTCATCGCATACACTTTGTCAGTGAAAGCGCTGATTTGCTCATAGCTCGCTCTCAAAGCGCTAGAATTTTGGTCACAAAGAATCAACGTTGCTCCAAGGTGAGCAAAGTGATTTGCACAGGTTCTTCCTATAACCGAACCTGCAGACGTGACGAGAATAATTGATTCTTTGATATCCATAGCACCTTCACTGTATCCATATGTGAAAAACAATACACCAGTGGTTTGTGCTAATAGCATGGTTGAAATTCGTTGGGTTCAGTGTGAAAGGCTTCAAACTAACGCTTTCGAGTGAGGACTATTGTGCGGTAATTTGTAAGATGTCACATTTCTGACGTGTAGGTATTGCAAGCTATTGGATAAAAAGCGGATCTCTATGCTTTAGCTTGAATTTGATGCTGACGTTGAGCCGTCACTAGCTGATTATATAGCCCAGCATCTGGGATCAGTTGTTTGTTGCGTTCGCCCAATCTGCGTCGCTCATGACCAGATAGGTTGTGATAAACCTCCTCTGGTAGGTTGAATGTGTCTTCAGGCAGGTAAGTCAGCGCATCTGGTTTTAGGTAATGGCTCAGCTTTGCGGAAGGCAATCCTGCATCGTGAAACTGTTTCGCTTGTTCAGCTGCGAGTTCATAGCTGCTGCTATCAGAACGAAGAGCTTGAGGTTGCGATAAACCCAATTGTTGGCGAAGAATACTGTCACTGGTGATGACTTCCTGGACCTCTTCAACTGGGACCACATCGCGAACATCATTAGAGAACATAGACAGAATCAGCGAGAAATCCGCACGACGACCTTCGTGTACGGCATGGTTAATACCATTACCGAACTGAAGTTCGTTGATAATTGCAGCTTTGTCTAACGTATGAATTTGCATGATGTTCCTCGCTCGATGCTCTTTTAACGGCGTGGATAAGAAAAACTTTAGTAAAAGAGGGAATTATTTAAAGGTGCTAGGGAAGGCGAAACAAAAAAGCCCGCTAAATAGCGAGCTTTTGAATAAGACTAAATTGAACTTAGGGGGAAGTATATTACTTCGCTAGGTTCTCAGCTACGAAGTCCCAGTTTACTAGAGCCCAGAAGCCGTTCATGTAATCAGGACGTACGTTGCGGTAATCGATGTAGTACGCGTGTTCCCATAGGTCAACAGTTAGAAGTGGTGTTGTACCTTCTTCTGTTAGAGGAGTAGCAGCGTTAGATGTGTTAACGATCTCTAGAGAGCCGTCAGCTTTCTTAACCAGCCAAGTCCATGAAGAACCGAAGTTGTTGATTGCTGAATCAGTAAACTTCGCTTTGAATTCTTCAAAAGAACCGAATGCTGCGTTGATAGCGTCTGCAACTGCGCCAGTTGGCTCGCCGCCCGCATTTGGAGCAAGACAGTGCCAGTAGAACGTGTGGTTCCAGATTTGCGCTGCGTTGTTGAATACGCCACCAGTAGAAGTCTTGATGATCTCTTCTAGAGTTTTGCCTTCGAACTCAGTACCAGGGATAAGACCGTTAAGCTTAACAACGTAAGTGTTGTGGTGCTTACCGTGGTGGTAGTCTAGAGTCTCTGCTGAGATGTGTGGTTCTAGTGCGTCTTTCGCGTAAGGAAGAGCTGGTAGTTCAAATGCCATTACTCGATTCTCCATTGATTTGAAAGGATGACCTTTCGATTGCTTCCAGTGTTTTTTATAGCTATGTCGCCTTTAAGGCTGACTTGCTAAGTATTTTAGCAAGTTTTTACTTTATTAAAACCCCGATATGAAAATATTTTAAGAGGTTAGCAGTGGTGAAGTGCTGCATTGCTCGCCAATAAGCAACCTAAAATTAAGCCTTATTAATTATATGGTTTTTATTCTGTCGTTATTGAGTAGAATGTGGCAAATAAATAAAGTTCAAACCCATGAATGAGGAAGCGATGGAAACTATCGACAAAATCAAACAGCAGATCTCTGAAAACTCAATCCTGCTGTACATGAAAGGATCACCGAAACTACCTAGCTGTGGTTTCTCTTCTCAAGCGTCACAGGCACTAATGGCATGTGGTGAGAAGTTCGCTTACGTAGACATTCTGCAAAACCCAGATATCCGTGCTGAGTTACCAAAGTACGCGCAATGGCCAACTTTCCCTCAACTATGGGTTGAAGGTGAGCTTATCGGCGGTTGTGACATTATTCTAGAAATGTTCCAAAAAGGTGAACTGCAGCCTCTAATCAAAGAAGCAGCAGCGCGCGCTGAAGATCAAGCTGAGTAATTCGTAAATACTCACATTTAGCGATAGAATACGAAGGAGCCGTACTGGCTCCTTTTTCTTTTTAGGTTAGTGGAATGAACATAAAGCTTTGTTCTGACTGCCTATCTCGTAAACCTCGCGAAGCCATGTAAATTCCGCCTAGTGTATACAAAAACTTCAATATGCATTTTAATGCATTTTGGCGCGTAATTACGATGTATGCCGCCATCTATTTCGTAAAGTCGTTTTCAAACATCATTGCTTACAGGTCTTGACAAGGGAGTTGCTACAAATGGTATTTGGTTAAGGAATTACACTAAAGGCAATTTGAGTCCCCCAGAATTTTGAGGCCAACTTATTTCGGTACAAAATGCACTCGAAGAGTAAGCCCCATCATAAATCGGCATTGGACGCTAAAAATCAAGTTTTGGAAGGATTATGACAGTTTACAAGATAATAGATAATTTAAGAGAATTTCAAACGATCTGCTCTGGTCCCGATGAAATCGCTAGCCAGTTAGGTGACTTCGACTATTTTGAGAGGATCTTGTTACAGGCAATTAAAAATCAATCTCTGCAAGATATTTGGAAGCCTGTGGAGGTAAAGTTTCAAGATGTATTTAAGTACAATTCTCTATTGCCTGATATTAGTTTGTGGGCGCGAACATATCTTGTTTTATCTCCGAGGGCATATGAAATATTGAATGCTTATCTAACTGAACACGGAGAGTTTTTACCTGCTAACTACCAAGGTGGGCAATGGTATTTATATGCATCACTGACTTTTGGACAAGAAAACAAGAGAAAGTGCGTAGAAAAAATCGCATATGGGAGCCGAGATGGGTTAGATACCCTTGTTTTTATTGACGATGATGTTAAAGACAAAATGGTTTTCAAGTCTCGGCTAGAAGGAGCGGGCACCTTGTACTGTACAGATAAGTTTAAGGCTTTGTGTGAACAAAATCAGCTCAATGGCATCATGTTTTCTTCTAATTTGACAGACCCATTTAATTAGTGATTTTTATTAATATGAAAATACTATTTCTCTGATACTGGGGTTTGGAAGCACTGTAATGGTCGACGAGAAAATTAGCTTTCTCCTCTAAAACGCAGCTTTTTTAGGCCTGTTTCCTTCATGAAGAATGATTTGAAAAGTAACTTACCCATAGGTAGCACCTGGTAGTAAAACATGAGGAGTTGATAGATTAATGACGGTTTATAAAATTTTCGACTGTCACAATGAATATAAAATCGTGAGCACTACGCTTAGTTCTGTAGCTAGGCAGTTAGGTGACATTGATTTAATAGAAAAAATCGTTGTGCAGCCATTAGAAAACTTTTCTTTCAAAAGTATATGGGGTGAAGTAGATATTGAGTTTGAAGATGTTCTCAAGAAAGACTCATTACTTCCTGATATCAGTTTATGGTTACGGGTTTTCTTAGTGCTTTCCCCTAAAGCTTATGCATCTTTAAAAGAGCCATTGAGCAAAGTAGGCGAGTTCTTATCGATTCGTTATAAAGGAGAGGAATGGTACCTGTATACACCGTTGGAGTTTGGGCAAGAAGATGAAGATAAGTGCGTCCAAAAAATTGAATATGGCAGCTTAGCAGGTGTAGAGGTGTTAGTATTTAATGAAAGCGACGTTGCAGAAAAGGTTGTTTTCAAGTCAAAGATGCTAGGAGCGAGCTTTCTGTATTGTACTGAACATTTTAAGAGTTTGTGCGAACAAAATGAGCTAGGTGGGCTAGAGTTCTCAGCTGACAGACTTGTTTATCTAACCTAAGATCTACAATGAAACTTAACACGCCTCGTATAGACTGGCTTTAGAGCGAATTATTAAGATACAGCAGTTTTTCAACTTATGAGACTGTATAATTACTCTGAGATTTTGAAATGATTTTAAAGGTTTAATTATTAAAGTGGATATAAAGCTTTACTACGTGCATGACCCAATGTGCAGTTGGTGTTGGGGTTACAAACCAACGCTGGATAAACTAAAACAGCAACTGCCAGGTGTGATTCAGTTTGAGTATGTGGTTGGTGGTCTTGCGCCAGATACTAATTTACCGATGCCGCCCGAGATGCAACAAAAACTCGAAGGTATTTGGAAGCAGATTGAGCGCCAGTTAGGCACTAAGTTTAACTACGATTTCTGGAAGCTTTGTACGCCAGTTAGAAGCACTTACCAATCTTGTCGTGCGGTTATTGCAGCGGGCTTTCAAGACTCTTATGAGCAGATGCTAGAAGCGATTCAGCATGCGTATTACTTACGTGCGATGCCTCCTCATGAAGAAGCCACTCACTTGCAACTAGCGAGAGAAATTGGCTTGAATGTTCAGCAATTCAAGAATGACATGGATGGCTCTTTCTTAGAGGGTGTGTTCGAAGATCAATTGAGCCTTGCAAAGAGCCTAGGTGTGAACTCTTACCCTAGCTTGGTTCTTAAAATTAACGACGCTTATTTTCCGATTGCCATCGATTACCTGTCGACAGAAGCAACCTTGAAGCTGATTCGTGAGCGTATTATTGACAATATGCCAGCGCAATAACCACAGTTATGAATAACAAAAAGCCGCTCATTGAGCGGCTTTTTCGTAACTAAATGTATATCCATCCAAGCAATAGTATTAAAGCACCATTGCTGCAATCCAACCAAAGATGATTAGAGGGATATTGTAATGGATAAAGGTTGGAACGACTGTTTCCCAAATGTGCTCATGTTGACCGTCGGCATTTAGACCAGATGTAGGGCCTAATGTAGAGTCAGAAGCTGGAGAGCCTGCATCACCTAACGCAGCCGCAGTACCTACCAGTGCAATCGTTGCCATCGGCGAGAAGCCGAATGCTAGCGCAAGAGGCACATAGATAGTTGCAAGGATTGGAATCGTAGAGAACGATGAACCAATGCCCATTGTTACCAACAGACCAACGATCAGCATCAGTAGTGCAGCTAAAGGCTTATTGTCACCGATGCTGGTTGATAGCGATTGTACTAGTGTTTCAACACCGCCAGTTTGCTTCATTACTGCTGCAAAACCTGCCGCTGCAATCATGATGAAGCCAATCATTGCCATCATGTGTACACCTTTAGTGAACACGTCGTGCGTCTCTTTCCATGCAATAACGCCGCCGAAAGTAAACACCATAAAGCCAGCTAGAGCACCGATAATCATTGAACCCGTGTAAAGCTGAACACCCAATGCAGCGACAATACCAAGTGCCGCAACTAAGATGTGCTTTTTATTGATGACATGATCGGTTTCGTCAACGACAGTCAACTCAGTTTCTTTGTAGACACGCGGTTTACGATAGCTAACAAAGATAGCCAGTAATAGACCAAACAGCATGCCTGCACCTGGCAGTAACATGGCGGTTGGGACTTGGCTTGCAACCACGTTTTCCAAACCGTTGTCATGTAGGTTCTTTAATAGAATGTTGTTTAAGAAAATACCGCCGAAACCAACAGGTAAGATCATGTAAGGTGTGATCAAACCGAAGGTAAGAACACACGCGACCAAACGTCGGTCGAGCTTAAGTTTCGCGAATACGCCCAAAAGAGGTGGAATCAAAATTGGAATAAAGGCGATATGGACCGGAATTACGTTCTGAGATGACATCGTGACAAGCACTAACGCCACCAACACGGCGTACTTTAAGCCAGTAGTGGAAGCGGAGTTTTCTTTACCATTTAAGCGCTTGATAACACTTTTGGCCAGTAGATCCGTGATGCCTGATTTCGAGATGGCAACAGCGAAAGTACCTAACATGGCGTAGCTTAGCGCGATAGTTGCACCGCCACCTAGACCACTTTCAAATGCGGCAACCGTATCCCCAAGGCTCATGCCTGCGACTAGGCCGCCTACGATGGCACTAAACGTGAGGGCAACCACCACGTTTACGCGCATCAATGCTAACACGAGCATGACGCACACTGATATAACGACAGGATTCATACTTTTCCTAATATGTTGTGTTTACTTATTATTCTTCGTCGACAAGCGGCCAACCGCCGAGGGCCTTCCATTTGTTGACAATACCGCAGAATAATTCTGCTGTTTTTTGTGTATCGTAAAGCGCAGAGTGTGCTTCACGGTTATCAAATTCCATCCCGGCTGTTTTGCATGCTTTAGCGAGAACTGTTTGGCCATAAGCAAGGCCACTTAATGTAGCCGTATCAAAAGTAGCAAAGGGATGAAAAGGGACTCTTTTTAGTTTACAGCGTTCATTTGCTGCATTTACAAAACCCAAGTCGAATGCTGCGTTATGAGCAACCATAATTGCACGTGAGCAATCTGCGGCTTTTTGTTCTTTGCGAATAAGCTTATAAATTTCCTTTAGCGCCTCTTGCTCAGAAACAGCACCACGAAGAGGGCTGAAAGGGTCACGAATACCATTGAATTCAAGCGCTTCTTTTTCTAAGTTAGCGCCTTCAAATGGCTCCACATGAAAATGAATGGTGGAGGCCGGATGCAACACGCCATGTTCGTCCATTTTCAACGTAACGGCACAGATTTCTAAAAGTGCATCAGTTTGAGCATTGAAACCAGCGGTCTCAACGTCTACTACCACAGGGAAATAACCACGAAAGCGTTTTTTCAAGGTTAGAGCTTCATTTTCTAGTGTCATGTTGGCTTATTTTTGTGTGACGAAGGCTGCATTATTGCAGATTATACCGATGAGAAAAACCGCAATTTAAGAGAAAACCGGAATTCTATTTTGCATCCAATCAATAAGTTTGTATTGCATATTATGTAGACGTTTATTCGCCATACTTTGCATCATGTAAACCGATAAAACATGAGGAAGTAAAACGCTAAGTGGCGGTTAAGGTGATTGGAACACGGTGGCTCACATTAATGGCAGTGTGACAGATAACCCTATATTGGCGAGATTTTTGCATTCCGGTTGAAGTGGTTTTATTGATGCAAATTGACGGCAACAGACTGCCGTTTAAGAGACAGTATTAGATGAAGAAATGGCTGATTACCAGTGGTGTTGTATTTTCGTTGTTTAGCACAAGCAGCTTCGCTTTGATGGGCAAACGTTATGCTGCAACTCCACAGCAATCTCAATGGGAAATGGTGGTCAATACACCATTAGAATGTCAGCTTGTACACCCCATTCCAAGCTTTGGAGATGCGGTATTTTCATCTCGTGCAAATAAAAAAATCAATTTAGACTTTGAGTTAAAAATGCGTCGCCCGATGGGAGAAACACGTAACGTCAGTCTCATTTCTATGCCGCCACCTTGGCGACCAGGTGAACACGCCGATCGAATTACAAACTTAAAGTTTTTTAAACAGTTTGATGGTTATGTCGGAGGGCAAACAGCATGGGGCATTTTGTCTGAGCTGGAAAAAGGCCGTTATCCGACTTTTAGTTACCAAGATTGGCAGAGCCGAGATCAGAGAATTGAAGTCGCATTGTCATCAGTACTATTTCAAAACAAGTACAACGCGTTTAGCGACTGTATTTCCAACTTATTGAAATATAGTTTTGAGGACATTGCTTTTACGATTTTGCACTACGAAAGACAAGGTGATCAGTTAACCAAGGCTTCTAAAAAGCGTTTATCACAAATTGCAGATTATATCCGACATAATCAAGATATCGATCTCGTGCTGGTGGCGACGTACACAGATTCAACCGATGGTAAAAGTGCGAGTCAAAGTTTATCAGAGCGACGTGCAGAGTCACTTCGTGACTATTTTCAGTCTCTAGGGCTACCGGAAGATCGAATTCAAGTGCAAGGGTACGGCAAGCGTCGTCCTATTGCAGATAACGGTTCGCCAATAGGAAAAGACAAAAACCGCCGAGTCGTGATATCTCTAGGGCGAACCCAAGTGTGATGCATATAAAAACGCCGAAGCTGAAAGCTTCGGCATTTTTGATTTACTGACGTTGTTAATAATATTTTAGTGGTATTTTGCCAAGCACGTTTCGGTGATTCCTGCTGTATAATTTGAATGTTAGTTTAAGCGGAATTTGGCAATGACTTCGCAATTGGTGGCGGTATCGATTTTTTCAACCTGTTTGGCAATAGCCGGATTAGGGTGACGCTTCATAAAGTCTATCAACGCCTTAGTACAGCATCCTATCGAGTCGATAAAGTTTGCACACTCTTTATTTGGGCATTGTGGGATAAGTGTTAAGACCTTCTCAGAGGCCAGTTGAAGGTATTTGAGTTCATAGTCAGTATCTCCAGCCCAACGCCAGAACTGAGCTAAGTTATGACAAGAAATCACAGAAATTAATAATCGCTCGTCCGCCTCAATTTCCACACATTCGCTGATATCTTCACTCAGGCTTAGGGCTTGCTGGTAATGAAGAATGCTGCGAACAGGGTCATCTAGTTGAAGTGCCGTATCGGCTAGAAGTGTGTGTTTTTCCCATTCACTGATCATTATCGTAATCCCGCATATCGAAGTTGCGGATAAATCTAAACGATAACTATTATCAAGTAAAGGGTTTTGTTTATAAAAGGACAGGCAGATCGCAGACCTGCCTGTAATCGGAGTTCAACTTGCAGTACAAGTGATTATTAGAAGTGCCGCTTAGCCTTCAAGACCTGATGAAGCTTGCTTGTTTTGAATAAGCTCAATCATATAACCATCTGGGTCTTTTACGAATGCAATGTGCGTGCTTCCGCCTTTTACTGGACCTGGCTCACGCGTCACATTACCGCCCGCCGCTTTGATAGCGTCGCAAGTTGTGTAGATATCATCAACACCAATGGCGATATGACCAAAAGCAGTACCTAGGTCATACTCAGTTTTACACCAGTTGTAAGTCAGTTCGATCACTGCACCTTGGGATTCGTCACCATAACCAAGAAACGCTAGCGTGTATTCGTACTCTTTATTTTCGTTAGTACGAAGCAGCTGCATGCCCATAACTTCAGTGTAAAACTTGATGGATTTGTCTAGATCACCTACGCGAAGCATAGTGTGGAGAATTCGACCGTTTGACATTTTTTGCTCCTAGCTTTGATTTACAAATAGCATTAGCTATCTGGGTATACTTTCTCTTTATATTCGCACAAATCTTCGATAATACAGCTACCGCAGCGAGGCTTTCTTGCTACGCACGTATAACGACCATGAAGAATGAGCCAGTGGTGCACATCGAGTTTGAACTCTTTTGGCACAACTTTTAATAGCTTCTGCTCGACATCATCAACCGTTTTTCCCATCGCAAATTTAGTGCGATTCGACACGCGATAAATGTGCGTATCGACGGCAATAGTTGGCCAACCAAAAGCGGTGTTGAGCACGACGTTTGCGGTCTTGCGACCTACGCCTGATAGCGCTTCTAACGCGGCACGATCTTCAGGAACTTCACCATTGTGTTTTTCCAACAAGATCTTACAAGTCTTGATTGTGTTTTCTGCCTTTGAGTTAAACAAACCGATGGTCTTTATGTATTCTTTTAAGCCATCGACTCCCAAATCAAGAATGCTTTGAGGTGTATTCGCTACAGGGAAAAGCTTGTCGGTGGCTTTATTGACGCTTACATCGGTTGCTTGAGCTGATAGTAATACAGCGATTAGCAGCTCAAAAGGGGAGCTCCAGTTAAGCTCAGTTTGAGGATTCGGATTGTTTTCTCGTAATCGCTCAAGAATTTCGATTCTTTTTATTTTGTTCATTGCTGACTTCCAATACCGTCTCTGCGGTTTATGAAAAAGGCTCCTATGACAGAGCCTTATCTTGTTATGCGTTAGTGACGCGAGCACGTTCTATGGTTGGTTTTTCTTCTTTTGGTTGACGTGCCTGAATTGAATTATCTATGACATTTTTGAGCGCTATCAACAGCCCAACACCGATAAATGCACCAGGTGGGAGAAGCGCTAACAGGAAGCTATTGTCAAATTGGAAAACTTGAATCCGTAGAGCTGAAGCCCAGTCTCCTAGGAGAAGGTCTGCTCCGTCGAATAGTGTGCCATTACCAATCAATTCGCGCATGGCACCTAAAACAACCAAGACGCTCGTCATACCAAGGCCCATCCACAAACCATCTAGCGCAGCGGGTGCAACATCATTTTTTGACGCGTAAGCTTCTGCTCGGCCAATAATAATGCAGTTCGTTACAATCAGAGGAATAAAGATACCTAGAGACAGGTACAAACCGTACGCATAGGCATTCATTAACAACTGAACGCAGGTAACGAGTGAGGCAATGATCATAACGAATACAGGTATACGGATCTCTTTTGGCACATAGTTACGAATAAGAGAAACTGTTACGTTGGATCCAACTAGCACGAGTAAGGTTGCAATACCAAGACCTAATGCATTGGTTATCGTGGAAGAAACCGCTAGTAGTGGACACAGACCCAGCAGCTGTACGAGAGCAGGGTTATTGCTCCACATACCGTTTTTCATCAGCAATTTATTTTCACTCATTACTGCTCTCCTTCACAGCCCAAAGGCTGGCTAAGAATGTCTTCACGAGATTGGTTTACGTAGTTAACGGTATTTCGCACCACTTTTACGACGGCTCTAGGCGTGATCGTTGCACCAGTAAATTGATCGAAATCACCACCATCTTTACGAACTTTCCATGAGTTCCAATTGTTTTCCGTGACTTGTTTGCCCGTAAAGCTCAGGATCCAGTCGGTGACACGAAGATCGATTTTATCGCCCAGACCAGGGGTTTCTTGGTGGTTTAGGACGCGTGTCCCCAAAATATTGCCCTGATTATCAATCCCAGTAATCACTTTTATCTCACCATTGTAGCCATCTGGCGCGATAGATTCTATTGCGATTGCTGTTGGTTCACCATTCTTCGTGGCGAGGTAGGCTGGCATCGCACGTAATGTCCCCAGATCTGGAGACGTGACCATTGTACAAGCTTGTGTGAGTGCGTTGTCATGCATGTTTTCTGGAATGACTTGATTCAAAACAGAAAGTAATTGTTTTTGCTCTTGTTCCTTGATTTGGTCTTTTGTTAGGTACTGAGTAAGGGCGACTAATCCGGTTGTTGCACATGCAAATATCGCGAGTGTCAGACCATTTTTTCTAATAGCGGTTAACATGTTTACCTCAGTGACCGTAAGTTCTAGGTTTGGTGTAGTAATCGATCAGTGGCACACACATATTTGCAAGCAACACTGCAAATGCAACACCATCTGGGAAACCGCCCCAACTGCGAATGATAAAAACCAAAGCACCAATAAGCGCACCGAAGATTAAACGTCCTTTGACGGTGGTAGACGCCGAAACGGGATCGGTTGCAATAAAGAATGCGCCAAGCATGGTTGCACCAGATAACAAGTGTAAAACTGGCGACGCAGTTTCCCCTGGCGTCAGCAACGTGAACACTAGGCTAAACAGAGTCAGACTCGCAAGGAAACCTGCTGGAATATACCATTGGATGATACGCTTTTTGATCATGACTATGCCGCCAAGAAGGTAAGCAAGGTTTACCCATTGCCAACCAATACCACCTAAGCCATCAAATATTGGCTGCGACATTACTTCGCTTGGAGTGGCACCTGTAAGAATGCCAGTCTTAAATGCATCAAGTGGTGTCGCCATTGTCACGCCGTCAACTCCTGAGCGAACTTGCTGAAGTGATAAGCCGTCGTAATCATAGCCCGTAAAAATTAAAGAGAGTGTATCTGCAAAATTTACATGATCAGGTATGAGTGATGTCGGTGCACTCCAACTCGTCATTTGTACTGGGAAAGAGATCAACAAGACCACATAAGCGACCATTGCAGGGTTGAATAAGTTTTGTCCAAGGCCACCATAGAGGTGTTTAGCGATTACTATCGCAAAAATAAGCCCGATCACCATAATCCACCACGGAGACCATGGTGGTATAGCAACGGCTAACAACCAAGCGGTAACTATTGCACTGTTATCACGTAGCGCTCTCATTGGTGAGCGTTTACGACAGATCATGACTAAGGCTTCAAGGGATACAGCGACTGCAATGGCAAAAATCAGTTGAATAAGCGTACCCCAGCCAAAGAAGTAGGTTTGAGCTACTAAACCTGGAAGTGCGCAAAGTGCCACCCATTTCATTAAGTCTGGCGTACTACGACGACTGTGGGTATGCGGTGAACTGGCAATAAAAAACGACACTACTCGTTCTCCTCAGTATTATTTTTATTAGCTTCTTGTTGCGCTTTGCGTGCCTTCGCGCGCGCAATTGCTGCGGCAACCGCGGCTTTCTTCGGATCCTCTTCTGGTTCTTCGGAAGCTGCTTCTTCAACAGGCTCTGTTTGCGTTTCTTGCTTCGCTTTGCGCGCTTTGGCACGTGCAATGGCAGCTGCCACGGCGGCTTTTTTCGGATCTTCGGTTTGCTCGGCAGGTGCTTCAGCTTCTTCCGCTTCAGTTGAGTCTGCTTGTTTCGCTTTACGAGCCTTCGCGCGTGCAATTGCTGCGGCAACCGCGGCTTTTTTCGGATCCACTTCTGGTTCTTCAGAAGTTGCGTCTTCAACAGGCTCAGTTTGCGTTTCTTGCTTCGCTTTGCGCGCTTTGGCTCGAGCGATGGCAGCAGCCACGGCAGCTTTCTTCGGATCTTCGGTTTGCTCGGCAGGTGCGTCAGCTTCTTCCGCTTCAGTTGAGTCTGCTTGTTTCGCTTTACGCGCTTTGGCACGTGCAATGGCAGCAGCCACTGCGGCTTTCTTCGGATCGTCGGTTTGCTCAGCAGGTGCTTTAGCTTCTTCCGCTTCAGTTGAGTCTGCTTGCTTCGCTTTTCGCGCTTTGGCTCGAGCAATTGCAGCGGCAACTGCGGCTTTTTTCGGATCGTCGGTTTGCTCGGCAGGTGCGTCAGCTTCTTCCGCTTCGGTTGAGTCTGCTTGCTTCGCTTTGCGCGCTTTGGCTCGAGCAATTGCAGCGGCAACTGCGGCTTTTTTCGGATCGTCGGTTTGCTCAGCAGGTGCTTCAGCTTCTTCCGCTTCAGTTGAGTCTGCTTGCTTCGCTTTGCGTGCTTTGGCACGTGCAATGGCAGCAGCAACCGCGGCTTTTTTCGGATCGTCGGTTTGCTCAGCAGGTGCGTCAGCTTCTTCCGCTTCAGTTGAGTCTGCTTGCTTCGCTTTACGTGCTTTGGCACGTGCAATGGCAGCAGCAACCGCGGCTTTTTTCGGATCGCCGTCTTGCTGCGCAGACGTTTCCGATTCTACAGATTCAGTTGAATCTTCTTGTTGTGCTTTTTTCGCTTTAGCTCGGGCGATGGCGGCCGCAACTGCCGATTTTTTATCATCAGCGTTATTGTCTGGCGTTTCGCCTTGTTCTTTTTGCGCTTTCCGTTCGCGAGCAAGACGTTTGCGTTCTTCGCGCAGTTTTGCCATTTCTGAGTTATCAGGTTCACTAGAGCCTGCTTTAGCTGCTGCCGCTTGTTTAGCCTTCGCTTTGGCAATGGCTGCCGCTACGGCTGGTTTTACTGCTGGCTCTGCTTTTTCAGTGGTTTCTGTCTTTTGAGCTTTCACTCGTGCGATCGCTGCTGCTATCGCATCATCGCTACCAGAAGACTTCATCTCTTTTCGGCGTTGATCGGCAGCTTTCTTGAAGCGATTTTCACGTTCTGCTTTTTCGCGTTCCATACGCGCTTTTTTCTCTTCAAAACGCAGTTTTGCTCGCTCTGCAGCTTCCGCTTCTTGTGTTCTAGTTCTAATTTCTGCTTTCGCTTGGCGGTAGTACTGTACAAGCGGAATTTCACTTGGACATACAAACGCACAAGCGCCGCACTCGATACAATCCTTTAAGTTTAATTCTTCGAGTTTGTCATACTCTTCAGCTTTCGCATGCCATTGCAGTTGTTGAGGCAGCAGCGAAGCAGGGCACGCTTCTGCACATTGGCTACAGCGAATACATTCCATCTCATACTGGTGCGGAGAGATCTCACGACGAGTCGGAGCAAGGATACAGTTTGCTGTCTTGGTAATCGGCACTTGGGAGTGAGGAAGGGTAAAGCCCATCATTGGCCCACCCATAATTAAACGCTGTAACTTCTTATCTGCTTTATAGCCAAACTCATCCAACAGTGCTTGTACTGGTGTCCCTAACAATGCCCAAACGTTGCGTGGTTGTTTGAAGGTTTTACCAGTGAGAGTCACGATGCGCTTTATCATCGGTTCACCGTCGATGACTGCGCGTTTTATAGCGTAAAGAGAACCAACATTCTGAACCAAAATACCAATATCGGCTGGAATCGCGCCACTTGGTACTTCTTTATTGGTTAAAATTTTGATCAGCTGTTTTTCACCGCCAGAAGGGTATTTAGTCGGGATAACGCGAATAACGATATCTTTGTTTATAGCCGCAGCTTCTAGCGCTTTGATTGCTTCTGGCTTGTTGTCTTCAATGCCAATAATCGTGAGCTTTGGTGTCAGGATATGTTCGACAATTTCGATACCTTGAATAAGCTCTTCGGCATGTTCTTGCATGAGCTTGTCATCAGACGTGATGTATGGCTCGCACTCTGCTGCATTAACGATAAGAATCTCGGTACGAGCAAAACCTGATTGGATTTTTTTTGCAGTAGGGAAGCCTGCGCCACCCATACCAGAAATACCAGCGAGACGAATAATATCAATCAGTGCGTCAGGGGTTTCTTGTTGGTAATCTGCGACGGGTTTTCTCTCACACCACGCATCTTTCCCATCAGGCGTGATGACTGCGCACAACTCACTTAACCCAGAAGGGTGCGCGACAGTTCGTGGCTCAATCGCGGTGAGCGTACCGGATGTTGGAGCATGCACTGGAACCGTAAAGCCGGTCTCCGATTGCGTTAATGGCTGACCTTTTAATACGTAGTCACCTTCGGCAACCAGTAGGTTACCCGCTTTACCAATGTGCTGTTTTAGCGGCAATACAATTTCTGACGGGATAGCCGCATGAGCGAGTTCAGTTTTGTTGGACTGCTTTTTATTTTCTGCCGGATGCACACCACCTGGGAAATCCCAAAGCGCGCCTGTACGAATTTGTTCAATCAAAGACAACATGTGAAACCTTACTTAATTGAATCTTTCACGTTCGCTGCATTGTCGGCAGCATCCGTAATGTTAAGTACTGGAATGGAGTGAAGTTGCCACTTCCAGCTTTCTGTGGTCGTTGCCACAGGAATCATTTCAATACAATCAGTCGGACATGGGGCAACACACAAGTCACAGCCCGTACATTCGTCTTTGATTACGGTATGGACCGCCTTTGTTCCGCCTACAATTGCATCCACCGGACACGCCTGAATACACTTAGTGCAGCCAATACACATGTCTTCATGAATAAACGCAACGGTTGGAATTTTGCTGTCGAGATCGTGCGCAGATTCTTCTGGCTCAACACCCATTAAGTCGGCGAGCTTTTCGATTGTTGCCTGGCCTCCAGGGGGACATTTGTTGATGTGGTCGCCATTTGCAATTGCTTCAGCATAAGGACGGCAACCAGGGTAGCCACATTGACCGCATTGAGTTTGCGGTAAAATGGCGTCGATTTGATCCACAATAGGGTCCGCTTCAACTTTAAAGCGAATAGAAGCAAAACCAAGTATCGCGCCGAAAATCGCAGCCAGAACCGCTAACGCGATAATCGCAATTAAAATCGTACTCATCGCTTACTTCACCAAACCTGTAAAGCCCATAAAGGCGAGTGACATTAAACCTGCTGTAATCATTGCTATTGATGCACCTTTAAAAGGTACAGGAACGTCGGCGGCGGCTATGCGCTCTCGCATGGATGCAAAAAGTATCAACACCAATGAGAAACCAACAGCGGCGCCGAAGCCGTAGATGATCGATTCAATAAAGTTATGGTTTTCATTAATGTTAAGAAGTGCCACGCCCAATACTGCGCAGTTTGTTGTGATCAGCGGTAAGAAAATGCCAAGCAAGCGATAAAGCGTCGGGCTGGTTTTGTGCACAACCATTTCGGTGAACTGCACCACAACGGCTATCACCAAAATAAAACTCATGGTTCGAAGGTACTCAATACCCAGTGGACGAAGGATGTAGCTTTCCACTAAATACGCACACACTGACGCGAGCGTTAGCACAAAAGTTGTCGCTAAGCCCATACCTATTGCTGTTTCCAGTTTTTTGGACACGCCCATGAAAGGACATAGGCCCAAAAACTTCACCAGTACAAAGTTGTTCACCAGCACAGTGCCGACCAACAACAAAATATATTCGGTCATAGTTATTACGTTCTTAAAATCCGATCTTGATATTATCGTGTTTTGTGACACCAATAACAACCAGTGAACGATGTGGTTTTACATACACGATGGAAAAATAGTCGTCTATTTGATCTATTTTGATGAATCAATAAGAAATTGAATCGTTTGCTGAATGTATTGTTAGCGAGAGGATACTACCTATTAATTTTCATCTAATGTGTGATTTTAAAAAAAGCCCGCCTCTTCCAGGTAGAAAAGAGAGGCGGGCAACGCATATTTACAAGCTAATTATTTAAACTTTCTGAGTGCTTGATGGACTGTGTTTATATCTTACTTGTGAAGGTACGAGTGATGACGTCTTGCTGTTGCTCTGTCGTTAGAGAGTTAAAACGTACCGCATAACCAGACACTCGAATCGTCAACTGAGGGTATTTCTCTGGATGTTCAACCGCATCCAATAACATCTCTCGGTCCAGAACGTTGACGTTAAGGTGTTGACCACCTTCAATCGCAATGCCCTCGTTGCTTGCTTCGTGATGGAAGTAACCATCCATTAGCGCGGCTAGGTTTTTCTTCTGACTTAATTCATCTTTACCCAGTGCGTTAGGCACAATTGAGAAGGTGTAAGAAATACCATCTTTCGCGTAAGCAAACGGCAGTTTAGATACCGATGCCAAAGACGCAACCGCCCCTTTTTCATCACGACCGTGCATTGGGTTTGCACCCGGCCCAAAAGGCATACCTGCGCGACGGCCATCTGGTGTATTACCCGTTTTTTTGCCGTAAACCACGTTAGATGTGATCGTTAGGATCGATTGAGTTGGCACTGCTTCGCGGTAGGTGTGCATCTTCTGAATTTTCTTCATGAAGCGCTCAACCAGATCACAAGAGATGTCATCAACACGGGCATCATTGTTACCAAATTTTGGATAATCACCTTCGATTTCAAAATCAACGGCGATGCCATCTTCATCACGAACAGGTTTCACGGTCGCGTATTTAATTGCCGCCAAAGAGTCAGCGACAACAGACAGACCTGCAATACCACACGCCATGGTGCGGTGCACGTCGCGATCCATCAATGCCATCAGTGACGCTTCGTAGCTGTAACGGTCATGTGAGTAATGGATGATGTTCAACGCTGTGACGTATTGCGTTGCTAGCCACTCCAACATATTGTCGAAACGAGGCATCAAAGCGTCAAAGTCGAGAATTTCATCTTGAACTTTGTCCACTACCGGACCCACTTGCGCTTTCGATTTTTCATCGATACCACCATTGATGGTGTAAAGCAGTGCTTTTGCAAGGTTGGCACGTGCACCAAAGAATTGCATGTGCTGACCAACAACCTGCGGGCTCACACAACAGGCAATCGCGTAGTCGTCATTGTTGAAATCAGGGCGCATTAGATCGTCGTTTTCGTATTGAACCGAAGAGGTATCAATCGACACTTTTGCAGCGTATTGCTTGAACGCTTCAGGTAATTGCTCTGACCAAAGAATCGTCATGTTTGGCTCAGGAGCAGGGCCCATAGTATGTAGTGTATGTAAGTACCGGAATGTCGTTTTAGATACTAGCGTACGGCCATCAACGCCCATACCAGCCATGGCTTCGGTTGCCCAGATTGGGTCGCCAGAGAACAATGAATCGTATTCTGGTGTGCGTAGGAAGCGAACCATGCGTAGCTTCATGATGAAGTGGTCAATCATTTCTTGCGCTTGTGATTCATCAATCAAACCGTTTGCGATATCGCGTTCTAGATAGACGTCTAGGAAAGTCGAAGTACGGCCCAGTGACATTGCTGCGCCGTTTTGCGATTTAACCGCCGCTAGGTAGCCAAAGTAGGTAAATTGGATCGCTTCTTGTGCTGTTTTTGCAGGTAGCGACATATCAATACCGTATTTCAGACCCATTTGACGAATGTCTTCAAGTGCTTGAACTTGATCGGCTATTTCTTCGCGAAGACGAAGTGTTTTCTCAAGATCGTTGCCTTGTTCTAAGAACGTTTGTGTTGAATTGTATTGTTCTTTTTTGTCTGCTTTTAAGAAGTCGATACCGTATAGGGCGAGACGGCGATAGTCACCAATAATACGACCACGGCCATAGGCATCAGGAAGACCCGTAATGATGCCGGATTTACGACACGCTAGGATTTCTTTGGTGTAAAGGTCGAAACACGCTTTGTTGTGAGTTTTACGGTATTCAGTGAAGATTTTTTCAACCGTTGGATCCAGCTCGCGGCCATAAACTTCGCAAGAGTTTTTGACCATGCGAATCCCGCCATTGGCGATGATTGCACGTTTTAGCGGTTGATCAGTTTGTAAGCCAACGATCTTTTCCAGATCTTTGTTGATGTAGCCTGCATCGTGGGAAGTGATTGTTGAGGGCAAGTCTGTGTCAAAATCAATAGGGGCGTGTGTGCGGCTTTCTTGTTTTATGCCTTCAAGCACTTGGTTCCATAATGCTGAAGTGGATTCGCTAACTTCAGCTAAGAAAGTCTCGTCTCCCTCATAGGGTGTATAGTTTTTTTGGATGAAGTCACGAGTGTTGACAGAGTTTTGCCATTCACCAGCAGTAAATCCAGCCCATGCATCTAGCATGTCAGTTGTCGGAATAGTCATAAGTAAATCCCTAAGTTATTGATAATTAGAATGGAGGCGACGAGTAGGACGGAACCATTCTTAACCCTTTTAATCGTATGGATTTATTTATTATGATTAAAATGAATGCTTTTCATTTTTTTAATGATTAAATTGCATTAATAATAGATTCAAATATTTACGATTGTGTTTTGCTAGAAAAGAGACAGAATTAAATGTGTGGTGCTGTGAGAACACTATCTATGACAATGTTATGAGTTCTGTAATTTGAACTTATTTCGGTGTGATTTTATGGCGCCTAGATTGGCTTAGATTTCATGGTGATTAAGATACAAAAAAGCCGTGTCTTGCGACACGGCTTTTCTATAATCTGGCTCCTCCTGCTGGGCTCGAACCAGCGACCTGCGGATTAACAGTCCGTCGCTCTACCAACTGAGCTAAGGAGGAATTGCTTTGCTTGAAAGCGGGAAGAATCTTACCGAGCACTCAAACTACTGTCAACAGTAAAAAAATACATTTTTAGCAAAAAATATTGATTTAAGGGCTTTACTTTTCTGTATGGCTTGCCAGTAAAGGCTCGAGGTTAGTTATCCACTAAATTTGTGGATAAGTATGTTGATGAGATCTGGGTAAAGAAAATTGATATGCAACTAAGTTTTTATTTAATGAATTTTTAGTCGGAGTTATGCGTAAAATAAGCAAATAAAACAGAGATTTATCGATGTTAATCAAAAGGTATTCAAAGTGGATAAAAATCAATCTTTTGGGGATAAGAAAGTTTTAAGCTAATTTTTGGGGAAAAGTTGTGGAAACTATAATGTGAAGAATGTGTGTGGCTCTTCAACTAGGGCGAAGTAGTATATCAGAGTCACTTTTGTATGGCTATAGCATTCTAGACAAACAAGAAAATTTATTAACAATGATGGTTAAATTCTCGATAGACGTAGATTTCATTAGCTAAGGTGTATATATATACAGCCTTAGCGCAGTAAAATTGAGGAAGGGTATGAGTAAAGTCTATGAATTGGTCTCCGATTATCAGCCGTCGGGCGATCAACCAGGAGCGATCAATCAGTTGCTTGAGGGGCTCGATGCTGGGCTAGCACATCAAACATTGTTGGGGGTCACAGGCTCAGGTAAAACCTTCACACTAGCGAATGTGATTGCTCAAGCCCAACGACCTGCAATATTACTTGCGCCAAACAAAACGCTTGCTGCTCAGTTATATGGTGAGATGAAGTCATTCTTTCCTAATAATGCGGTTGAGTATTTTGTTTCTTACTATGATTACTACCAACCTGAAGCATACGTTCCCACAACAGATACTTTCATTGAAAAGGACGCTTCGGTTAACGCCCACATTGAGCAAATGCGACTGTCTGCCACTAAAGCTTTATTGGAACGGAAAGACGCTATTATCGTTGCTTCGGTTTCAGCTATCTATGGTTTGGGTGATCCGGAATCCTACTTACAAATGATGCTTCATTTGCGACGTGGAGATGTGATTGATCAGCGTGATATGCTTCGTCGCCTAGCGGAGCTCCAATACTCGCGCAATGATGTTGCTTTTGAGCGAGGGCAGTTCCGTGTCCGTGGCGAGGTGATTGATATATTCCCTGCTGAATCAGACCAAGACGCTGTACGCGTTGAGATGTTTGACGATGAGGTGGATTGCATCAGTGTGTTCGACCCATTGACAGGCGTGGTCAAACAACGAGACTTGCCGCGCTATACCATCTATCCCAAGACGCACTATGTGACGCCAAGAGATCGCATTCTTGAAGCGATTGAAAATATTAAAGTCGAACTAGAAGTGCGCAAAAAGCAGCTTCTAGCTAACAACAAGCTACTGGAAGAGCAGCGAATTAGCCAGCGCACTCAATTCGATATCGAAATGATGAATGAGTTGGGCTTTTGCTCCGGTATCGAAAACTATTCTCGTTATCTCAGTGGACGCTCGGAAGGTGAGCCGCCACCAACCCTGTTTGACTACTTACCTCATGATGGCTTGTTGATCATCGATGAATCTCACGTGACAGTACCGCAGATAGGTGCCATGTATAAAGGCGACCGTTCGCGTAAAGAAACGCTGGTGGAGTTTGGTTTCCGGTTACCTTCAGCTTTGGATAATCGTCCACTGAAGTTTGAGGAGTTTGAAGCACTAGCGCCACAAACGATTTTCGTCTCTGCTACTCCTGGAAATTACGAACTAGAAAAATCGGCGGGTGATGTAGCGGATCAAGTCGTTCGTCCTACAGGCTTGCTTGACCCTGAGTTGGAGGTTCGCCCAGTAGCGACCCAAGTCGACGACCTATTGTCTGAGATCCGTATTCGCGCTGCTAAAGATGAGCGAGTTCTGGTTACAACACTGACCAAACGAATGGCTGAAGATCTCACCGAATACCTTCACGAACATGATGTTAAGGTACGTTATTTACACTCAGACATTGATACTGTTGAGCGTGTGGAAATTATCCGTGACCTTCGTCTTGGGGAATTTGACGTGCTGGTGGGAATAAACTTATTGAGAGAGGGCCTGGATATGCCAGAGGTCTCGTTAGTTGCAATTTTGGATGCGGATAAAGAGGGCTTCTTGCGGTCTGAACGCTCACTCATTCAGACCATTGGTCGTGCTGCACGAAACATCGAAGGTAAGGCGATTTTATACGCTGACCGAATCACCAACTCAATGAAAAAGGCGATGGATGAAACTAACCGTCGTCGCGAGAAGCAGGAAGCGTACAACGAAGAAATGGGTATTTCGCCACAAGCGCTCAAACGAAATATCAAAGACATCATGGAACTTGGCGATATCACTAAGTCTAAACGCCAGCGTAACACTAAACAGGTACCATTATCGAAAGTGGCGGAGACTTCGCAAACTTACGAGGCACTGTCCCCTCAGCAGCTAGAAAAAGAAATCAGTCGACTGGAGGCAGCGATGTATCAGCATGCGCAAGATTTAGAATTTGAGTTAGCGGCACAAAAGCGTGACGAGATTGAAAAACTACGAGCGCAGTTCATCGCAAATAGTTGAACAAACTTACCGATTTAACTATCCAAGCATTTTAGGTCGCTTGTAAAAAAAAGAAGCCAATAGGCAGTCGGGTCTATTGGCTTGTTTTGTGAACATATCGTTCACTAACAACGTCAGTTGGCTAGGTGACCCGAGGGGTCACTATCGTTACAGCATGGTTTGTGCCACTTTTTAAATAATTGATATTATTTTTGAATTTTTTCCTTTGCCCATAATTTAGCTAATGTTATTTGCAAAATGCAAAGCGTAATGCGATTATTGTTTAAAACACAACAAAATAATAGCTAGGTTATGCAACAAAAACCCGAAGGCCCAAAGTCTCGTTACCTTTTAATGGTCGAGGACACCGCATCTGTTGCGGCTCTGTACCGCTCATACCTGACACCGCTTGGCATAGATATCAATATTGTCGGCACAGGTAGGGATGCCATTGAGAGCCTAAATCATCGAATTCCAGATCTTATTTTACTCGATCTCCGTCTGCCAGATATGACGGGGATGGACGTTTTACATGCCGTTAAAAAGAGTCATCCCGACGTACCTATAATCTTTATGACAGCGCATGGTTCTATCGATACCGCGGTCGAGGCCATGCGTCATGGCTCACAAGACTTTCTAATTAAACCGTGTGAAGCAGACCGTTTACGTGTCACGGTTAACAATGCAATTCGTAAAGCGACCAAGCTAAAAAATGAAGCCGATAATCCAGGCAATCAGAGCTATCAGGGGTTTATCGGCAGTAGCCAAACCATGCAGCAGGTTTACCGTACGATAGATTCAGCGGCGAGCAGTAAAGCGAGTATTTTTATCACAGGTGAAAGTGGTACTGGTAAAGAGGTATGTGCTGAGGCTATTCACGCAGCAAGTAAACGTGGTGACAAACCTTTTATTGCAATTAACTGTGCTGCAATTCCAAAAGATTTGATTGAGAGTGAACTGTTTGGTCACGTAAAAGGGGCCTTTACTGGCGCTGCGAATGATCGTCAAGGGGCAGCTGAGTTAGCGGATGGCGGCACACTTTTTCTAGATGAGCTTTGTGAGATGGACTTGGATTTACAAACCAAGTTGCTACGATTTATTCAAACGGGCACATTCCAAAAAGTGGGTTCCTCAAAAATGAAGAGCGTGGATGTGCGCTTTGTGTGTGCCACTAACCGTGATCCCTGGAAAGAGGTACAAGAAGGTCGATTCCGTGAAGATTTGTACTATCGTTTGTATGTCATTCCTTTGCATTTACCGCCTTTACGCGAACGAGGCGAAGATGTTATTGAAATTGCATACTCACTGCTAGGTTACATGTCACACGAAGAAGGAAAAAGCTTCATACGTTTTGCGCCTGATGTCATCGAGCGATTCAACAGCTATGAGTGGCCGGGTAACGTTCGTCAGTTACAAAACGTGCTACGCAACATCGTTGTTCTAAACAACGGTAAAGAGATTACGTTGGACATGTTACCGCCACCGTTGAATCAACCGCTTGACCGTCCGTCGTCTGTGGCTAAATTAATTGAGCCGAAAGCGATGACCGCATCTGAGATTATGCCATTATGGATGACGGAAAAAATGGCAATCGAGCAAGCGATTGAAGCATGTGATGGCAATATTCCTCGAGCGGCGGGATATCTTGATGTCAGTCCGTCGACGATTTACCGCAAGTTACAGGCATGGAACGGCAAGGAAGAGCGGCAAAAAGTATGAGTGTAAATGTATTAAATCAGCAAAAAATAGATGAACTGTCGATGGAAATTGGCAGTGACAACGTACCTGTACTGTTCGATATCTTCCTAGGAGAAATGGATACCTATATCGAGAACTTATCCCAACTGCAGGGGGCAGAGCGATTAGCTTACTCAAAAGAAATCAGCCACGCGTTGAAAAGTAGTGCTGCGAGCTTTGGGGCAGATCGCCTTTGTGAACTGGCTATGTCCATAGACAAAAAAGCGAAAGCCGGTGAGTTGACTGCGGAGTCTGAGGAGTTAGAGGCTATGTTCGATCTTTTGCACGAAACTCGAGATGCTTATCGCTCTTGGCGACAGTAGCTATTTTTTCTATTAACCATTTTTTCTTAGTAAACATCTGTTTTTACTGGATGCCTGAACTAAAACCCTTCGATGACAGAAGGGTTTTCATTATCAATAAACACCTTAAAAGAGGGCGCTAGCCAGGTAACGTGCTCTTAAATAGAAAGTTGTAGCTGATTTTCAATCGCTAGTTTGAGCTTGTTTCTATCGTGACGCCAGTCTCGGTTAGAGGAGGCGAGTGACTCCGTCACTACATTCCATTGACTTAAGACGTCTTGCTCGGTTTTCTCTGCTAGAACCACGTCTATTTTTCTTCCTTGACAGGCACGTTCACACCATTCTAATTTTTGAGCCATCGTCATTCGTCCCGCTGGGCCGTATTCTGGACTCAGGTTAGCAACAAAAATGACTTTTGCTTTTGTGTTTGCTGCAATCGCTTTGCCGAGTTCAGGCAGCAATAAAGGAGGCATGATACTAGTTAAAAAACTGCCAGGGCCAAGAATAATCGCGTCCGCTTCCGCCAAAGCTGTGATGGCTTCTTTGGTAGCAGGCACTTCTGGTGAAAGATCCAAACGTCGCAAGTCTGCTTTCATTTCGTCGACATTTGTTTCTCCCGTAACCCACTTCCCATCTACGGATAACGCGGAAAGATCCGAAGGGTGTTCGGACATAGGAAGGATGTTAACGTCGACTTTTAACATATTGCGAATCAGATTAATGGCATCTAAAGGTCTGACCGATAAGTTATCGAGTGCAGTAAGCATCAAATTACCAAGATTATGACCATCAAGTTCGCCAGTGCCTTTGAAGCGATATTCAAACATCATAGAACTGATCGAAGGCTCTGTAATGAGCTGATTAATACAGTTACGTGTGTCTCCCCAAGCGATTCCTCCTTGGCAGTGACGAATTCTTCCTGTTGAACCACCATTGTCAGTCGTGGCAACAATCCCAGTTGCATTGCTGCCAAAATCTCGTAATGCGGCCAGCATTCGACCTAAGCCATGACCACCGCCAACAGCGACCACTTTTTTATCTGTGTAGATATTCATTATGTTCTTCTAATAATCTAATAAAAAACGGCTACAATTTATCTTAAGGAGTGTCTTAAAGGTACTCACTTAGCGGTAAATTGTGTCTCTAGAGAGTTTTTTATCACTCAAGTCTGGATTCCATTACAAATATTAAGTATTTTACACCGCAAAGCTATCAGAGATTTCATATCTCTGGTTGCCATAACTCCGAGCTCACTATTGCTAAGTCCTTGGATAAGCGTTTTGAGCCAGTGGCATACTGTCACAAGGGCATGATTGGAAATGGCCATGCCTCCCGTGTTTGGAAAGGTGTTCCGTGGCGCAACAATTCGAAGACAAATTTCATCGTAAGTTTTATTACTTGCGTCTGTCTGTGACCGACGTATGTAATTTCAAATGTACCTATTGCCTTCCTGATGGCTATAAGCCTTCGGGCAATAAAAACTCGTCTTTTTTATCTCTCCCTGAAATCAAACGGGTCGTAAAAGCATTCGCTGATTGTGGCACGTCAAAAGTGCGCATCACTGGTGGTGAGCCTAGCTTACGCAAAGATTTTACCGACATTATCCATTCAGTAGCGGCGACGCCTGGCATTCAAAAAGTTGCAACGACAACCAATGGCTATCGTATGGCAAAACAAGTCGCAGATTGGCGTGAAGCGGGTTTAACCCACATTAATGTCAGTGTGGATAGCCTTGACCCGCGTATGTTTCATCAAATCACAGGTGAAAATAAGTTTACTGAAGTCATGAATGGTATCGAACGTGCGTTCGAGGTCGGTTATGAGCAAGTAAAAGTTAATGTGGTGTTGATGAAAGATCTGAACCATCACGAGCTGCCAGCGTTTCTTAACTGGATAAAAGATCGTCCAATCCAACTGCGTTTCATTGAGTTGATGCAAACGGGTGAGATGGATGAGCTATTTAATAAGCACCATGTATCCGGAGTGGCAATTCGTAACCAGCTAATTGCAAATGGTTGGTTGCTGAAAGTGCGCTCGCATAATGATGGTCCTGCGCAAGTATTTGTTCATCCTGATTACAAGGGTGAAATAGGTCTTATCATGCCTTATGAAAAAGACTTTTGTGAAAGCTGCAACCGACTGCGCGTTTCTGCGATGGGTAAGCTGCACCTATGTCTGTTTGGAGACCACGGTGTAGAAATGCGTGATCTTTTGGAACGTGATGAGCAAGAGAGTGAGCTTATTGAACGTATCCAGGCGCAGTTACAAACCAAGTCGGTAAGCCATTTCTTGCATGATGGCAATACTGGTATGACGCCACACCTCGCGTCTATCGGCGGCTAACTTCATTCAATTTTTAGAGCGAGCTCACTGATAAGCTGGCTCTAACTTTTTCCGAATCGATACCAAGCGTATCAAAGCTAATTAAGAGAATAGGTGAACAAATGGGTCACGCTGAAAGCAAATTCCAACCTGCAAATATTGCCGTTCTAACGGTATCTGACACTCGTACTGAAGAAAACGATACCTCTGGTCGTTACCTAGCTGAGCATGCTCAAGAAGCGGGTCACAACGTAGTAGACAAGCAAATTGTTATTGATGACATGTACAAGATCCGCGCGATTGTTTCTCAATGGATTGCTGATGAAAGCGTACAAGCGATCATGATTACTGGCGGTACAGGTTTCACCTCACGTGATAGCACGCCAGAAGCACTTAAGCCTCTATTTGATAAAGAAGTTGAAGGTTTTGGTGAGTTGTTCCGTATGGTGTCGTACGAAGAGATCGGTACGTCTACGATTCAGTCTCGTGCGATTGCTGGTTTTGCTAACCACACCGTGATCTTCGCAATGCCAGGTTCAACTGGTGCGTGCCGCACAGGCTGGACAAAAATTATTAAACAGCAGTTGGATGCAAGTCATCGCCCTTGTAACTTCATGCCACACCTATCTGTATAACCTTTCCTAAAAGCGAAGGAAAAACAATGACCCAATTTACACATATCAATGCTTCTGGCGAAGCAAACATGGTTGACGTGTCAGCAAAAACGGAGACGGTTCGTGAAGCTCGTGCTGAAGCATTTGTTCACATGGCCCCAGAAACACTTCAACTGATTGTCTCTGGCCAGCACCATAAAGGTGATGTATTTGCGACGGCTCGTATTGCTGGTATTCAAGCTGCGAAGAAAACCTGGGATTTGATTCCACTTTGTCATCCGCTACTACTCTCTAAAGTTGAAGTTCAACTGGAAGCTATCGAAGCAGAAAACAAAGTTCGCATCGAATCAGTATGTAAACTTGCGGGTAAAACTGGCGTGGAAATGGAAGCGCTCACGGCAGCTTCCGTTGCTGCTCTAACGATTTACGATATGTGTAAAGCAGTACAAAAAGACATGGTTATTGGTCAAGTTCGTCTATTAGAGAAAACGGGTGGTAAATCTGGTCACTTTAAGGTGGAATCATGATTAAAGTACTTTTCTTTGCTCAAACTCGCGAACTGATTGGCATCGACAGTGTCGAGTTAGACGGGCCGTTTGAGACGGTTGAATCAATTCGTGCACATCTAGTGGAAGAAGGCACTGAGAAAGATGGCAAGTGGGATTTAGCGCTCGAGCCAGGAAAGCTACTTGCTGCAGTGAACCAATCCATCGTCCCTTTGGATACACAAGTAAAAGCAGGTGACGAAGTTGCGTTTTTCCCGCCGGTAACTGGGGGTTAAGATGGATTCTCGTGTTTCTGTACAAATTGAAGATTTTTCGGTTGAGCAAGAATATCAACGTCTATCTGAAGGGACGGCTGCCGGCGCTGTCGTTACATTCGTTGGTAAAGTTCGAGATATGAACCTTGGGGATAATGTCATTGGTTTACATCTAGAGCACTATCCGGGGATGACAGAGAAGAGCTTGAGCGACATTTGCGATCAAGCTGAGTCTCGCTGGCCACTATTAGGTGTACGCGTGATTCATCGTGTCGGAGACATGGATAGCGGTGATCAAATTGTATTTGTGGGCGTTTCCAGTGCGCACCGCGGCGCGGCATTTGATGCGTGCGAGTTCATCATGGATTATCTGAAAACCCAAGCACCATTTTGGAAAAAAGAGCGTACGACGAATGAAGATCGTTGGGTTGAGTCGCGCGACACCGATCATCAAGCTGCACAGCGTTGGGAAAAATAGAACTAACCCGCATTCTAGTGAAAAAAGCTAAGTGCTAATGGCACTTAGCTTTTTTTGTATTTATCTTCATTGTATTGCTCACTTTGTTTCGATATTTCCTATCTTTTGTCTGGTGATATTCTTCACAATAAAAGTTTTTTGCCCAATATATAAACAATTATTTGTTAGACTTGATTTGTCATAAATGTTAAATGATGTGTAAATATCTAGCATAAGATGCTAGTAAATAGTTTAAACTCAGATTAATCGAAAGTTTCGCCTGTTAAATGTCGCTTCTGGTCTTTATTTGGCTGGTGAATGCTTTGGGGTTAGAGTTTACTGCTATATATGTGTGGTTTAGTCAGCATTATTGGTTTTTTTGCTACATTTTTATGGCAAATTACTTCAATGATTGCTAATGTGTGCCGCAGTCTTTGTAAGGTTTTAGACTTTTGTGCTCAGAAAGTGCACTAAAAAAATCTAAAACTCTGACCGTTCCAGGCCCTTACAAAGAAGTCATGGATGCTAACGAAAAAATTTGGAGTTTTACGCATGTATAAGAATAAAATCACGCGCGCTTTATTTATTGGTGCTGGTCTTTCTCTCGCTCTAGCTGGTTGTGGTGAAAAGCCTGCGGAGAAACAAGCTGCTGAGCCTGCTCCGGCTCCAGCCCCTGAAGCTAAATCTGATTCTAAAGAGCCAAAACTTGCTGCTGTTCAAGAATTGGTGCGTGGTAACGGTACAGAAGTTGCGACAATAGACCCTCATAAATCTCAAGGTGTTCCAGAATCCCACGTGATTCGCGATCTTCTTGAAGGCCTTGTAAACCAAGATGCGGACGGTAACACTATCCCTGGTGTTGCAGAATCTTGGGAAACTGAAGACAACAAAACATACACTTTCCACTTACGTGAAGACGCAAAATGGTCAAACGGTGATCCTGTCACTGCAGGTGATTTCGTTTACAGCTTCCAACGCGCAGTCGATCCAGCAACCGCCTCTCCATATGCTTGGTACATGGAATACACCAAGATGAAGAACGCAAAAGACATTGTTGCGGGTAAAAAAGATAAGAGCGAGTTAGGTGTTAAAGCGGTTGACGATCACACGTTAGTGGTTGAGTTAGATACTGCAGTACCATATTTTGTAATGATGATGGGCCACACGACAGTGAAACCTGTTCATCAAGCAACTGTTGAAAAGTTCGGCGATCAATGGACGAAGCCAGAGAACTTTGTAGGTAACGGTGCTTATGTTGTTGACAACTGGGTTGTAAACGAGCGTTTGGTTCTAAAACGTAACGAACAGTACTGGGACAACGAAAACACGACGCTTGACCAAGTTACTTTCCTACCAATCGAGAACCAAGTAGCGGAAATGAACCGCTTCCTAGCGGGTGAAATCGACTTCACGAACGAGCTGCCTACAGAGCACTTCAAGCGTCTGAAGAAAGAGCACCCACAAGAAGTGTCTGTAACCGGTAACTTATGTACTTACTACTACATCTTCAATACGAAGAAAAAGCCGTTTGATGATGTTCGTGTGCGTAAAGCGATTTCTTATGCGATTGACCGTAACATTGTGACCGATGCGATTTTAGGTCAAGGTCAAAAGCCAGCTTACTTCCTAACACCTGAAATTACGGCAGGTTTCAACCCAGAAATTCCTGCATACGGCAAAATGACGCAAGAAGAGCGTAACGCAGAAGCTGCGCGTCTATTGGAAGAAGCGGGTTACGGCGCAGACAACCCTCTTGAATTTAACCTTCTATACAATACATCAGAGAACCACAAGAAACTTGCGGTTGCACTGGGTTCAATGTGGAAGAAGACACTTGGTCTAGACGTTACGCTAGAAAACCAAGAGTGGAAAACTTACCTATCTACCAAAGATTCTGGCAACTTTGAGGTTGCTCGTGCAGGTTGGTGTGGCGACTACAACGAAGCTTCATCTTTCCTAACGCTGATGATGAGTAATAACACTACTGGTGGTATTCACTACGACAGCAAAGAGTACGATGCGATCATGAACAAAGCATTTGCTTCAACTTCTGACGAAGAGCGCCAAGCACTTTACCTAGAAGCAGAGAAGTTGATGGCAAAAGATATGCCAATCGCACCTATCTACCAGTACGTGAAATCACGTCTACTATCACCGAAAGTTGGTGGCTTCCCAGTAAATAACGCGGAAGACAAGATTTACTCTAAAGATCTCTACATCACAGAGTAATTCGTAACTCGATAGAACTATAAAAATGAGGCCCTACATGTGAGAAATTGCATGTAGCGCCTATCTTTAGTCCAAAAGAATTGGACGACTTCTTTAATTTAACTGTCACAGACTGAAAGAGTGAGTTTATGCTTAAATTCATCGCAAAAAGGATATTTGAGGCGATCCCAACAATGTTGGTTTTGATCACCGTATCTTTCTTTCTTATGCGCTTTGCACCGGGAAACCCTTTCTCGACAGAGCGTCCATTGCCACCCGAAGTAATGGCAAACATCGAAGCTAAATATGGCTTGGATAAACCTGTATTTGAACAATACACCACGTATTTGACCAATGTTATCCAAGGTGATTTCGGACCGTCATTTAAATACCTTGATTACTCAGTAAACGAGCTGATCGCGGTTGCCTTACCTGTTTCGGCTAAAGTGGGCTTCATCGCCTTTATCTTTACTTTGATAATGGGGGTTACCGTCGGTACCATTGCTGCGCTCAAGCAAAATACTTGGATTGATTACACCATTATGTCGACTGCGATGCTTGGTGTCGTAATGCCATCCTTTGTATTAGCGCCTGCGCTTATCTACATATTCTCGCTTCATTGGAATATCTTCCCTGCGGGCGGTTGGCAAGATGGTAGCTGGCAGTATTTAGTGCTTCCTGTTATTGGTATGTCGCTACTGTATGTTGCTACCTTTGCTCGTATCACGCGTGGTTCGATGATTGAAACCCTAAACAGTAACTTTATTCGTACGGCACGTGCTAAAGGTCTAAGTTACCGTTATATCATTATCAAACACGCTCTTAAGCCGGCACTTCTCCCTGTTGTTTCTTACATGGGCCCAGCTTTCGTAGGTATCATCACCGGTTCCGTTGTTATCGAAACCATTTTTGGTCTGCCTGGTATTGGTAAACTATTCGTTAACGCTGCGTTTAACCGTGACTACTCGCTAGTAATGGGGGTAACCATTCTGATTGGTTTCCTATTCATTCTATTCAACGCGATTGTAGATATTTTACTTGCAATGATTGACCCGAAAATTCGCTACTAACAGGGACGTTTGGTTATGTTAACGAAAAAAGAAAACCTAGAAGCGATTGAGAAATTCTCCGAAAACTTGGAGATTGAAGGTCGCAGTCTTTGGCAAGATGCTCGTATCCGTTTCATGCGCAACAAAGCGGCGATGGTGAGCTTATTCCTTCTTGTTCTAATGACGTTGGCGGTTATTATCCTGCCAATGATCGCACCGTACACATTTGATGATACTGACTGGTACGCGATGCACGTTGCACCGAATGCTGACCATTGGTTTGGTACTGACAGCTTAGGCCGTGATTTATACGTGCGTACGCTAATTGGAGGTCGTATTTCGTTGATGGTAGGTGTTATGGGTGCATTTGTAGCGGTACTGATTGGTACGCTCTACGGCGCAGCATCTGGTTTCATCGGCGGTAAAGTTGACCGCGTAATGATGCGTATTCTAGAAATTTTATACGCGGTACCGTTTATGTTCCTGGTGATTGTACTGGTAACATTCTTCGGTCGTAACATCATGCTGATCTTCGTTGCGATTGGTGCTATCGCATGGCTAGATATGGCGCGTATCGTACGTGGCCAGACTCTTAGTCTACGTAGCAAGGAGTTTATCGAAGCGGCACATGTGTGTGGTGTAAGCAACTGGAAAATCATTACTCGTCATATCGTACCGAACGTACTGGGTATTGTAGCGGTATACTCTACGCTGCTTATCCCAAGTATGATTCTAACGGAATCATTCCTATCATTCCTTGGTCTTGGTGTCCAGGAACCAATGACAAGTTGGGGCGCTCTTCTACAAGAAGGTGCACAGACAATGGAAGTAGCAATCTGGCAGCTGGCATTCCCAGCAGTGTTCATGGTTGTGACGCTATTCTGCTTCAACTACGTTGGTGACGGCCTGCGCGATGCGCTGGATCCAAAAGACAGATAATTAAAAGATAAGATTAAGGAAGCAATGATGAGCTTATTAGATGTCAAAGATCTGCGCGTCGAATTCACCACGCAAGATGGTATCGTAACCGCAGTAAACGATTTGAACTTCTCTCTCAACCAAGGCGAAACCTTAGGTATCGTTGGAGAGTCGGGATCAGGTAAATCTCAAACCGTATTCGCAATCATGGGCCTTTTGGCTAAGAATGGTATTATTTCTGGTAGCGCAAAGTTTGAAGGCAAAGAAATCCTAAACTTACCAGAAAAAGAACTGAACAAAGTGCGTGCGGAACAGATCGCAATGATCTTCCAAGACCCAATGACATCACTGAACCCTTACATGAAAGTCAGTGATCAGTTGATGGAAGTGCTTATGCTGCACAAAGGCATGGGCAAAGCGGAAGCATTTGAAGAATCAGTACGCATGCTGGAAGCGGTAAAAATCCCTGAAGCGCGTAAGCGTATCACGATGTACCCGCATGAGTTTTCAGGCGGTATGCGTCAGCGTGTAATGATCGCGATGGCGTTGTTATGTCGTCCTAAACTGCTTATAGCCGATGAGCCAACAACAGCACTTGATGTGACGGTACAAGCACAGATCATGGACTTGTTGAATGAGCTGAAATCTGAGTTCAACACAGCGATCATCATGATCACTCACGACCTTGGTGTGGTTGCAGGTTCGTGTGACAAGGTGCTGGTGATGTATGCAGGCCGTACCATGGAGTACGGCAACGTAAACGAAATTTTCTACAATCCAAGCCATCCTTATGCGGAGGGGCTGCTGAAGGCGATTCCTCGCCTCGATACTGAGGGTGAAATTCTGCCGACCATTCCTGGTAATCCACCAAACTTGCTTCGTCTACCGCCGGGCTGCCCTTATCAAGAGCGCTGTCACCGTGTGATGGATCGTTGTAAGCGCGAGGCGCCAATTCTGACACCATTTGGTGATGGTCGTCAGCGTGCATGTTTTTCTGAATGGGAGGCTTGGAACAAATGAACGCAGTAGACAAAAAACTAATTCTGGACATTTCTGAGCTGAAAGTTCACTTCAGCATTGCCTCAAAGTCGGCATGGCCGTGGTCAAAGCCTTCGAGCCTGAAAGCGGTAGATGGCGTGAACGTTCGACTATACGAAGGGGAAACGCTTGGTGTAGTAGGTGAATCAGGTTGTGGTAAATCGACGTTTGCTCGTGCCATCATTGGTCTGGTTGAAGCTACTGACGGCCAAGTAGTTTGGTTGGGTCAAGACCTTACTAAAATGAAAAGCGTTCAGCGCCGTGAGACGCGTAAAGAAATTCAGATGATTTTCCAAGACCCATTGGCATCGCTGAATCCGCGTATGACTGTTGGTGATATCATTGCTGAACCTCTTGAGACATTCTATCCAGAACTGTCTAAGCAGGAAGTGAAAGATCGCGTTAAAGAGATGATGGCGAAAGTTGGCCTATTACCTAACGTGATTAACCGTTACCCACACGAGTTCTCGGGTGGTCAGTGTCAGCGTATCGGGATAGCGCGTGCGCTTATCCTTAAGCCTAAGATGATCATTTGTGACGAGCCAGTATCGGCGCTTGATGTATCTATTCAAGCTCAGGTGGTTAACCTACTTAAAGAGATTCAAAAAGAGTTAGGGCTTTCTCTGGTATTCATTGCGCATGACTTGTCTGTCGTTAAACACATTTCAGATCGCGTTTTAGTTATGTATTTAGGTAATGCCGTGGAACTTGGCGAGGCCGAGGCTCTGTTTGCTGATCCTAAGCACCCATATACGCGTGCGCTGATGTCTGCGGTTCCGATCCCGGACCCGGATATTGAGCGCAATAAGAAAATCCAAATGCTAGAGGGTGATCTTCCTTCACCTATCAACCCACCGTCGGGTTGTGTATTCCGCACTCGTTGCCCACAAGCAACCGAAGAGTGTGCGAAGACAAAGCCAACCATTTTAGGTAATGACGTTCACGCGGTATCTTGTTTACACGTTAGTGTATAAATTCAGCCTGTGACGGGCTTAAGCGCGACACCTTCATCGGGTCGCGCTTTTTTTATGTGTCTGATTTATACATTCGAATTTCTTGAACATGATGTCCTAAGTTCGATGATTCTCTGTTTGATAGGAAACGCTAATATAGACACAAACAGAACGAGAGGAGAGCAATCATGGGTAAGTTGGTTGAAGGTGTTTGGCAAGATGTCTGGTATGACACAAAATCAAATGGTGGCAAATTTGTGCGCGAAGATGCCGGATTCCGTAACTGGGTTAAAAACGACCCTGATGCGGAGTTTACACCAGAGTCCGGTCGATACCATTTGTATGTCTCTCTTGCTTGTCCGTGGGCACATCGAACCCTCATTTTCCGCAAGCTGAAAGGTTTAGAACCACATATTGATGTCACGGTCGTTTGCCCTGATATGCTCAGCCAAGGTTGGCAAATGGGGCTTCCTGAGCCATTGTTTGGTCACATGCGCATGTATCAAATTTACACGCAGGCCAAACCCGATTACACGGGCCGCGTAACCGTGCCTGTACTTTGGGATAAAAAGACCAATACTATTGTGTCAAACGAGTCGTCAGAGATCATTCGCATGTTCAATTCGGAATTCAATGCGTTAACAGGGAATCACGACGACTACTATCCAGATCATCTAAAACACGTTATTGATGAGTGGAACGATTTTGTTTATCCGAATGTCAACAACGGAGTGTATCGTTGTGGCTTCGCGACTACACAAGAGGCGTATGAAGAAGCGTTTGATTCTTTGTTTAATGCGTTAGATAAAATCGATGCTCACTTAGCGACGCATCGTTACTTAGCAGGGAACACAATTACTGAGGCTGATTGGCGTTTGTTTACGACTCTTATTCGTTTTGATGCGGTGTATGTGGGGCATTTCAAGTGTAACAAGCAGCGCATCGCAGACTACGAAAATATACAAGGCTACTTAAAAGAGTTATATCAAGTTGAAGGCGTCGAAGACACGACGGATTTCTATCACATTAAACGCCACTACTACTTCAGCCACACTGGGATTAATCCGACGCAAGTTGTACCAAAAGGGCCTGATTTAGACCTAAATACTCCTCATGGAAGAGAAAGGATTGGCTAGTTTGCTGCTTCCATCGCAAATGAAAAAGTACTTAACGGTTAGCAATGCCGTTAAGTACTTTTGTGTCATCTAAATACCGGGAGTAGGAGTTTACTTTTTCATTCATCGTCACCTTACTTAGCGCGTACGATGTCCATCACTAGCTTTCCGTCCACTTTTACAGGACCGTCCTCTTTAGCGCCGAGCGTATACTCAAACACACCAGTCTTCATGCCACCTTTCTCTCCGTGGACCATTAACATCAGCATATCGCCTGATTCTACTGGTTCCATCAAAATTGCATTTACGTTTTCATTCTTTCCCATTTTTAACGGAGCGTAGCCGATAACAGGACCAGGCTTCATTGATTCGTCTGTTCGGTGGACAACCATCCACCCATTGTCATCAGCATGAGCCATTTCAGCGGTCACCGTTCCTCCGGACATATCTTGATCGACGCCTTTAATACTCGGGGCGGAAAAGCTGAATGAAGAAAAACTAATCAGAAACGCAGCTAAACCAAACTTTATCAGTGATGTATTGATGAAATCCTTCATATATATTCCTTAGCAGTCAATGAGTTTGTGCATTGCAGTAGCTTTTACGTATTTCCTAGCAAAAAAGTTTAGCTAAAACGTAAATAATGTCGATAAATTGAACAGGGACCGTGCTGCTTTGGAGCCAATGCATTTTTGGGAGTGGGTCAATCGGTGTAAGAACAAGCACGAGCAATGTCGATTAGGTATGGGGGCGATAGGGAGAAAGCTTTGTGCACCAGTAATTATAGGTTGTGCAGTGATTGGTATAAAAAACAAATAAGTGTTCTGGCCAGCAATAGAAAAAGCCCTCGACGAATCGAGGGCTTTGTATCTATATCCAACTAGATGTCAGAAGCGATTATTTAGCTTCTTGGTCTGCTTGGATAGCTGTTAGAGCGATGGTGTACACGATGTCGTCTACTAGCGCGCCACGAGACAAGTCGTTTACAGGCTTACGCATACCTTGCAGCATTGGACCGATAGATACTAGGTCAGCTGAACGTTGTACCGCTTTGTAAGTTGTGTTACCCGTGTTTAGGTCTGGGAATACAAATACTGTCGCTTTACCTGCAACTGGAGAGTTTGGTGCTTTAGAAGCAGCAACGTTTTCCATAATAGCAGCGTCGTACTGTAGAGGACCGTCAATGATAAGATCAGGACGTTTCTCTTGAGCCAGTTTTGTTGCTTCACGTACTTTATCAACATCTGCACCCTTACCAGATTCACCAGTAGAGTAAGAGATCATTGCAACGCGTGGTTCGATACCGAATGCTGCTGCGGAGTCAGCAGATTGGATAGCGATTTCAGCAAGCTGTTCAGCAGTTGGATCTGGGTTGATTGCACAGTCACCGTAAACCAGTACTTGATCAGGCAGAAGCATGAAGAATACTGAAGATACGATAGACGCATTTGGTGCCGTCTTGATGATTTGGAACGGAGGAACGATAGTGTTCGCCGTAGTGTGAACAGCACCAGAAACTAGGCCGTCAACTTCGTCGTTCTCAAGCATCATTGTGCCTAGGAATACTGAATCTTGTAGCTTCTCACGAGCCACAACTTCAGTCATGCCTTTCGCACCGCGCAACTCAACTAGGCGAGCAACGTAGTTTTCACGAACAGCATCTGCATCAATGATGGTTACACCAGTACCTAGCTCAACGCCTTGTTGAGCCGCTACGCGACGGATTTCATCTGGGTTACCTAGAAGTACACAGTCTGCAATGCCGCGTTCAGCACAGATTGCCGCTGCTTTAACTGTGCGTGGTTCGTCACCTTCTGGAAGAACGATACGCTTACCTGCTTTACGAGCAAGTTCAGTTAGCTGGTAACGGAACGCTGGTGGGCTTAGACGACGAGACTTCTGAGTGCCTTCAGTCATAGACTCGATCCAGTTACCGTCGATGTGGCCAGCAACGTGTTCGTTGATGAACTCGATACGCTCTTTATCGTCTGCAGGTACTTCGATGCTGAAGCTCTGTAGGTTTAGAGACGTTTGCCAAGTGTTACCTTGTGCTTTGAAGATAGGTAGACCAGTGTCGAATGCTGGTTTACATAGGCCTTCGATTTCGCTAGGGATATCGTAACCGCCAGTTAGCAGTACTGCACCAATATCCACACCGTTCATTGCAGCAAGAGAAGCAGCAACGATAACATCAGGACGGTCTGCAGAAGTAACAAGTAGAGAGCCCGGTTTGAAGTGCTCAATCATGTTTGGCAGAGAACGTGCACAGAAAGTGATGCTCTTGATGCGACGAGTGTTGATGTCACCTTCGTTGATGATATCTGCTTTCAGGTGCTTAGCCATGTCGATTGCACGAGTCGCAATCAGATCAATGCTCCATGGCACACAACCTAGTACACGAATTGGAGAAGTGTTAAAAATTTCCATCACTTTCAATTCGTTTTGTTTCGCGCTGTCTGCATCGTCAAAGATTTCAGATAGGTCAGGGCGAGTACGGCCAGCTTCGTCAACAGGAGCGTTTAGCTTGTTGATGATAACACCTGAGATGTTTTTGTTTTTAGTGCCGCCGAAGTTAGAACATGCTACTTCGATACGCTCTTTCAGTTGCGCAGGGTTATCAGTACCTGGAGTCGCAACTAGCACGATTTCTGCGCCAAGTGTTGCCGCGATTTCCGCGTTTACTTGGTTTGCAAATGGGTGCTTACGAGTAGGTACAAGACCTTCGATTAGCGTAACGTCTGCGTCTTTGTTGATTTGGTTGTAACGTTCAACAACGGTTTCTAGCAGCTCGTCCATGTTGTCGTTACCGATTAGGCTTTCAGCAACAGACATCGCCATTGGTTCACCGATCTTCATATCGCTGTTACGACCAACGATAGTTGAAGTCAGATCTGGCTGATCACCACCTGAACGTGGCTGACAGATTGGCTTGTAGAAAGAAACTTTAACGCCTTTACGCTCCATAGCGCGAAGAACACCCATGCTAACGCTTGTTAGGCCAACGCCTGCGCTAGTAGGGATAAGCATAATAGTACGAGACATTCGTAGAGTACCTTTAGCTATTTGGGGGATAAAAGCTCAACTCTTATTCCATGAAGCTCGAAGAATAGGAGTTGAGCCCCTAAGAAATTCGTTTGAATGAAAATCTGGCTAGCCGAGTGGCTAGCCAGGAATTCAATTAAAGACCTGTCAGGCGAGCAGTGTCTTCAGCGATGACTAGCTCTTCGTTAGTAGAGATAACCATTGCAGGGATACGGCTGTTTTCAGTCGTGATAACGCCTTCGCCGCCGAAGCGAGCTTTAAGGTTAGCTTCGCTATCTACTTCGATACCGAAGATGCCAAGACGGTTTAGAACCATTTCACGGATAGGGCCAGAGTTCTCGCCGATACCGCCAGTGAAAGTGATTGCGTCTAGACGGCCTTCCATTGAAGCAGTGTAGCCAGCAACGTATTTAGCTAGACGGTGGCAGAACACGTCCATTGCGCGTGTTGCTTCTTCTTTTTGACCGTAGTTGTCTTCAACGAAACGACAGTCAGAAGTCACTTCAGTTAGACCTTGAAGACCAGACTCTTTAGTTAGCATCGTGTTGATTTGATCAACAGAGTAACCTAGAGCGTCGTGTAGGTGGAAGACGATAGCAGGGTCGATGTCGCCACAGCGAGTACCCATTACCAGACCTTCAAGTGGAGTAAGACCCATAGAAGTGTCTACAGATTGACCGTTCTTGATCGCACATACAGATGCGCCGTTACCTAGGTGACAGTTGATGATGTTTACTTCTTCAACTGGTTTGTTTAGTAGGCCTGCAACTTCACGAGTGATGAACAAGTGAGAAGTACCGTGCATGCCGTAACGACGGATACCGTGTTCTTTGTATAGGTTGTATGGAAGAGCGTATAGGTAAGACTCTTCAGGCATAGTTTGGTGGAACGCAGTGTCAAATACAGCAACGTTTTTCAGCTCTGGGAAGTTTTTCTTAGCCGCTTCGATACCGATGATGTGAGCAGGGTTATGAAGAGGTGCAAATGTTGCAGCGTCTTGAATACCTTTTAGAACTTCATCAGTAATTAGTGCAGATTGAGTGAACTGCTCGCCGCCGTGAACGATACGGTGACCGATTGCGCCTAGGTTAGCTTTAAGCTCTGGCTTAGAAGCAAGAATAGTTTCTACCATAAACGCTAGTGCTTCTTCGTGAGCTGCACCATTGCCTAGTTGAGCTTCGTGCTTGCCATCAAGTTTCCACTTGATGCGAGCTTCAGGAAGGTGAAGACACTCAGCAAGACCTGACAAGTGCTCGTCGCCGTTCTCGGCATCAACAACGGCAAATTTAAGAGAAGAACTACCGCAGTTTAAAACTAAAACTAGCTTAGACATGTATGACTACCTGTTATTCGTCTGATAAAAAATCAGTTAAAGAATGAAAAATTAATCACAAGAATAGCCGATACCCAGAAGGCTGCGTACTAATCCTGGTCAAAAATTGTTCTAATTCCATATAAAGAAATAGTGATGAACCCTTCCATCACTATGATGCGATCCGTGCAGATAGATATCTCGGAGTTGCTTAAATTGTAAATAACAGCAACAATGAGATTGAGGGTCTGCAAAGGATAGCGATAATAAGCAATGATAACAAAAAAAATTTGAAAGAATATTAACTTTCATCAATTTTTTGTACCTTCAGTTGAAATGTTCAACTATTTTTTAGTGAGAGAGCGGTATGAGTAATAAAGTCGGATTGATCCATAGCCTGAAAGATGGCCAGAATTACATGGAGATCTGGCCGGTTCGTAAAGAGCTAAGCGCCATATTTCCGGAACAGCGTATCATTAAGGCGACTCGCTTTGGCATTAAAGTCATGCCGGCCGTTGCTGCGATCAGCGTACTCACTCAAATGGCATTCAACAATTACCACGCGTTACCTCAATCCATTGTTGTCGCCTTGTTTGCGATTAGCTTGCCACTTCAAGGCATTTGGTGGCTTGGTGCTCGATCCAACACGAAATTGCCGCCTTCTTTGGCCTCTTGGTATCGGGAGTTGCATCAAAAAATTGTGGAAACAGGTTTTGCATTAGAGCCTGTCAAAGCTCGCCCTCGTTACAAAGAGCTTGCGATAATACTGAACCGAGCGTTTCGCCAGCTCGATAAATCGTCATTAGAGCGTTGGTTCTAATTTAAATTGTTTGAAATGGAGTGTGCACTGGCCGCTCCATTTTTGATCCTGCCTCTATTACCTACTTTGACGGTCGTTGATGAAGCGAGCGAAGCTTTGTTTACCAAAGATTCTTTCCGGATGAAGAAGTCCCCCCGATCACAAATGTTGCTTTAGTGTTAAATCTTTCTTTTCTTTACTAAGACTTAGTAGTAATAATAAAAACAAGATGCGCAAGAAGTACACAGTTATATGAACACAACAATACCGCCTTCAAACATTTGAATTCACGAGTCGATACACATATTGAAAGCTCGTGAAACAAGGACGAAGTCACATCAAGGAGTTATGATGAAAACGAAACGTTTATTAGCCACTGCCGTTCTATCAGCTACTGCTATTTTCTCTTCTACCAATGTACTGGCCGCCACTGCAACTGTCGCAGTTTCACAGATTGTCGAACACCCGGCGTTAGACGCGACGCGCCAAGGATTGCTTGATGGTTTGAAAGCGAAAGGCTACGAAGAAGGCAAAAATCTAGAATTTGATTATAAGACCGCACAGGGTAATCCAGCTATTGCGGTGCAAATTGCCCGTCAGTACGTCGGTGAAAATCCTGATGTGTTAGTTGGCATCGCTACACCTTCGGCACAAGCTTTGGTGTCGGCTACTCGCTCTATTCCTGTTGTCTTTACTGCGGTAACAGATCCGGTTGGTGCGAAATTGGTTAAGTCGATGGAACAACCAGGTAAAAACGTAACTGGCCTGTCTGATCTTTCACCCGTTGCTCAGCATGTCGATCTCATCCAAGAAATTCTTCCTCAGGTGAAAAGCATCGGGGTTGTATTTAATCCCGGTGAAGCTAATGCCGTGACTTTAGTTGAATTACTAAAAGAAAGCGCAAAAGCAAAAGGCATACAAGTGGTTGAAGCGACCGCACTAAAAAGTGCTGATGTTCAGTCTGCGACTCAAGCGATTGCAGCGAAATCAGACATTCTTTACGCCCCAACAGACAATACAGTTGCAAGTGCGATTGAAGGGATGATTGTGGCAGCGAATCAAGCGAAGAAACCTGTATTTGGTGGCGCGACGTCGTATGTCGAAAAGGGTGCAATTGCAGGCTTAGGTTTTGACTACTACCAGGTTGGTGTACAAACCGCGGATTACGTGGCGGCGATTCTTGATGGTCAAGAACCAGGCAAGCTGGATGTAAAAGTCGCGACGGGCTCTGACCTTGTAATTAATGAAAGCGCAGCATCTAAGCTCGGTATCAAGCTGCCAAGTTCTGTGATTGAACGTGCGACAAGCATGCAATAAGTAACGCTTTTTGGGGTTAAGCCTGTCACGTTGGTTGATAGAGGGTTGCCCCAAAATTGATACTCGCCAGATTTCTCGTGTAAAGCATTCTGCTAGAGAAGAAGGGGAGTATACGTTAGAAGTCTTAAGTTCAGGTTGGTATTAGCCAGCCTGAGCATGCAGAAAGGAGCAGTTATGTCTGCATTTGCTTTTTTTGGTGCACTCGAAATTGGCTTGATTTATGGCCTAGTCGCTCTGGGTGTGTATCTTACGTTCCGTGTTCTCGATTTCCCCGATTTGAGTGTGGATGGCAGCTTTCCAATGGGAGCTGCGGTAGCTGCAACGGCGATTGTCGCAGGTATTAATCCTTGGCTTGCGACAATAATGGCGATGATAGCTGGTAGTATGACGGGGTGGGTAACCGCTTTTCTGGCTGTTCGGTGTGGTATTTTACACCTGTTAGCTTCCATTCTTACCATGATCGCTGCATTTTCAATTAATATTCGTATTATGGGCAAACCTAATATGGCGTTGCTTGGAGAGGATACGATTCTCACTCCGTTTGAAGCATTGGGCGATGCGATGTTTATTCGCCCTCTGGTTGTTGGGGCCTTAGTTCTTCTGTCCGCTTTCTTTGTCATTCGCCTGCTGAACAGCGACTTTGGTCTTGGTTTACGAGCCACGGGTGTGAATGCGCGTATGGTTTCTGCGCAAGGGGCGAGCACTGCCTTTTATACCTACTTTGGCTTGGCTTTATCCAACGGGTTTGTGGGATTCGCAGGCGCGTTGTTTGCACAAACGAACAGCTTTGCAGATGTGACCTCTGGCGTGGGCACCATTGTCGTTGGTTTGGCAGCTGTGATTTTGGGGCAGACCCTTATTCCCGGGCGCAAGATTTGGGTTGCGGTATTTGCGGTCATCATCGGTTCGGTACTTTATCGCCTTGCAGTGGCTTTCGCTTTGAGCTCTGGCATGTTTGGTTTACAAGCTTCAGACCTCAACCTGGTTACCGCAGTATTGGTGGCTGTGGCGCTTATTGCTCCAAAGCTAAAACAGAGCATGAGAGCGAAACAACGCGTTACTGATGCTAAACAAGCGGCATCAAAAAATGGTTCTGGGGAGGCATTATGATCGAACTAAATAATATTCAGGTCACGTTCAACCCTGGGACGATTTTGGAAAATCGTGCATTGAAAGGCGTCTCTTTAGAGGTTCCAGAGCATCAATTTCTTACCGTGATTGGTTCTAATGGCGCAGGAAAATCGACGTTGCTTGGTGCGGTGACAGGTGAGACGCCGATGATAGGTGGTCAGGTGATCATTGATGGCAAAGACGTCACCAAGCAGACGGTTGCCCAACGTGCGACGCAATGCGCCCGAGTGTTTCAAGATCCATTGGCCGGGACTTGTGGTGAACTGACGATAGAAGAGAACATGGCTCTAGCGCACATGCGTGGTAAAAAACGCAGCTGGGGGTTGGCGCTCTCTACCAAACGTCGCAAGCTGTTCCAAGAGCGAATTAGCATCCTCGGTCTTGGTTTAGAAGACCGCTTGGGCGATAGCATTGGGTTGCTGTCTGGTGGACAACGACAAGCCGTTAGCCTTGTGATGGCGACGTTATCGGAGAGTAAGTTGTTGTTGCTTGATGAACACACGGCTGCGCTTGATCCTCGTATGGCGGCGTTTGTTATCGACTTAACTAAACGTATTGTCGATGAGTTCGATTTAACCGTGATGATGGTGACGCATTCGATGAAAGACGCATTAGCATGTGGCGATAGGACCGTAATGCTTCACCAAGGTGAAATTGTGCTTGATGTGGCTGGAGAGCAGCGCGCTAACATGCAAGTACCAGACTTGTTGGATATGTTCTCCAAAGTGCGTGGTGAAGAGCTGGCAGATGACAGTCTTTTGTTGAACTAAGCGGTATCCGACAAGTCACTACGCCTACTAAGTGTGATCCTCCTTGCGAAAATTGGCTGATATGTCAACTCGCAGGGAGGATTTCTTGTCTCTAATTCTTCAATAAAATAGTGGCATATCCGATGACGAGGAGTGCCCATAATGAACCTGCCATTTATTTTTCATAGTCAAACTATTGATGGTTTAGCTTTTAATGACGAGCAAGTTACAGTCAGGCTGAAAACCGAGACATTGGATTTTGATTCCGTCTATGTGCGTATTGAGCCGGACAATGAAGAATATCTGGTCGACATGGCTCAAATTGGAACAGCTGGGGAATTGTTACTATGGGAGGCATCGTTTCGACCAAATCGAGATCGAGATGTCACACATTATGTGTTTAAGATCCTCAAAGACGGACAACAATACTGGCTCGATGCACGGGGTGTGCAAAAGCGTATTCCACCCAAAGAGTTCCACTTTAAGTTGAATGTAAACCATCAACCACCAAGCTGGGTCCAAGAGCAAGTTTTCTATCAAATCTTTCCTGACCGTTTTTCTGCTAGTAAAAGTGAGTCTGATATTCGCCACGCTTATGCTCAGTATGATTCTGCCTCGGTCGTCAAGGCGTGGGGAGACGCGGTAGGCTCTCACCAAAATACCGGGGCACGTGAATTCTTTGGCGGCGACCTCAAAGGTGTAGAACAAAAGTTGGACTATCTTGAACAGCTCGGCGTTACTGCGCTTTATTTCAACCCGATCTTTTCTTCACCAAGTAATCATAAATACGACACCACCGATTACTTCACTGTTGACCCTATGCTCGGCACCAACGATCAGTTTGCTGAACTGTGTGAGAAAATCCGTGGTAAGAATATGAAGATTGTCTTAGACGCGGTGTTTAACCACACGTCAGTGCATCATCCTTGGTTTGATATCCAACAAAAAGGAGAAGGAGCGTATGGCAATCCGCAGTCAAAGTTCCGTGATTACTACTTTTTCGAAGGTGAAACCAATCACTACATTGGTTGGAAAGGCATTGGTAACTTACCGGTTCTGAACTTTGAAAATGAACAGGTGCGCGACTACATCTACCAAAGTGAAGATTCTGTCATCAAGTATTGGCTGAAGCCACCGTACTTGGTTGATGGCTGGCGGTTTGATGTAATCCATATGCTTGGCGAAGGGGACGGCGCGAAAAACAATGCTCATTATGTGGCAGCGTTTCGTCATGCAACTAAGTCAGTAAACCCGAATGCTTATGTGTTAGGTGAGCACTTTTTTGAAGCAACGCAGTGGTTGCAAGGTGATCAAGAGGATGGGGCGATGAACTACTACGGTTTTGCTCATCCAGTCCGAGCTTTTATCGTACGACAAGACATTATGTACGATCCAATCAACATTGATGGTTTGGAGTTTAAAGTATGGTTGGACGAAGCCAGAGCAAAAATCCCATTTTCGAATCAGCTATCGCAGCTAAATCAACTCGATAGTCACGATACTGCTCGGTTTATCACATTGGTTGATGGTGATAAGCGTAAAATGAACATCGCGCTAGCAATGCTTATGACTTACGTTGGCACGCCTTGTATTTACTATGGGAGTGAAGTCGGTCTAGAAGGAGGGCTAGACCCGGATAGTCGTCGTTGTTTTCCTTGGAATGAAATCGAAAGTTCACAATGGCTATCGCTTTACCAACAATGGATCAAGATACGTAAACAATGTAAGCCTTTACAGTCGGGCTGTATTCAATGGCTGCATTGCACTAACAACCAGTTGGCGTACGCACGTGTACTGGGTCGTGAAGCAGTCGTTGTTATGATTAATCTCAGTGGTAATGAATGTTCAATCGATTTACCTATGTGGCAACTGGGCTTGGAGGTTAGCCAAGTTATATCGTTGTTAGATGACACAGAACAGGTTGATTATAAAGGTCATATCTCTGTCAATATGTCGGCACAGAGCTGCAAATTATGGCGACTAAAGTGACACCACACTCTATATTGATTAAACTCCTTTAATATATAAACGGTCTCAAACAGCGCGCACACATTTGTTTGGTCTCTTGTTATCTGGTGCTGCATTGCATGCGTCACCAGATAACGAGTATCAATTTAATAGCAGTCATAAGAGACTATTGACCTTTCATATGCATGGTACTCAATGGTAAACCAAAGGCGATTTAGCCTCTCATTTGTCATCTTTTTTCCTCTGGCGTTATTTGTAGTGGTTTTACTCGTGACAACGAAAAATTACTATGATGCGGTTAACCGCTATATCGATTCTGAGTATGCGCGTATCGAGCGTGCAATGTCTCGCGGTATTAAAGTACTCACGGCTTTAGATTACAGCTTCACCAACTATACCAATTACGCTAACCCACTGTTTGAAGAACATAATTCTTTAGTCAAAGAAGGGCTTTGTTATCTTTGGCCTATAGATGTGTTATTACTCGAAAGTGTTTATAGTGAAGGGTTACCTGCGGTTGACCTTGATTATATGATCGTAGGGGATGAAAGCTTATGTCAGCAAGGTTCAACGATTAACCAGTTAGCTGAACAAAAGGCGGGTTTTGCGCCGTCATTGTCATTTCTGCACGATATTGAATCGCACATTGTTGGAATCCATTACATTGACAAGCGCGGTTACGTTATCTCCTCACCCGATACCTACGCAAAAAATTTCACTAGAGAGCTTTTGTCAACGCTAAAAGCCCGACCTTTTTGGCAAAAAACCGCGCAAGATAAAGTGAACATTACCTTGGCTGGACCAGGGCCTGTGTTGGACTCGATGGAAGGTCAAGTCATTAGTATGACGGTACCCGTCTATGAGAAAGGAGAACATCAAGGTGTTTTGTCTATTGATTTCGACATCAATACGCTCATGGCTTCGTCGCTAGGTCTTGTTGGTCAGTTTCATTTGGTTTCCAATTTACAATCCATTCCTTCAAACAGTACACGAATCAAACCTGTCGAATTAGAGCGATTGAGTGCGAATCACAGCATGTACTACGAGTACAACCTTTGGGATGAAGCTAAGAACCTAGCGGTTTTTGAAAAATACAGCCTTATTGTCGCACTATTTATTTACGTGCTGAGTACCGTCGTCTTGTTCTATGTGAATATGCATAGCGAGCGACGTTACTTTAAAGAACTGGCAGCAAGAGACCCAATGACCAGTTTATTGAATCGTCGAGGTATGCAAACCGTGTGGCGTAATAAGATGACAAAAAAACAGGTTGCTTTAGCAGTGTTCGATATTGATAACTTCAAGAAGATCAACGACACCTATGGTCATGATGTCGGTGATTCTGCAATTCAGCTTGTTGCAAAATGTATACGTGAAAATATTCGCCATACCGATGTTGCCTCAAGGTTTGGTGGCGAAGAGTTCGTTTTAGCGATTTATGACGAAGATTCAGAGGGCATTAAACTCATTTTAGACAGAGTAAAAAAGGCCATAGATGAGCGCTCGACACGCGTAACGAAAGAAGGCTTTACGATCTCTGGCGGTGTGGTGTTTAGTAAAGAGAGCCGAGTAGAAAACTTTGATGAGTTGTTTAAAGCGGCGGATGAAAAGTTATATCAAGCCAAAAGTACCGGCAAAAATAAGATCTGTTACTAGGATTTAGGTACAAAAAAGGACGAGATATTCGTCCTTTTTTGTGTTCGGGAGTTATGCAACCTGAGAGTTTAAGTCATCGCGGTAGCGTTGAATATGCTCAACAATTGGTGTGGCTTTGTTGAACGTTCTGATTTCTCTAAATAGGTCTTTTGCATCAGGATAAGCCTGGCGTAAGTAAGAGAACCATTGTTTTACGCGGTTTGGGTAATACAAGCCTTTATCGCCTTTCATCTCAAACTTGGAGTAGTAGATGAGCAACTCAACCACCTCGGGCCATGACATTGGCTGGTGGTTATGTTTTACCATATTGCCTAAGTTAGGGATATTGAAAGCGCCTCGGCACACCATCAAAGAGTTAACGCCAGTCGTTTCAATGCAACGTTGACCGTCTTCATAATTCCAAATTTCACCATTCGCTATCAGTGGGATATAGAAACGTTCGCGAATTTGGTTGATGTAATCCCATTTTATCTCAGAAGCTTTATAACCACCTTGTTTAGTACGTGCGTGTACGGTCAATTCATTTGCGCCAGCAGACTGAATGGCATCGACAATTTCAAAGCAATCTTCAGGGTTCTCCCAACCAAGACGAATTTTTGCAGTTACGGGAATGGCTTCTGGAACGGCTTCTCGACAAGCTTTCACAACACGGTGAATGAGCTCTGGATGCTGGAGTAGCGCTGCACCACCTTTACTTTTGTTGACCATTTTGGCTGGGCAACCAAAGTTTATATCAATGCCTCTGGCACCAAGATTTGCCGCTTTAATTGCGTTCTCAGCCATCCAGTTCGGTTCCTGTCCCAACAATTGCACATGTACTGGCACACCAGATGCAGTCTGAGAACCTTGCAACAGCTCTGGGCATAAACGGTGAAACACATGATCGGGTAATAGCTGGTCGATTACGCGAACAAACTCCGTAACACACAGGTCATAGTCGTTTATCTCGGTCAGGATTTGGCGCATCAAATGATCTAAAACGCCTTCCATTGGGCCTAGTACAACTCGCATAGCTTGCCTAATACAGTTTGGTGGTAAAAAGGAGGGCGATTGTAGCGATGTAAGTTAAGTTTGTCATTAAAAGACTCGAAGCGCCCAATGCCGTCAAACACACAACGTTAGGTTACTTGCTTTTGAGCTCTGAGGTATAATGCCGCCAAATTTATGGGAAACCAGATGTCATGCAATACACATTGATTGAAAAAGGTGAAGTTCACGTCGATGAATCTTGCCTATTTATCGAAGGCGCAGTGTTAGCTGCGAATCTGACGACAAAACCACTCGCTCCTGAAAAGTGGTTAGAGCCGCTATTAGGTGAGGGATTCAAAGCGATTCAACCAGCTGTGGAAGAGCAAATTCACAAGCAGCATAACCGAATTCAACGAAACGAATATTCCGTGCTAGAGCTAACAGGCAAAGAACCTGAACAACTTGCTGATTTTGCCGAAGGCTTTATGTCTGTTTGGTCAATGATTGAAGAACAGTGGCAAGACGTTGAGCTCAATGATGGATTACAGCGTATGCTGCAAGCATTACTGACCACTTTGATGCTGGCTATCGATGAGCCAGCAACGCAGCAACAGATGCGCGACGCAGGTATTGAAACGCCACCGGCCCTGACAGATTTAGTCGACCAGCTTGATTTAATGGTCGGTGAAGTCGCGCTGGGCGCGGATGAGTTGATGGTAGGAAATAAAGCTCAAAGCCTAAACCCATTCAAAGGTATCGGGCGCAATGATCCCTGTCCTTGTGAGAGCGGAAAAAAATTCAAGCAGTGCTGTGGTCAATCACGCGGCTAAATCGAATCGCCGCGCTATCCACTTAACAAAAAGCCGACCAGATGGTCGGCTTTTTGTTAATTTTTACGCGTCAGTAGGATTAACGAATTGGATTAACGCGTTTTGCAGGGAAGAATTGTGCAATTACAATTAATGCCAAAGCGATTAAATTGCCTGCAAAAATTACGACTAACCATTGTGGCATTGATAAATCAAGGAACTGCCATACAACCTTAGAGCAATCACCATATGCTTCAAACATCCAAGGAACCCACTGATTGAGCGGAGCCCAGCTAGGGAATGTGACGAATAAATCGCAAGTCGCGAATGGTGATGGATTAAACTGGTAGTCAACGTGCTGCATCGCAAGTAACAAACCCTTGTAAGCACTTAATCCCCAGCCTATCAAACCTAGCCAGCGGAAAATTGGGTTCTTGGGTGCCAATATACCAACCATTGCAGCGACGCCCACTCCCATCATCGCGACTCTTTCATAAATACACATGACACATGGTGCAAGCATCATGACGTGCTGAAAATAGAGGGCACATGCTTCAAAGAAAACGACGAATAGCAGAAGCAGTAGCCACGATAAACGTCCCTTTGAAAACTGGTTAAGTGAATTTAAAATAGTCACGTTTTTGTTCCTGTCTGAAATAGAAAAAGCTCTGAATACTCAGAGCTTTTTATCGTGGATAAGTTTCCTAATCAACTCAAATTTTAGTGACCACCGGATACTACGGGAGTTAGATCACCACTATGAGGTAAAATCCAACCAGCTTCGTAGAAAGAAGCTGTTGCAGGCTCTAGGAAGAACATGATTCCCATCAGACCGACAATCGCAAGAACGACGGTGTAAGGCAGCGCCATGATAACCATTCGACCGTAAGACAGACGAATTAATGGAGCGAGAGCCGATGTGAGTAAGAATAGGAATGCCGCTTGACCGTTTGGCGTTGCAACAGAAGGCAGGTTAGTACCAGTATTGATTGCCACCGCCAGTAAGTCGAACTGATCACGAGTAATGAGACCCTCAATGAGTGCAGTTTTTACTTCATTGATGTAAACCGTACCAACGAACACGTTATCCGACACCATAGATAATAAGCCATTCGCCACATAGAACAGAGCTAGCTGAGTACCTTTATCTTCAACGGCAAGCACCGCATCGATGACTGGTTTAAACAGCTCTTGGTCAATGATTACAGCAACGATCGAGAAAAATACTGCAAGCAGTGCAGTGAAGGGCAGGGCCTCTTCAAACGCTTTCCCCATGGAGTGCTCTTCAATGACACCAGTAAATGCGGTCGCTAAAATGATCACAGAAAGGCCAATTAAGCCGACAGCCGCTAAGTGCAAAGCGAGTGCAACGATCAACCAAACCGCAATAAGACCTTGAACCCAGAGTTTTGCGACATCTTGATTTGTTCGCGTTTTACGCTCTTCACGGTCAAAATCGACGAGGATCTGACGAACGTTGTTAGGAAGCTTCGCGCCGTAGCCAAACACTTTAAGCTTTTCAACTAAAGCACAAGTGATGAGACCACAGAAAAATACAGGGAGTGTCACTGGAGACATACGGATTAGGAATTCACCAAATAACCAACCCGCTTGGTCTGCAATAATTAAGTTTTGAGGTTCACCAACCATCGTGGTTACGCCACCTAAGGCAGTACCTACGCCAGCATGCATCAACAAAGAGCGCAAAAAGGCACGATAGTTTTCTAGGTCATCACGCGTTAGTTCAGTGATCGTGTCATCTTGTGTATGGTCATGGTCACCGATAGGGTTACCAGACGCCACTTTGTGATAGATAGAGTAAAAGCCGATCGCCACGCTGATAACAACGGCGATAACCGTCAAGGCATCCAAAAATGCAGACAAAAATGCCGCAGCAAAGCAGAACGCGAGTGATAGTAGGGTTTTAGAGCGAATGCCAAGTAAAATTTTGGTAAAAATGAACAGCAATAGCTGCTTCATGAAGTAGATGCCCGCAACCATAAATACCAGAAGTAGCAGTACTTCGATATTTGCTACTAATTCGTGCTTAACTTGCGCAGGGCTAGTCATGCCGATAGCAATGGCTTCAATAGCAAGTAAACCGCCAGGTTGTAATGGGTAGCATTTTAATGCCATTGCTAGCGTGAAAATAAATTCAGCGACCAACAACCATCCAGCTACAAATGGGTTTATTAGGAAGAATACAATCGGGTTAATTATTAAGAAGGCTATAATGGCAACTTTGTACCAATCAGGCGCTTTACCAAGGAAGTTCTTGATAAAAGCGTTTCCGAGCGATATCGGCATGATAATTCTCTTTATAACAAAATTATGAATAGACACTACAATAGTGCTTAAGTATCTGTTTGTTAGACTTATTAACTAGTCTTTAAAAACAATAACTTAGTAAAACAACAATCCTTTGTTTATTGTAGTCTTGCCAAGTTACTTCCCCTGAACTCAAGCACCGCTCACTTTCGACCGCAAACTCTACACTCAGGCATTTATTAGTCAATAACAAAACGTGATGCTACCGACTAAAATGACTTTTTAAATGTAATAACGCGATCAAAACGGCGTTACTATACCATGAAAGTCTTAAAAAAATCCTCTTGGATTTTAAATGACGGTCAGTGACGAGAAAAGGCAAATTAAGAAAGAATATTAACTGTGATATACAAAGTAATTTTTCATATTTTGAATATAAAAATGTGACACGGTTGTATTTATTTCTCCGAGATTTGTGAGCTGTTTAATTAAATGAAAATTCATATTTTACTGCTTTCGCTCGCATGTTAGAGCCTCTTAAATTGACACAACATATAGAGTATTAACTCTATGTTATGGAGTCGTTTCCACTATTGATCGTAAATTTTCTCAAACCGCTAAGTAGTGGTATGATGAGTAGTATCGACCCTCAGAAATCAATATTGGATAAAAAGTAGAATGGTCATAAAGGCGAAAAGCCCTGCGGGATTCGCAGAAAAATATATTATCGAGAGCATTTGGAACGGCCGTTTTCCTCCAGGCTCAATTTTACCTGCTGAGCGCGAGCTGTCCGAACTGATTGGTGTTACTCGAACGACTTTAAGAGAGGTTCTTCAACGACTAGCCCGTGATGGATGGCTGACTATCCAGCACGGCAAACCTACGAAAGTTAACCAATTTATGGAGACCTCTGGTCTGCATATTTTGGATACTTTAATGACGCTAGACGTTGATAATGCGACAAACATTGTAGAAGATCTGCTTGCGGCACGTACCAACATCAGTCCTATCTTTATGCGCTATGCATTTAAAGCGAACAAAGAGAGCTCTGAGCGTACAATTAAGAACGTAATCGAATCTTGTGAAGCTTTAATGAATGCGGCTTCCTGGGACGAATTCATCGCTTCTTCGCCGTATGCTGAAAAAGTTCTGCAGAATGTGAAAGAAGATAACGAGAAAGATGAAGCGAAGCGTCAAGAAATCTTGATTGCTAAAACGTTCAACTTTTACGATTATATGCTTTTCCAGCGCCTAGCATTCCATTCAGGAAATCAAATTTACGGTTTGATCTTTAATGGTTTGAAGAAGCTCTACGATCGTGTCGGTAGCTACTACTTCTCAAATCCAGCTTCTCGTGAGCTAGCTCTGAAGTTTTACCATCAATTGCTCGAAACTTGTGAAAGTGGCCAGCGTGAACAACTACCAGTGGTGATTCGTCATTATGGTATGGAAAGTGCGTTGATCTGGAACGAAATGAAAAAGCAATTACCAACGAACTTCACGGAAGACGACAGCTAAGCGCTGACAAGTTGAATAAACGAAAACCGCAGTGCCTTAGGCCTGCGGTTTTTTTTGTTTTTATTTATAAGTCGGCGACGAACCAAGCACCAATAAAAAGGCATGGAACGTTTATCCTGCTAGCGAGAGTCTGGGTAACGGTAGATATAATGACTCTACGACATCTGAAAGGACATGGTCGTAAGTATTGAAGATGGTCAATGACAAGTCCGATGTGACGCCATAAAGCTCTGCTTCTGTTAAGTCGACATGACTCCCTGTCACGTATTCATTTAGCGTCTGTATTGAGCGCGTGGAAGCAGGAGAGGTAATGCTAAGTGGAGCGATAACCGCTAGTTGGTTTAGCTTACGCATCATGACCGATGCATAGTTTTTGAAACGCTCATTTCCGCCTTGTTCTCCTAAATCTTGAATGCTGATTCGTAACTGAGTCAGGGTCTCCAAGCTATCCATAATGTTTTGCCAGTTCATGTGATACTCATTATGCAAGTCATCTCTTTGTTCAACCGCTAGCCATGCGATGGTTACTTCATCCATCAAAAACAAGCAATGACGAATTAACTTACCATGCTCCATCTGGTTTCTTGCAACACTATGGTCATTCCATTGTTCAAGTAGTTTCCCTACTTTAATCTGTAATACGCGATACATGGGTTTGTTTTCAAACCGTGATGTTTCGACTAAAAGATGCAGCTTGTTAGTCAGAGCATCATGAAGAGCGTCCAATTTTTGTTGATCGTTTTGTTGGAATTGAAGCGAGTAGTGAGTAGCAGCTCGGTGGTGTCTCAGAAGGTGAACAACATCTCGCAACAATGTTAACAGCTGATATTTGCGCGCATGTTGCTGCTCTCGTTTAGAAGATAAGTGATATATTCCGGCTAAAATAGCGATGGACAATAGTGTGGAAATCAAAACAAACATAACCAACTCCTTGTTAGTGTTTGGACCTAACAAGGAAGATTGCAGTTTTGATGCCAAACAAAAACTCAATTTAAACAATTGGTTATATTGAATGTTCTTTTTGAATGGTCGTTGTTGGTGCATGGATTCACCAAATTTGTGAATATGGTTGATTATTCGGTGTCGATGCTTGGTGTACGCGTTATTCTTTGTGAGTTACATATTGATTACTTTTTGTAGTCTGATTCAAGTCACAATGTTTAGAAATTAAAATACTCGAACACTTCATATGATATAAGTTGTCTATTTTGTTGATTGTTCGAGGTAATTAATTTGTCTAATAAATTCGACCTATGCTTCAGTACTCACTCAAAGATAACGCTCCCTATCGATACAAATGATGAGGATAGGTACCTTCAGTTTCGTAAGGACAACCCACATATATTTGGTAGTTTTATTCCCGCAGGTACTCCTTTCATACTGAACGAAGGCTCTGTGAACAACATAGCTAAGTTGCGTAGCGAGAGACCTGATATAGCTTGTGCTCTTGATACTGTAAAAAGTTGGTCACAAGAAACCAAAAGAAATGTAGCCAATCTAACACGTGAGTTTGGCGATGAAAACTAACAAGCGGTAGCCCTCCTCTATGAAAAAGAGATTAAGCCTTTTTTAGATGCTACTAATCATACTATGGGGAGGGGGGAATCGATGAGTATACTGCAGTAGGTGCTGCCGCTACTGCTGTTAATGAAAAGCAAGTCAGATTGAGTAATTTCGGGAAAGCTTCGCTCAAATATCAAAACGCCTTACTAGATGTACGTACAGCCTCACGAAGTGGTGCGCAGAAAAAGGAGCTTGTGAAGCTTGGATATAGAGTTAAAGAAGCTCACAGTTCTTTGAATGCCAAATTTACAAAAGAGCTTGCCCATTATGCAGGACGAGTTAAAAGTAGCCGTGGAAACATTTGGAGCAACCCGAATAGGGCTGTCAATATCGCGCGAAGTGGCAGGGATATAACTAAGTTACATTTAACATCTATAGCTAACATCCGCTCAATTCGATTTCTTGAACAAAGCTCTAGTATTGTGGGTAAAAAGATCATCATGATTGATGCTGGTGTTCGCTTTAACAATGTTCGAAATGCCAAGAATAACGGAGAAAATTGGCAAAAAAGAGCAGCAATGGAAGTTGCAGGGTTTGGTGCGAGCAACGCTGCTGGCGTTTGGACTACATCCAAAGTGATTGTATCTGGAATGGGAGTCGCTTTGGCTGCTGGCCCATTTGGAGTAGTAGTATTAATAGGTGTTGGTTTAGGGGCTGGTTATGCGGCTGCAAAAATGGGTGATTGGTTTGGGCAAGGTTTAGCAGAAAAAACCTATGAAACTAGCTCTAAAGTAAATTGGTTTTAAAGGAGTAGTTGTGTTTTGTTTCGATCTTATAGTGATGATTGTTGGTTGGACATGGTTACTGAGCACATTGGTTTTTATTCGTGTATCAGCAAAGCGGATTGAGACAAAAATATTGCAGGATGGTCATGATCCAATTGGCTGGGACAGAAATGGGTGGGGTTTTAGATTTCCCATGTACGCCTCAGTGTTGATGCGAGGTAAACCTGCGAAAGTATCGCTGGTAGAAGACAAACTTATTCTAAAGTACGCGACGGTCTTTGACCGAGTGCTTGCGTATATTGTCACAATAAGCTTCGTGATGGCACTTGCTTTGGGAGCAGTAATGGGGTTGGGGCCTGAAGAGTACTGAGTGAAAACCAGTTAAGCGCAGGGCTCTGTAGAACGGTGAATACAAGCCTAGTTGAAAAGCCAAATCCTAGTAAAGGGAACAAAGTGTTTTATTTTAATATTGTAAACATTATTGTTGGATGCACTTGGCTAGTGAGTACCTTGTTTTTTATTCGTATATCGGTAAAGCGGATTGAGAAAAAGATGTCGAAGGATGGTCATGGCCCTGTCGGTTGGGATAGAGATACCTGGGGGGTTAGATTCCCAATGTATACTACAGTTTTAATGCGAGGCAAGCCTGCGAAAGTATCACTTGTAGATGATCAGTTAATACTAAAATACGCAACGACATTTGATCGAGTTCTCGCTTTTGTAGTCACGATCAGCTTTGTACTTTTCCTTGCATGTGGCGCGATTATTACTTGGGGTCCAGTAGAATTCTCTTTGTAGTACAATCAAGCTTAATCGATAAGCTTAACTGCGAGAAAAGGCTTAACTGATTTAGTTAAGCCTTTTCAATAAAGATACTTACATTACGCGCATACCAGGTTGAGCGCCTTCGTGTGGCTCAAGGATCCACAGGTCACTACCACCAGGGCCTGCCGCTAGGATCATACCTTCAGACATACCAAACTTCATCTTACGAGGTTTTAGGTTTGCAACCATTACCGTTAGTTTGCCTTCTAGCTCTTCAGGTTTGTAAGCTGACTTGATGCCAGAGAATACCTGACGAGTTTCACCACCGATGTCCAATTGGAACTTAAGCAGTTTGTTGGCTTTTGGTACTTCTTCACAAGAGATGATACGAGCGATACGCATATCTACTGCAGCAAAAGCATCGAACTCAATCTCTTCAGCGATTGGCTCTTTGTCTAGCTCAGTTTCGCTAGCCTTGTTCTTTTCCGCTTCTGCTTTCTCTTTCGCCGCCATTTCTGCCGCCGCATCTTCTTTAGATGCTTCGATCATCGCTTCAACATTCTTCGGATCGATACGGTTGAACAGTGCTTTGAACTTAGTGATCTCGTGGCCTGTTAGTGGAGCAGCGATGTTTTCCCAAGTTAGCTCTTGGTTTAGGAACGCTTCAGTACGCGCAGCTAGCGATGGTATTACTGGTTTCAGGTAAGTCATCAGTACGCGGAACAGGTTGATACCGACAGAACAGATGTCTTGTAGTTCCTGATCTTTGCCTTCTTCTTTTGCTACAACCCACGGTGCTTTTTCATCAACGTATTGGTTAGCTTTGTCTGCCAATGCCGTGATTTCACGGATTGCACGACCAAACTCACGCGTTTCGTAAAGCTCAGCGATACGGTCAGCCGCAGCAACAAATTCGTTGTAAAGTTCAGGCTCTGCAAAGTTGTCAGACAGTTTGCCTTCAAAACGTTTCGCGATGAAACCTGCGTTACGAGATGCCAGGTTAACGATCTTGTTAACAACGTCAGCGTTTACGCGCTGAGTGAAGTCTTCAAGGTTAAGATCTAGATCATCGATACGGCTGTTTAGCTTCGCAGCGTAGTAGTAACGTAGACACTCAGGGTCTAGGTGCTCTAGGTAAGTGCTTGCTTTTACGAACGTACCTTTAGACTTCGACATTTTTGCGCCGTTTACGGTTACGTAACCGTGTACGAATACGTTGTTAGGCTTGCGGAAGCCAGAACCTTCTAGCATTGCTGGCCAAAATAGGCTGTGGAAGTAAACGATGTCTTTACCGATGAAGTGGTACAGCTCTGCTGAGCTGTCTTTTTTCCAATACTCGTCGAAATCTAGGTCGTCGCGCTTGTCACATAGATTTTTGAAAGAGCCCATGTAGCCGATAGGCGCGTCTAGCCACACGTAGAAGAATTTGTTCTTCTCACCAGGGATCTCGAAGCCAAAGTATGGTGCGTCACGTGAGATATCCCATTGCTGCAAACCAGATTCGAACCATTCTTGCATTTTGTTCGCTGTTTCAGCTTGTAGCGAGCCAGAGCGAGTCCACTCTTTTAGCATGCTTTCAAACTGAGGTAGGTCGAAGAAGAAGTGCTCTGAATCTTTCATTACTGGCGTCGCACCAGAAACCGCAGATTTAGGATTGATCAGTTCTGTTGGGCTGTAAGTCTCACCACAGTTGTCACAGTTGTCACCGTATTGGTCTTCAGACTTACATTTTGGACAGGTACCTTTTACGAAACGGTCCGGTAAGAACATCTCTTTTTCTGGATCGAACAGCTGAGAGATAGTGCGGCTAGAGATAAAGCCATTTTTCTTCAACTCAAGATAAATGTGTGACGCTAGCTCACGGTTCTCATCTGAGTGTGTGCTGTGGTAGTTATCAAAGCTGATATCAAATCCAGCGAAGTCTTTTTGGTGCTCTTCGCTAACTGCGGCAATCATTTCTTCAGGAGTAATACCCATCTGTTGCGCTTTAAGCATGATTGGCGTGCCGTGAGCATCGTCAGCACAGATGAAGTTTACAGTGTTGCCGCGTAGGCGTTGGTAACGAACCCAAATGTCCGCTTGGATATGCTCAAGCATATGACCAAGGTGGATCGAACCGTTAGCGTACGGAAGGGCACAAGTTACCAGCATTTTCCTTGACGGAAAGTTTTTTGGATCGTTTGCCATACTTAATATTCGCTTTTCTTGATAGGTATAAATAAATTTTGATGGATAATACTACCCCATGAACTGACTAACTCCAAGGTGTCAAACTGCGGAATGCCTTAGTTTTTTTGGGGTTCTGGTTGAGCCTGGACGGTGGTAGCATGACATCTAAAAGGAGGGCTTATGCATCAGTTCACTTCAAAACAAGATTTTTGTCACTGGTTTAACCAATTCCAACATCCACAGTTGGTGGAAAACTGGGCAGATATTCATGGCGCAATTTCGATTACGACACAGGGTTCTATTGATATAACGTTGCCATTCGCAAGTAATGAGCTTCAAACCGTACTGCATGACTGGATCAAACAGCAGCAAGCCTCGGGTAAAGTGGCTGAATTCCCATTTAATATTCGCCTTGGAGTTAAAGCTTTAGAAACTCAAGTGGCTAACTCGGTTAAGGGTGTTAAGAACATCATTGCCGTCAGTTCTGCGAAAGGTGGCGTTGGTAAATCTACTACCGCAGTTAACTTAGCGTTGGCGATTGCTCAATCTGGGGCGAAAGTGGGATTGTTGGATGCAGATATCTATGGTCCGTCTGTACCTATGATGTTGGGGCAAGAAGATGCTAAACCAGAAGTTCGTGATGGCAAGTGGATGGAACCCATTTTTGCTCACGGCATCTATACTCATTCTATCGGTTATTTGGTGGATAAATCAGAAGCGGCGATATGGCGCGGTCCAATGGCTTCAAAAGCATTGTCGCAGTTATTAACTGAAACAGATTGGCCAGATTTGGATTATTTGGTGATTGATATGCCGCCAGGTACGGGGGATATTCAATTGACTCTGTCACAACAAATTCCGGTAACAGGTAGCGTGCTAGTCACAACGCCGCAAGATTTAGCCCTTGCCGATGCAAGGAAGGGAGCGGCAATGTTTAACAAAGTCCATGTCCCGGTTATTGGTGTTGTGGAAAACATGAGTTATCACATTTGTAGTCAATGTGGCGCGAAAGAGCATATTTTTGGTATGGGCGGAGCTGAAAAAATGTCGCAAGAATTTGGCTTAGCATTGTTAGGACAAATTCCGCTTCATATCTCTATGCGAGAAGATATTGACGCTGGCGTGCCAACGGTAGCAAGACGCCCAGAAAGTGAGCATGCAGGGTATTATAAGCAACTTGCCGATCGCGTATGTAGCACGATGTTTTGGCAAGGCAAAGCAAAACCAGATGCGATTAGCTTTACAATGGTGAACTAAGTTTACTATGCCTGTTGGTTGATAATTGCACATTTTAACGTTTGCTCGGAGGGTAATCCTCTGAGCAGGCAGAAACTTATGACTAAACCCTAATTCCAACTAGTAACTATGGGGTGAACTCCCTATAATCAAGCAGTTTATCTTTTTATGTGACTAGAAATCATCATCGGGTGCAAACTAATGTCTGATAATAATCAATGCGTCATCGTAGGTATTGCTGGCGCTTCTGCTTCTGGAAAAAGTCTGATCGCGAGCACTATTTATAATGAGCTTCGCGCGAAAGTAGGCGATCATCAAATCGGTGTCATCACGGAAGATTGCTACTACAACGACCAAAGCCACCTAAGCATGGAAGAGCGAGTAAAGACGAACTACGATCACCCGAGTGCGTTGGACCACGACCTACTGTGTGAGCACCTAGAAAAATTGGTACGTGGTGAAGCAGTAGAAGTGCCTGAGTACAGCTACACTGAGCACACAAGAACAATTAACACCACCACAATGACACCTAAAAAGGTGATCATTCTAGAAGGTATCCTTCTTCTTACAGACCCTCGTCTTCGTGATTTGATGCATGCGACAGTATTTATGGACACACCGTTAGATATTTGCTTGCTTCGCCGTGTTAAGCGTGATGTGGAAGAACGAGGCCGAACTATGGAGTCTGTTCTTAAGCAATACCAACAAACAGTACGTCCGATGTTCATGCAGTTTATCGAACCTTCTAAGCAATATGCGGACATTATTGTTCCTCGCGGTGGTAAAAACCGTATCGCAATTGATGTATTAAAAGCTCACATTGCAAGACTTTTGAAAGCTTAAGCCTATAGACGGCTATATCGCTTTATTTTTAGGAGAAGAAGTGGCACCTTAAGTGCCACTTCTTTTTTTTGTTTTTAAATTAGTCAGTTGCAGGTTAAAACCAGACACTTTTCACGCTTTTGTGGAACTGTCAGCGGCAAATGGAGTCTGCGCTTATAATTGTAAAAACACTCGAGCAAGGAAAAACAAATGAAGAAACTGCTCTTAATTCTAGCAATACCGATTGTGGTCATTTTGGTCGCAATTTTAGCGTTAACCATCTTCGTCAATCCGAATCAGTTTAAACCCCTTATTGTTGAGCAAGCGCAAAAGCAAACGGGATTAGAGTTGGTGATTGAAGGGGATATCAGTTGGCAATTTTTCCCATCGATTGGCTTTGAGTTGGGACATACAGAATTGCGAAACCCACAAGGCTTTAGTAAACCCAATTTATTCAAAGTTGATACCGTTGGTATAGACATCTCTGTTATGCCACTTTTTAGTCAACAGCTTGAAATTGGAAACGTCACGCTTGATGGTGCTGAGTTCTACATTGAAACCAAGAAAGATGGCAGCAAGAATATTGATGCATTGACGAAAGCCCAAACACAACAAGCAGAACAAGAGAGCAATGCTGCGCCTACGCAAAATGGTGAAACGCAAACTTCTGGTTCTGAGTGGAGTATTAATCTTGCTGGCGTTACGGTTTCTAACGGTTCATTAGAAATGCAGGATAAGCAAGCCGGTAGTTACACCAAACTTTATGATATTTCATTAAACCTTTCCGAATTCGCTTTTGACAACTGGACAACGGCTGATTTTGGCGTGAAGGGCGAAATGAACGACCAAAAGTTCACCGCGAAAGGTCAGGCAGACTTTAAGCTAGAAAAAGGTTTGGCAAACTACGCGCTAAAGAACATCAACTTTGATGCGACATACTCTGACCCTGCCAATAAAATTGAATCGGCAACGATCGGTTTAGACACGTTTGAATTCGATAAAGTAAATAACCTGACTTATGCCATTAAGGGTGACGCTGGTGGTATGAAGTTAGATATGCAGGGTGCTGGTCAACTTAGCGTGGACAAGGCTATCAGCAAAGTACAGTTGGATAAGTTAACTCTTAAATCGACTTTTGAGGGTGATGCCTTACCTCAGTCCCCGATGAAAGTCGACATGGTGTCTGATCTGTCTTTCGACCTAACGAAAAACCATCTGAGTTTTGTTCTAGAGAAGTTAACAGCGAATGCTATCGCCTTAGATGGTAAGGCTGATGTGGCACTCGGTGATATTCCTAAAGTACGCTTTGCTCTCCATAGCCCCAATATCGATCTTGATGAGTTCTTAGGGTTAGATAAGCAAGCTGCCGAAGGTAATAAGCCTGCTTCTGGTGGCGAGAGTGCTCCTGCCGGACCTGAGGTTGAGCCTGATTTGTCTGCGTTGAAAACGTTAGATGTAAAGGGTGACATTACCATCGACAAATTCAAAGCGGCAAATGCGAAGATGGAAGCGGTAAAAACGAGCTTCACTGTAAATCGTGGCGTGTTTGAGCTTACATCTTTTAGTTCGAAGTTGTACCAAGGCTCAATCTCAGCGACAGCGAAGTTAGATGCACGCCAATCACCAGCGACTTACAGTGTTAAAAAGTCAATCAAAGGCGTGAAAGTTCAACCGCTACTTATAGACGTTGCTGAAAACGACAAACTTGAAGGGACAGGTAACATTGATGTGAATGTTACAGGTAAGAGTCTCACGCCTACCGGTATCAAGAAGAATCTATCTGGTACGGTTGTTATCAATTTTGCTGACGGTGCGGTGAATGGCATCAACGTTGCTCAGTTGATTCGTGAAAACTATGCGAAATTTAAAGGGCAAAAAGTTGAAGGCACCAATGTAGCTAAGAAAACAGACTTCAGTGCGATGACGGCGACATTGAAACTCAACAAAGGTGTTGTATCAACGGATAATATGCAAGCTCAGTCTCCATTGTTACGTGTTCGTGGTAAAGGTACCGCAAACTACATCAATGAAACAGTCGACTTTACTATCAGCACGTCAGTTGTAGGCAGCCTAGAAGGCCAGGGCGGTAAAGATATAGATGAGCTGAAAGACATCACGATTCCAATCAATGTGTCTGGTAAGTGGGCAGATCCTAAATTCAAGCTCGTATTCGATGATGTTCTGAAGCAGAAAGCTCAAAAAGAAATCGATCGTGGCGTGGAGAAGCTAACGGACAAAATCAAAGACGAGAAAACCAAAGATGCGGTCGATGGTTTATTGAAGAATCTTTTCAACTAACCGTGCGTGAAAATCAAAAGGGTTGGCATTTTGCCAACCCTTTTTAAATTACTCTGCGAGTGTTACCAATCGACGCCTTTGAGGGCTTTTACGCCAGATTCAAATGCGTGCTTTACATTTTTCACTTCAGAAACGGTATCGGCCATTTCAATCAGGGTTCGATGTGCGCCACGCCCAGTAATAATAACCGACTGCATTTTAGGTCTGTTGCTCAGTGCTTCGACCACTTCGTCTAAGTCGATGTAGCCGTAGCTCACCATATAAGTTAGCTCGTCAAACAAGATGACATCGATAGAGTCGTCTTGCAGCATGCGCTTACATTCTTGCCATACGCCTTGCGCTGCTTCGGTATCAGCGGCTTTGTTTTGAGTTTCCCACGTAAAGCCGGTTGCCATTACTTGGAATTCAACGCCGAGTTTCTCAAGTAGGTTGCGCTCACCGTTGTCCCAAGTACCTTTAATAAACTGCGCGACAGCACAATTCAAACCATGACCCACTGCGCGTGCGATCGTACCGAATCCTGATGTCGATTTACCTTTACCATTTCCGGTAATGATCAGTAGCAGACCTTTTTCCTCTTTAGCAGCAGCGATTTTTGCGTCTACCTGTTCTTTGACTTTTTGTTGGCGAGCTTTATGGCGTGCTTCTTTATTTTCTTCGATAGACATAATACTTCCTCAATTCCTTTTCGTGCTGTGCCCAAGCTAATTTGGGTTCATTGATTTATCTCGCTATGATAGACCAACATATCGTGAAGAAAAACCACCGATAATTCAGGGAATAAAATGAAGAAAATACTTGTTGTTTGTATGGGAAACATTTGTCGGTCACCAACTGGAGAGGCAGTGTTAAGAGCGAAAGCTCAAAAGCTAGGCGTTGAAGTAGAGGTTGATTCGGCAGGTACAATTGGCTACCACGCAGGAAACCGACCGGATTCAAGAGCGATGGCAGCAGGAAAGCAGCGAGGTTATTCTTTTAAAGGAATGCAAGCGCGCCAAGTCACCATTGATGACTTTGAAAAGTTTGACCTTATATTAGCCGCAGATAAAGCAAATTTGGCCGATTTATTGGATATTTGTCCGTTGAAGTATCGACACAAAGTATCGTTATTTTTAAGTCATTCTGAGTCAGGTTACGACGAAGTCCCGGACCCATATTATGGTGGGGAAGATGGCTTTGAACTGGTGCTTGATTTAATCGAAGAGGCATCAGACGCAATTTTGAAGAAGCTGTAATCGCCGTGCTTGAAGACAATAGAAAAAGGGATGAGCTCAGCTCATCCCTTTTTATTCGTGTTAACCCGCTAGTATGTCGGTTGCGACTTTGTAGCTTGGGTCTTCCTTCACGTTAATTTCAACCAAGCTGCCAGCTTTGTCCAAAAGTTTACGACAATCTGGGCTTAGGTGACGAAGGTGCAGCGTTTTACCTTGAGCATTGTAACGCTCAGCCAGTGTTTCAATGGCTTCAATTGCAGAGTGATCTGTCACGCGAGAGTCTGCAAAATCGACAATCACATCTTTTGGATCTTCAGGCGCGTTAAACAACTCCAGGAAGTTAGCCGCAGAGCCAAAGAAAATAGGGCCGTGAATCTTGTACTCTTTTGAACCTTCCTCGTTTAAGCACGTGTCGGCATAGATGTGCTTAGCGTGTTGCCATGCAAACATTAATGCAGAAACGATAACACCAACCGCTACGGCAACAGCAAGGTCAGTAAGAACAGTAACAACGGTCACAAGAACAATAACGAAGAAGTCTTGCTTCGGTACGCGGCGTGCTAGCTTAAATGTTGCCCATTCGAATGTACCAATGACAACCATGAACATCACACCAACCAGAGCAGCGAGTGGGATCATTTCAATTAGCGAAGAAGCGAATAAGATAAACATCAATAGAGCGATAGCCGCAACGATACCAGATAGACGGCCGCGACCACCTGAGTTTACGTTGATCATCGACTGACCAATCATCGCACAACCACCCATTGCGCCAAACACAGAACACGTCATGTTTGCCATACCTTGACCGATACATTCGCGGTTAGATTGACCACGAGTATTCGTCATCTCATCTAAAACTGTCAGTGTTAGTAGAGATTCAATTAGACCAATGGCCGCGAGAATGATCGCGTATGGAAGAATGATTTGTAGTGTCTCTAGTGTAAATGGTACCGCAGGAATAGAGAAGGTTGGTAGTGAACCTGCGAGTGTTGCAGCTTCATCACCAGACATTGTACGCAGGAAGTCAACAACAGTGCGAGTTTCCAGATCCAAGCCAACCACTAAAGCCGTCACCGTTACGATCGCAACAAGTGAAGAGGGTACAGCTGTTGTGATTTTTGGTAGAAAGTGAATGATTGCCATAGTCAGCGCAACCAAACCAAGCATTAGCAGCATCTGGTCTTGTGGTAGCCAAGTAAGCATGCCGTTGATGTCTGGCGCTTTAAACTGACCCAACTGAGCTAGGAAGATAACAATAGCCAGACCGTTCACAAAACCGATCATCACAGGGTGAGGTACGATACGGATGAACTTACCCAATTTAAACATACCAGCGGCAATTTGAAGAATACCAGCGAGCATGATGGCTGCGAATAGGTACTGGACACCGTGAGTCGCGACAAGCGAAACCATTACGACTGCCATGGCACCTGTTGCACCAGAAATCATGCCAGGACGACCACCGAAAATGGAAGTAATAAGACCAACGATGAATGCAGCGTAAAGACCGACCATCGGATCTACGCCTGCGACGAACGCAAATGCGACAGCTTCAGGAACCAATGCTAGCGCAACGGTTAAGCCTGATAGCACATCATTTTTTACGGAGTGCTTAGAAAATTGGGGAAATTCGAACATGTTTGTTTTTAAGTTCTCTTTGCAATGAGTTAAACCCGACACATATTCGTATTTGCACAAGCCACTGGAAGGTTGATTTTTAATCAAACATTGCAGTGTAAACCGTAGTATTAAAAGAGCAGCATCAGAATGGTGTCGAAAACTTGAGTCGGCGCATGCTACCGAAAAGTGTGATTAAGTTCAAGAATGATACGAATAATGGCGTACAAATGTGATCACGAATTGGTATTTATATGAACAATTTATTGGGCAAATATGAAGATAAAAAAGGCTACCAGATGGTAGCCTTTAATTTATTTATGCCGTTAAGCAGTTGAACGTAATGATTTAGCCTAGTTAAAGTTAGGCTTTGTCATCTCTGCCGATGCACGGTTTTTAGCCACTTGGCTACCTGCACCTTTAGCTTGGTAACGTTCGGTTTTGAACGGCGCTGCTGCAACCGTGATTTCGCGTAGCTCTTGAGGGCCAGGTGCTTTCGTCATCGGTGCGCTAGCGTTTAGCTTAGCAGCAACTTTAATGGCTTCGACTTTAGGCTCTGGTTTATCTACTGGCGCTTCGGCTACAATCTCTTTTGCTGCTTCAACGATAGGCTCTTCAGTAGGTGCCGTTTCTACAATGGCATCAACCGGTTCAGCATGTTCAGTTACAGGAGTTTCAACGATAGGCTCTACCGATGCTGTTTCTACTACTGCCGATTCAGCTTTTTCTGCGATTACTGTTTCAACAACAGGTGCTTCTACTACTGGAGCTTCCACTTTCGCTTCAACGGTTTCTTGAACCTTGTGTTCAACAACTGGCGCATCTGTTACGACAGGTTGCTCGCGACGAATAATCACTTTACCCATTGCCATTTCTGGACACGCAAAGCCACCTTGGATTGTAGGTACTGCTGCTACAGCTTCTTCCTTAACTCGCTCTTCCTTCTTAGGTGCTGGTTTCGGAATGTAACGTGGCATTACTTTACCCATAGCCATTTCAGGAGAAGCGACACCTCCCTTACGTAGGCGGAACGGGTTAGGGCGGCGATCACGGCCACGGCGACGACGCTGGCCGCTTGCACGCAGGTGACGTGGCGAACGACGATTACGACGTTGCTTAGACTCTGCTTGCTTGTTGTCTTGTTGTGCTTCTACCGCTGCTTCTGTTGGCTTCTCAACTTTGGTTTCAACCGTTTCTTGAGTCTTAACCGCCGTTTCTTCTGCTTTCTTCTCAACCGCTTCTTGGTCTTTAACGCGTACAGACTTGTTCAGTTTGCGACGTTGGCGACGCTCCTTCACTTTTTCTGCTTTCGCGTTTTGTTGCTTTGGTTTGCTCTCTTCTGGTTTTGTTTCAGTTCGAGCTTCCGCCGCTAGCTGCAGGCCTTTTTCCGCTACTTTTGCATTTGCTTTTTGCTCTTGGGCTTTGTCTGCTTGTTGAGCTTTAGGCTTACGCTTTTGGTTGCGGTTTTGCTGTTTATTGGTTTGTTGTTGAGCTTCGTTTTGCTCATTCGCTTGCTCATCACGAGGCTTACGACGACGTCGGTTATCGCGATTGTCGCGGTTATCACGATTATCACGATTATCGCGCTGGTTGTTATTGCGACGACGATCGTTGCGATCACGCTTATTACGTCGATTATCGCGATTTGGTTTTTTCTCTTCCTGAGGTTTCTGTTCTTCTTTTGTTTCTTCAGAACCACCGAATAGGAAGCTACCAAGTGCTTTAAACAGACGGCTGAACAATCCAGGTTTCTCTTCTTGTTCAACGTTTTGTTCTTTCTTCTTCGCCTCAGGAGCTGGTTTAGCTGCTGGTGCAGGTGCGGTTTGAGACGGAGCAGCAAAGCCTTTAAGAACTGGCTCTTCAATTCGTTTTGGTTTTACGTCAACTTCCGCTGGCTCTTTACCTTCTGCTTCTTTCATTGCTTCCAGTTTCTTAGGAAGTAAGTAAGAAATCAGATCGAACTCTTCGCCTTCACGAACACGGATAACTTCAAAGTGCGGTGTTTCCATATCAGAGTTAGGAACAACCGTAATTTTCACTTCTTGAATGCGTTCGATATGGTTTACTGAACGACGTTTTTCGTTCAATAAGTAAGAGGCGATTGGCACAGGTACGACTGCAAGTACTTGTGCTGTGTTGTCTTTTAGCGCTTCCTCTTCAATTAAACGAAGTACAGAAAGTGCTAGAGATTCGTTGTCGCGAACGACACCAGTTCCGCTACAGCGAGGACAGATGTGGTGGCTTGCTTCTGCTAGAGAAGGGCTCAAGCGCTGGCGTGACATCTCCAACAAACCAAAGCGAGAAATACGACCGATTTGTACACGAGCGCGGTCAAGGCGAACGGCTTCACGTAGACGGTTTTCTACTTCTCGTTGGTGACGAACTGGGGTCATATCGATAAAGTCGATAACCACTAAGCCACCTAAGTCACGTAGACGCAATTGGCGAGCAATTTCGTCGGCTGCTTCTAGGTTCGTGTTTAGAGCTGTTTCTTCAATATCGCCGCCCTTGGTTGCACGAGCAGAGTTGATATCGATAGACGTTAGTGCTTCAGTCGGGTCAATAACAATAGAACCACCAGATGGCAGACGCACTTCACGTTGGAAAGCCGATTCAATTTGGCTTTCGATTTGGTAGTGGCTGAATAGTGGAACTTCGCCTTCATATTTCTTAACGCGGTTAAGGAAATCAGGGCGCACCAATTGAATGTGCTCTTTTGCACGTTCGTAGATGGTGTTGCTATCAATTAAGATTTCGCCAATATCACGACGCAAATAGTCACGGATTGCACGAACGATAACGTTACTTTCTTGGTGGATTAAGAATGGAGCAGGGTTAGAGTCCGCTGCACCTTTGATTGCACCCCAGTGGTTAAGTAGTACATTCAAATCCCACTCAAGCTCTTCAGCACTCTTGCCAACGCCAGCAGTACGTACGATTAGGCCCATGCCCTGAGGCAGTTCCAAAGTACTTAATGCGGCTTTTAGTTGAGTACGCTCGTCACCTTCGATTCGACGAGAAATACCGCCAGCACGAGGGTTGTTAGGCATCAGAACAAGGTAACTACCAGCAAGAGAAATGAAAGTAGTAAGAGCTGCGCCCTTGCTTCCACGTTCTTCTTTTTCCACTTGAACGATAACTTCTTGGCCTTCCGTTAGCACTTCTTTGATGCTTGGACGACCTTGGTAGGTGTAACCTTCAGGGAAATATTCGCGGGCAATTTCTTTGAGAGGGAGGAAACCGTGACGCTCGGCGCCGTAATCAACAAATGCGGCTTCTAAGCTTGGTTCGATACGTGTGATACGTCCTTTGTAGATATTCGCTTTTTTAGATTCATGACCTGGACTCTCGATATCAAGATCGAAAAGTCGCTGGCCATCAACCAGAGCGACACGCAACTCTTCTTTTTGAGTTGCGTTAATTAACATTCTTTTCATTGAAAATTCTCGTTGTCTTTTCTTTTATATCTTTCTTGTCGACTTGCCACTGTTTTTTCGCTCTTTCACGGTGCCTGATCCCATGGCTTGTATTTTGCAGCCTCCCGGCTGGAAGGGGATGCTCTCGGGCACTTCAGTCATCACAAGCCTCTTGTGGTTTCTGTTGGAAACGTAGACTTGTGACCCGCTATTTGGGCGGTAGGTACTCAACGTGAATATGCGAGGAGTAGGGTGGCAAGAGTGTTGAATTCGATGTGTCTCACGCCAATGCTGCACTCGACCTTCAACGATCTACTCACATTGCTTGAGGATAAATGATTGGTAATGAATAAAATGTAACCAAACCTTCCTTAGCAGCTGTGAACTATAGCAGTGCGCGTGGCTATCAGCAATCTGCTTTCACGCAAACGATAGAAAATTTGCCGCTAAACTCAAAATTTCTATTTTATAACTGGCTGTTTCATAAGCAATTGAGATGTGCAAACTGTTCAAGACAGAAAACAAATTGAGAACTTGATTGAGAGTTTTAATAATTTAAACAAAAGCTTGGCGAAATTTAGACCAGTATGTGCCACCGAGTGTTTCTTTTACGACAAGAATAATGTGAAGTCGCACGAAATTGAGTTTACAATACGGCTCATGAACGAAATAAGAACAAAAGTCCAGTTCGTCGACATTGACGAAGATATGGCGGGTCAGCGCATTGATAATTTTTTGCGCAACCAATTAAAAGACATTCCTAAAAGCATGATTTACAGAATTGTGCGTAAGGGCGAAGTGCGCGTAAATAAAAAGCGTATAAAAGCAGAGTACAAGTTAAAAGCAGGCGATCTCGTTCGTATTCCACCGGTTACCGTCGAGAAAAAAGATGACGATGTCGCACCAAGTACGAAACTTAACAAAGTCGCTGAGTTGGAAAATATGATTATCTTCGAAGATGATCATATGTTGATTCTAAACAAACCATCTGGCACCGCTGTGCATGGTGGCAGTGGTTTAAAGTTTGGTGCGATTGAAGCGCTTAGGGCTCTGCGTCCTCAAGCTCGCTTTCTTGAACTTGTGCATCGTATTGACCGTGATACTTCAGGGATTTTGCTGGTTGCTAAGAAGCGTTCTGCACTTCGTCACTTGCAAGCCCAGTTTCGTGAAAAGACAGTAAAGAAGTTTTACTTAGCTCTTGTCATGGGGCAATGGAAAAGCAGTTGTAAGGTTGTGAACGCGCCACTGCTCAAAAACGAAGTGAACAGTATTGTTCGTGTTAACCCTAATGGTAAGCCGTCAGAAACGCGTTTTAAGATTTTGGAAAAGTTCGAACAAGCTACATTGATTCAGGCGAGTCCGATTACTGGTCGAACTCACCAAATCCGAGTTCATACGCAATACACTGGTCACCCAATCGCTTGGGATGATCGCTACGGTGATCGCCGCTTTGATGCTTATACAGGTCAAGTTGGTTTAGATCGTTTGTTCCTACACGCGGCAAACATCAAGTTCCAACACCCATCAAATGATGAGTGGATGGAAATCAACGCACCGATGGAACCGAAACTAGAAAAAGTGTTGGCGGGTTTAAGAAACGCGTAACCATGTTTTCCTCGCGGATGCAAAAGGGAGCCACAGGCTCCCTTTTATCGTATTTGGGTTAAAGGACATCGAGTCCTTGAACATGCAACATATCAATCAAATCAATCAATGGTAGTCCGACAAGTGTGTTCGGGTCTTTACCAACTAATTTCGTAAACAAGCAAATTCCCATGCCTTCGCTTTTAAAGCTGCCTGCGCAGTAAAAAGGTTCTTCCCTGTCGACGTAGCGTTCGATTTGTTCAAGCGTTAAATCTCTAAAGTGCACCTCGAAAGAATCAAAGCCGACTTCTGTATGGTTTGTCACGGTGTTATGTACCGCAAGACCAGTATAGAAAGTGATGACTTTTCCACTTTGAGCCAAAAGTTGATTTATCGCGTTATCTCTATTTAAAGGCTTGCCAACGATTTCACCATTAATGACACAAACTTGGTCACTGCCGATAACTAAACTTGCTTTATCCGTCTGGCAAGATATTGCTTTCTCTTGGGCCAGTCTCTGCACAAGTTCAGTTGGCGTTTCTTGGTCAAAAGGTGTTTCATCGCAATCAGGTGATAAACAAACGAATGGTAGTGAGAGCTTTTCAAGCAGTTGTTTACGAAAAGGGGAAGTTGAGGCTAAAACCAGTTGGTAATTTTTCATTTTGAATTACAATTCGTGGGAGCATTTCCAATAGGATAATCGATCAAAAATGATTCTGGCTAATGCTCTGTATGTTAAGCGCAAAAAAGTACAACTT